>NZ_JBIBIC010000018.1:0-173747 GCF_042957385.1 Streptomyces sp. NPDC008079
CACACCACCCACCGCACCTGGGACCCCCACGACAACCTCCTCACCCACACCGACCCCCTCGGCCACACCACCACCTACACCTACGACACCCACGGCAACCCCACCCACATCACCCACCCCAACGGCACAGTCGCCACGGTCGAGTACGAGGGCGTCAGGCTGCCCGTCGCCGTGACACAGCCGGACGGCGGACGGTGGCGGTACACGTACGACGAGCGGGGCAACCAGCGGACCGTCACCGATCCGACCGGTGCCACGACGGTGTTCGAACGGGACGGCCGTGGCGCCCTGGCGTCGGTCACGGACGCGCTCGGCGTCGAGCAGCAGCGCATCGAGAACGACGCGGCGGGCATCCCGGTGGCCCTCATCGACGCGGTGGGGGCCGTGGTGCGGCTGGACCGCGACCCCTTCGGGCGAATCCGGGCCGTGACCTCCCCCGCGGGGGAGGTCACCGAACTGGCCTGGACGGTGGAGGGGCTGCTCAGCCGACGGGTGCTGCCCGACGGCTCCACCGACCAGTGGGCGTACGACGGCGAGGGGAACACGGTCGAGCACCGCGGCCCCGACGGGCGGGTCACGCGCTACGAGATCTCCGGGATGGACTCCGCCACCGGGCGCACGGGCACGGACGGCGCCGGATACACGTATGCCTACGACACCGAGCGGCAGCTGACCTCGGTGACCAATCCGCTCGGGCTGACCTGGACCTACGAGCGCGACCCGGTGGGCCGGGTGATCCGGGAGACGGACTTCGACGGGCGGACCATCGGATACGTCCACGACGCGGCCGGTCGGCTGGTCGAGCGGGTCAACGGCGCGGGTGAGCGCACCCGTTACGAGCGGGACGCCATGGGCCAGGCGACCGAGGTGCGCGCCGGGACGTCCGTGTCCACGTACGCGTTCGACGCCGTGGGCCGTACGGTGCGGGCCGTCAACGAGGACAGCGATCTGGTCCTGGCGCGGGACGCGGCCGGACGGGTGGTGGCCGAGACGGGGAACGGCCGTACGGTCGCCGTCGAGTACGACGCGCTCGGCCGCCGGGTGGGGCGCGTCACGCCGTCCGGGGCGCGGTCCCGCTGGGAGTACGACCGGTCGAACAGCCCCGTCGTGCTGCACGGCGCGGCCGGAACCGTGTCGTTCGGCTACGACCGGGCCGGGCGGGAGACCGAACGCCGCACCGGGGACCGCCCGTTCCTGACGCAGGAGTGGGACGGCGCGGGACGCCTGGTCGCACAGACCGTGCTCGGCCCCGAGGACCCTTCCGGCGCCCTCGCGCACCGCCGTGCCTACGGATTCGGCGCCGACGGCTACCTCGCGACGATCGGCGAGGCGTCGGCGGAACGCAGGCTGACCACCGACGCTGCGGGTCGCGTCGTCGCGGTGGACGGCGACGGCTGGTCGCAGCGGTACACCTACGACGGCGCGGGCAACCTCACGTCCGGCGGGCCGTCGGAATCCGGCGAACAGGCGGGCGGGGAGCGGACGGAGGACGCCGGCGAGTACACGGGCATGCTGCCGCGCCGCCTCGGCCGTACCCGGTACACCTACGACGCTCAGGGCCGGTTGGCCGGCCGCACCCGCGCCCTGCTGTCCGGCGGCAGTAAGCGGTGGACGTACACCTGGGACGCCGAGGACCGCCTCACCGGGGTCACGACGCCGGACGGTTCGGTCTGGCGCTACCGGTACGACGCGCTCGGCCGCCGGATCGCCAAGGAACGGCTGGGCCCGGACGGGCGGGTGCGGGAGCGCACCGACTTCACCTGGTACGAGACGGAGTTGGCCGAGGAGCGCACGACGGCGGGCGACACGGTCACCACCACGACGTGGGACTGGACGCCGGACGGCGACGCCCCGGTCGCGCAGACCGAACGCAGCGCGCTGCGGGACGCTCCCGACGAGGAGATCGACCGGCGGTTCTACGCGATCGTCACCGATCTGATCGGCACCCCCACCGAACTGATCGGCGACGACGGGCGGGTGCACCGGCAGGGCCGGGCGACGGTCTGGGGAGCGCCGCTGGCCCCGCCGGACGAGGGCGCGTACTGCCCGTTACGTTTCCCCGGTCAGTACGCCGACCCGGAGACCGGGCTCCACTACAACCACTACCGCTACTACGACCCCGAGTCCGCGCGGTACCTCAGCCCCGACCCGCTGGGCCTGGCCCCGGCGCCCAACAACTACGCCTACGTCCACAACCCGACGCTCTGGTCCGACCCGCTGGGCCTGGGCCCGTGCATCTCCGAGATCGCCTACGCCTCCACCGATCTCGCGAAGGCGGCCTTCGAGGCACGGTTCAAGAACGGCGTGCAGTTCTTCCCCGCGGGACGCAATGTGGCCGCGGCCCGTGTGGAGGGTCTTGACGAGATCGTCATCGGATTCAGCAAGGGCAAGAAGCTGCACGCCGAGATCGACATCATCAACCAGCTCAAGGCCAAGGGCATCAGCATGGACAAGATCACGCACCTGTACACCGAGCGGTACCCGTGCTCGAAGATCTGCCTGCCCGCGCTCAAGGGCGGCCTCAGCGACCTCGCGAAGATCACGTACACGGTTCCTTATGCTGAGGACCACGCTTTGGCCGGGGCCGCCCGCGACATGCTCCGGGGGCTGATCAACACCGAGGCCCGCAACCACGGCTGGACCTCCCTGCCGTTCTGACCAGGAGAGCGAGGACATCGCGATGACCGGTCCCAGTGACCAGACGATGGCGGCCATGCGGCGGCTCGCCGCGCAGGTGCGGGACGAGTTGGAGCTGGCCGGGCTGCCGGTCGCGGCCGGGGGGCACCGGCTGGTGGCGCGGGGGGCGCAGGTGGAGATCGACGCGCTGGACGACGACGACCCCGGCGTCGTCGTGTCCTGGCGCCCGCACCCCAGCCTCGCCGTGGCCGCGGACCGGGCGGTCGCGGCGCGGGACGAGGCCGCGGGCACGATGCAGCGCTTCGGAGAGATCGAGCAGGCCATGAGCCCGGCGCTCGCGGCCGTGCTGACGTCGGCGGGCTTCGTCCTCGACCCCGAGGACGACCTGCTGCGGGTCACGGCCGCGCCGCCCGGCGGCGGAACAGTGGGATTGTTGGAGCGGACGACCTGACGTGGGGAGGGGGATCGGATGGGTGGGGCTCCGGATCGGCTCGCGGTCGATCTGACCGGACTTGAGGACTTCGCGCGGACGTTGGACTCCGTGCGGACGACCATGAACGGGACGCGGAAACTCTTCAACTCGTACGAGGCCAAGCTGGGCTCGGACAAGGTGTCGGGGGCGCTCGACAGCTTCGAGCACAATTGGAAGGACGGCCGCAAGGAGATCGACAGCCAGTTGGAGGGGCTGTCGAAGATGGCCGACACCGCGGTGCGCGAGATCAAGAAGGCGGACAAGGACCTCGCGGACCAACTCGCCAAGTCCGCCAAGGGAGACGGCAAGTGACGACCCCCGGCGCGGACGCCGACGACAGCGGACAGCCGCGGCCCGTACGGGTGATGCCCGTCGAGCGGGAGGGCTTCTCCCTCACGGTGCCCATGACGTGGTGGGAGTTCGACCTGCACCCGGCGACCCGCGACGAGAGCGTGCGCCGCACCATCGCGCAGCGCGTCAAGGAGAATCCGGCGCTGGCCGAACACCGCGACGTGCTGGCGCGGTTCCTGCGCAAGGCGGCGCGGGACGCGTACGAGAGCGGCGCGGTGTACGTCGGCTGCATGGCGCAGAACTTCGGCGCGCTGCCGCTCACCGCGTCGGTGACGGTCTCGCTGATCGGCGCGCGGACGCCGGAGGGTGAACTGCTGGCTGCGGACCCGGCGTCGATCGTGGCGGGGCTGCGTGCGCGGGAGGCGGCCAAGGACGGCGACCCGTGGCGCAAGGTGACCACCGTCGACATCCCGGAGACGGGCCTGGCGGCGCGGACGTACGGCATCGAGGACGTCACCGTGCCGGGCGACTCGCGGACGGTGCGGACCGTGCTGATGCAGACGTTCATCCCGCTGCCGGGGCACTCCGACAAGGTCGCGCTCGTGGCGGGCAGCAGTGCCGTACTCGACCTGGCGGACTCGTTCTTCGACATCTTCGACGCCGTCACGTCGACGTTTCGGTACCGGGAACCGGGGGCTGCACCCCTCACGTCCTCCCCTGTAAGTTGAGGCATCAGCAGACCATCAGACAAATCTGCGATCAGGAGCCACGGGGGTCGGCCCTGCGGCACGTTCGACGAGAGGTAAGCCGCTATGGCTAATGTCAACGTTACGTACCAGGACATGCGGGATGCGGCCACCAAGCTGCGCACCGGTCAGCACGAGATCACCGAGAAGCTGAACACGCTGCACAAGTTCGTTCAGGATCTCGTCAACGGCGGCTACGTCACGGACCGTTCCTCGAAGCAGTTCGACCAGTCCTACAGCGAGTTCAACACCGGTGCCACCAAGACCATCGAGGGTCTGGACGGCATGGGCAAGTTCCTGGAGAGCGCGGCCGACGCGTTCCAGCAGGCGGACGAGCAGCTCGCCAAGGGTCTGAACGGCTGACGGTCCCCCCGACCGTCCGGCACGACCCGCGAGACCCGGCGTGTGCGCCGCGGCGACATGATCCGCCGCGGCGCACACGCGCGTCCGGCGCACCCGTACGTTCGGCAGCCCCGCGCGTCCGGCACCCCCGTACGTCCGGCACACCCGTCCGTGGGGGCCGTGGGTCGTCCGGGACGCTGGCGTACGCTGGGCTGGTCCGTCCGCACTCCACGTCCGCACTCCTCCGAAAGGACCTCCCGGTGAGCGATACCGCAGCCGTCCTCGACCGTGCCGCCGCCGGTGGCCGGATCACGCCGGAGGAGGCGCTGGACCTCTACCGCTCGGCGCCCCTGCACGCGCTGGGCTCGGCCGCCGACGCCGTACGCCGCCGCCGGTACGCGGGCACCGAGCACATCGCGACGTACATCATCGAGCGGAACATCAACTACACGAACGTCTGCGTGACGGCGTGCAAGTTCTGCGCCTTCTACGCGGCCCCCAAGGACACCGACAAGGGCTGGTCGCGCGGGCTCGACGACATCCTGCGGCGCTGCGCGGAGACCGTGGAGCTGGGCGGCACCCAGATCATGTTCCAGGGCGGCCACCACCCGGACTACGGGGTCGAGTACTACGAGGAGCACTTCTCCGCGATCAAGGCCGCGTACCCGCAGCTCGTCATCCACTCCCTCGGCGCGTCCGAGGTCGAGCACATGGCGAGGATCTCCGGGGTCAGCGCCGAGGAGGCGATCCGCCGGATCCACGCGGCGGGCCTGGACTCCTTCGCGGGCGCCGGGGCCGAGCTGCTGCCCGCCCGGCCGCGCAAGGCCATCGCGCCGCTGAAGGAGTCCGGCGAGCGCTGGCTGGAGATCATGGAGACCGCCCACAACCTGGGCGTCGAGTCCACCTCCACCATGCTGATGGGCACCGGTGAGACCAACGCCGAGCGGATCGAGCACCTGCGGATGATCCGCGACGTGCAGGACCGTACCGGCGGCTTCCGGGCCTTCATCCCGTACACCTACCAGCCGGAGAACAACCACCTGAAGGGGCAGACGCAGGCGACCCTCTTCGAGTACCTGCGGATGATCGCCATCGCGCGGCTCTTCCTCGACAACGTGGCGCACATCCAGGGGTCCTGGCTCACCACCGGCAAGGAGGTCGGCCAGCTCTCGCTGCACTACGGCGCCGACGACCTCGGCTCGGTGATGCTGGAGGAGAACGTGGTGTCGTCGGCCGGCGCCAAGCACCGCTCCAACCGGATGGAGCTGATCCACCTCATCCGGTCCGCGGGCCGCGTCCCGGCGCAGCGCGCCACCACGTACGAGCACCTGGTCATCCACGACGACCCGGCGAACGACCCGGTCAACGACCACGTCGTCTCGCACCTGTCGTCCACGGCGATCGAGGGCGGTACGGCGCACCCGGAGCTGAAGCTGCTGGACGCCTCGCGCTGAGGCGACCGGGGGCGGCCTGCCCCCGGAGGCCCGGCGTGCTGGATCATGGACCCATGCTGACCCTTCACGTCGCCCCGCTGCTCCGGCTCACCGCGGGCGGCGAGGCCGTCCCGGACGGCGCCGTCCTCGTCGACGGCGGCCGGGTCGTCGCCGTCGGGCCGATGGACGAGGTCGCCGCCGCGCACCCGGACGCCCGGGTGCGGCGCTGGCGCGGCACCATCGGCCCAGGACTCGTCGCCGACGGCGTGCGCGTCTTCCTCGAAGAGACCTACCACGAGGACCCGCAGGACCCCGACCGGCCGCACGACCGCGCCGAGTCGGTGCGGCGCGGCATCCACGAGCTCCTCTCCCGGGGGGTGACCGGGGTGGTGGACGACCTCACCGACGCCGCCGTCCGCTCCGCCGTCGACCACACCGGCCTGCTCCGGCTCTGGCCCGGCACCACCTCGCCCGGCCTCGCCCCCGGCGGCCGGGCCGACCTCGCCGTCCTCGCCACCGACGGCTCCTGCGTCGCCACCGTCCTGGCCGGCCGCCTCGTCCACCGCCGCGCGTAGGTCCCCCGACGGGGCAGCGGCCTTGGCGGCGCGCGATGCGAATAGGGTGGGGGCGTGACGCGAGCATCGCTGGACAAGCAACCGCACGAAGTCGCCGCCATGTTCGATGACGTGGCGGCCAAGTACGACGTGACGAACGACGTGCTGTCGCTCGGCCAGACGCGGCTGTGGCGGAAGGCCGTCGCGCAGGCCCTGGAGGTGGGGCCGGGCGAGCGGGTGCTGGACCTGGGGGCGGGGACGGGCACGTCCTCGCTGCGCTTCGCCGCCGCGGGAGCCGACGTCGTGCCGTGCGACTTCTCGATCGGGATGCTGCGCGAGGGCAAGAAGCGGCACCCGGAGCTGGCGCTGACGGCGGGGGACGCGACCCGGCTGCCGTTCGCGGACGGCGTCTTCGACGCGGTCACCATCTCCTTCGCGCTGCGCAACGTCCACGACACCGCCGCCGCGCTGCGCGAGATGCGGCGGGTGGCCAAGCCCGGGGGACGGCTGGTCATCTGTGAGTTCAGCCACCCCACGTACCGGCCGTTCAGGACCGTCTACACCGAGTACCTGATGCGGGCGCTGCCGCCGGTCGCGACGGCCGTCAGCAGCAATCCCGACGCGTACGTCTACCTCGCCGAGTCCATCCGCGCCTGGCCCGACCAGAAGGGGCTCGCCACCCGGCTCCAGGAGGCCGGTTGGAACGCGGTGGCCTGGCGCAATCTCACCGGGGGCATCGTCGCCCTGCACCGGGCGACGGCTCCGTCCACGGCTCCCTCCGCGTAGGACCGCGCGCTCGCGTCAACGCGCCGCGCTGCCGCGAACCGCGGTTCAGGCGGGCCCCGCTGTGTCCCGTCGCCGGGCCTCATAGACTCGGTACCGGCCGGGCAGCTCTCGGCCGAGCAGCGCCCGGCCGATAACGACCGTCGCCGACACCGACACTCGCCGAAACGGGAGAGCCCACCGTGACCGACACCGCCCTGTCCGAGCGCAGCGCCGATGTGATCGTCGTCGGCGCCGGGCCCGCCGGTTCGACGACCGCGTACTACCTGGCCAAGTCGGGACTGAACGTCCTGCTGCTGGAGAAGACCGCGTTCCCGCGCGAGAAGGTGTGCGGCGACGGCCTGACCCCGCGCGCCACCAAGCAGCTCGTGTCGATGGGAATCGACATCTCGCAGGAGGCGGGCTGGCTGCGCAACAAGGGCCTGCGCATCATCAGCGGCGGCGTGCGCCTCCAGATGGACTGGCCCGAGCTGGCCGCGTACCCGAACTACGGACTGGTCCGCAAGCGCGACGACTTCGACGACATCCTCGCCCAGCAGGCGGTGAAGGCGGGCGCGACGCTGTACGAGCGGTGCAACGTCGGCGCCCCGATCACCGACGCGCGCACCGGGCGGATCACCGGCGTCGAGGCCAAACTCGGCGAGGAGAAGCGGCCGGTGACCTTCCACGCGCCGCTGGTGGTCGCCGCCGACGGCAACTCCACCCGGCTGTCCCTGGCGATGGGCCTGCACCGCCGCGAGGACCGGCCGATGGGCGTCGCGGTCCGCACGTACTTCACCTCGCCGCGGCACGAGGACGACTACCTGGAGTCGTGGCTCGAACTGTGGGACCGGCGCGGGCCGCAGGACCGGCAACTGCCCGGTTACGGCTGGGTGTTCGGCCTCGGTGACGGCACGTCGAACGTCGGTCTCGGCATCCTCAACTCCTCCTCCGCGTACCGCGAGCTGGACTGGCGCGAGGTGCTCAAGGCGTGGTGCGCCTCGATGCCGGAGGAGTGGGGCTACACCCCGGACAACATGACGCAGCCGATCCGCGGCGCCGCGCTCCCGATGGCCTTCAACCGCAAGCCGCACTACACCAAGGGCCTGGTCCTGGTGGGCGACGCGGGCGGCCTGGTCAACCCGTTCAACGGCGAGGGCATCGCCTACGCGATGGAGTCCGGCCAGATCGCCGCCGACGTCATCACCCAGGCGCACGCCCGTGCCACCTCCGCCCAGCGCGAGCTGGCGCTCCAGAACTACCCGCGCATCCTCCAGGACACCTACGGCGGTTACTACACGCTGGGCCGCGCCTTCGTGAAGCTCATCGGCAACCCGAAGGTGCTCCAGATCGCCACGCAGCGCGGTCTCACCCACCCGATGCTGATGCGCTTCTGCCTCAAGCTGCTCGCCAACCTCACCGACCCGACCGGCGGTGACGCGATGGACCGCGTGATCAACGGCCTGACCAAGATCACGCCGAGCGCGTGACGCTCTCCGCGTCCTGACCCGCCCGCCGGTACGTCCGACCGTCCGGCGTGCGGGTGTCTGCGTCCGTCATACCCCCGCCCCTTCCCCGCCCGCGCGTCAGCGCACACCGGGCAGCGGACCGCCGTGACGTCCCGGCGAGGGGGTCACGGCGGTCTTATGGTGCCAAGCGTACGAAAAGGGGGAAACGGGTCAGAGGACCCGAACCGCCCAGTCCGGCATGTAGTCGGCCATCTGGTGAATGGCCACGGGGGTCGAGGGGTTGGCCGCGTCCAGGTACTGGCCGTCGCCGATGTAGACGCCGACGTGGTAGGCGCTGCCCTGGCCGCCCCAGAAGATGATGTCGCCGGCCTGCACATTGCTGACCGAGACGGGGGTGCCGACGTTGGACTGCTCCTGGGAGGTGCGCGGCAGGTCGACGCCGACGGTGGCGTAGGCGACCTGGGTGAGGCCGGAGCAGTCGTACGAGTCGGGACCGGCGGCGCCGTACACGTACGGCTTGCCGATCTGCGACTTCAGGAAGCTGATCAGCTTCGCGACGCTGCCGGTCGCCGTGGTGGCGGACGGACTGGCCGTCGAGGTGGTCGTACCGGAGTCGGACGAACCGGACGAACCAGAAGAATCAGAAGAACCGGACGAGTTGGCCGACGCGGTCGGTGTGGCCAGCGCGGTGCGCTCGGCCGAGCGGGAGGCGGCCTGGGTGGCGGCGCGCTCCTTGGCGGCCTCGGCGGCCTTCGCCTCGGCCTCGGCCTTCGCCTTCGCGGCGGCCTTGGCGTCGGCGCTCTTCTTCGTGGCGGCGGCCTCCTTGGCGGCCTCGGCCACGGAGGCGTCCTTGGCGGCCTGGAGCTGCATCGCGATGGCGGCCTGGTCGATCGCCTGCGCGGCCTGCGCCGCGGTCACCTCGGTGGTCAGCGTGGACGCCTGGGCGGCCGCCTCGGCGGCGTTCGCGAGATCGGACGGCGTGAGGGCCGGAGTGCCGTGCGCGGGGGTGGAGTCGGTGTTGTCGGCCAGGGCCGGGGCGGCGGAGCCGCCGAGAGCGATCGCGCTGACGACGCCGCCGACGAGTCCTGCCCTGCGTACCCAGTTGGGGCGGCCGGGGGCGGCGTGCCGTCGGCGGCCGGTATGCGATTCGGTCGGATGCGAGCCGGACGCGGAGGTCCGGTCGGACGCGGAGGTCCGTATCTGGTTCGGGGACATGCGGTCCTGGCTATCAGGAATGCTTGGTTCCGTTCAACAAAGGTGGGATGCGACACAGTTGACGTGCTCACGGCTCAAATGCCCCGTTTGTGATCTTGGTGCGCGAGCACTTTCGCCCGGTTTCGGATAAGCGGTCACCTATGCGCTCGTGCGCGCTTTCACGCGGGTGAATCACGTGTGAATGCCGGGCTCCGGGGCCGTCGCCGCTCGACCGCCGCGCGCTATCACGTGGAGTCGTCCAGCGCCAATTTGCCTCTGCCGAGCGCGCCTTGATAATGCGCGCACCGCTCTGACCAGCGACAACGCTTCCGCTTGTGACGTGAAGTGATCCTTTGCGGCCGTTCCGCACCATGATCACCGCTCATCCGACTTCATGATCGTTCGTCAGGTGGTGGAGATCACAAAGGTCTTGGCGTACCCCGTGTCGCAGATCACAGACCGGCAGGCATAGGATGCAGGCGGCTCAGGCTTGTGAACTGCCTCACATAGAAGCGATCTTCGTCGTTTCGGTGACGCGGACCACGGGCAAGGGCCGGCTCCTCCGCCCACCTCGGCGGGGGGACACCCACGCAGTCACTGGCGACTGAAAAGGAAGGAGCGGGGGACGGTGAATGCCTACGCGCCCATCCTCGTGCTGGGAGGCCTTGCGGCCGGCTTCGCGATCTTCTCCGTTTTCATGGCCTCGATCATCGGGCCAAAACGGTACAACAGGGCCAAACTGGAAGCGTATGAGTGCGGCATCGAGCCCACCCCGCAGCCGGTCGGCGGGGGACGCTTCCCGATTAAGTACTACCTGACGGCGATGCTCTTCATCGTCTTCGACATCGAGATCGTCTTCCTCTATCCCTGGGCCGTCACCTTCGACCGGCTGGGGATGTTCGGCCTGGTGGAGATGCTCCTCTTCGTGCTCACCGTCTTCGTCGCCTACGCGTACGTGTGGCGGCGCGGCGGCCTGGAGTGGGACTAGGGAACGCCGAGAGGACCAGGGGACCAGGGGACAGAAGGGGACCAGGAGCCAACGCATGGGTATCGAAGAGAAACTGCCGAGCGGATTCCTGCTCACGACCGTGGAGACCGCCGCGGGCTGGGTACGTAAGGCGTCGGTCTTCCCGGCCACCTTCGGCCTGGCCTGCTGCGCCATCGAGATGATGACCGCGGGCGCCGGGCGCTACGACATGGCCAGGTTCGGCATGGAGGTCTTCCGCGGCTCGCCGCGCCAGGCCGACCTGATGATCGTGGCCGGCCGGGTGAGCCAGAAGATGGCCCCGGTGCTGCGCCAGGTCTACGACCAGATGCCGAACCCCAAGTGGGTCATCTCGATGGGTGTCTGCGCCTCCAGCGGCGGGATGTTCAACAACTACGCGATCGTGCAGGGCGTCGACCACGTCGTGCCGGTCGACATCTACCTGCCCGGCTGCCCGCCGCGCCCCGAGATGCTGCTGGACGCGATCCTCAAGCTGCACGAGAAGATCCAGCACTCCAAGCTCGGCGTGAACCGCGAAGAGGCGGCCCGCGAGGCGGAGGAAGCGGCCCGCAAGGCGCTCCCGACGATCGAGATGAAGGGCCTGCTGCGGTGACCAGCAACACTCCCGAGACCCCGGAGAACCTGCCGGGACAGCGCGCCGACGCCGGTGAGGTCATCGGCGTCCGCAAGGGCATGTTCGGTGCCAACAACGGCGGCGACACCAGCGGTTACGGCGGCCTGGTCCGTACCGTCCGGCTGCCCGGCGCGAGCAACAGGCCCTACGGCGGACCCGACGGCGTCTTCGACGAGATCGCCGACGAGCTGGAAGGCGCCTTGGAGGAGCAGGGCCTGCCCCCGGCCGAGGCGATCGAGAAGACCGTCGTGGACCGCGGCGAGCTGACCTTCCACATCGCCCGCGAACACCTGGTCACCGTCGCCAGGACGCTCCGCGACGACCCGGCGCTCCGCTTCGAGCTGTGCCTCGGCGTCAGCGGCGTGCACTACCTCGGCGACGAGGGCCGCGAGCTGCACGCCGTCTACCACCTGCGCTCGATCACCCACGCGCGGCTGATCCGCCTGGAGGTCAGCGCCCCCGACGCCGACCCGCACATCCCGTCGCTGGTCTCGGTCTACCCGACCAACGACTGGCACGAGCGCGAGACGTACGACTTCTTCGGCATCGTCTTCGACGGCCACCCGGCGCTCACCCGGATCATGATGCCGGACGACTGGCCCGGTCACCCGCAGCGCAAGGACTACCCGCTCGGCGGCATCCCCGTCGAGTACAAGGGTGCCCAGATCCCGGCTCCCGACCAGCGGAGGTCGTACAGCTAATGAGTACTCACCACGCCCCGCAGCAGGCCGACGAGCGGGAGACCACCGAAGGCCGGGTCTTCACCGTCACCGGCGGTGACTGGGACGAGCTGGCCGAGACCGTCAGCAAGGCCGACGACGAGCGCATCATCGTCAACATGGGCCCGCAGCACCCGTCCACCCACGGTGTGCTCCGGCTGATGCTGGAGATCGACGGCGAGACGGTCACCGAGGCCAGGTCGGGCATCGGCTACCTGCACACCGGCATCGAGAAGAACATGGAGTTCCGGACGTGGACCCAGGGGTCCACCTTCGTGACGCGCATGGACTACCTGACGCCGCTGTTCAACGAGACGGCGTACTGCCTGGCCGTCGAGAAGCTGCTCGGCATCACCGAGCAGGTGCCGCAGCGCGCCACCGACATCCGCGTGCTCATGATGGAGCTCAACCGGATCGCGTCCCACCTGGTCTGCATCGCCACCGGCGGCATGGAGCTGGGCGCGACCACGATCATGATCTACGGGTTCCGCGACCGCGAGTACATCCTCGACATCTTCGAGCTGATCACCGGCCTGCGGATGAACCACGCGTACGTCCGCGTCGGCGGCCTCGCGCAGGACCTGCCGCCCGGCGCGATCGACCTCGTCCGCGAGTTCGTGAAGACGTTCCGCAAGAATCTGCCCGAGTACGACAAGCTCGCCACCGGCAACCCGATCTTCAAGGGCCGCATGGTGGACGTCGGTTACCTGGACCTCGCCGGGTGCATGGCGCTCGGCGCCACAGGACCGATCCTGCGCGCCGCCGGACTCCCGCACGACCTGCGCAAGTCCGACCCGTACTGCGGTTACGAGAACTACGACTTCGAGGTGCCGACCGCCGACACCTGCGACTCCTACGGCCGCTTCCGGGTCCGCCTGGAGGAGATGCACCAGAGCCTGCGGATCGTCGAGCAGGTGCTCGACCGGCTCGCGCCGGGCCCGGTGATGGTCGAGGACAAGAAGATCGCCTGGCCCGCGCAGCTCGCGCTCGGCCCCGACGGCCTCGGCAACTCGCTCGACCACATCAAGAAGATCATGGGCACCTCGATGGAGGCCCTGATCCACCACTTCAAGCTGGTGACCGAGGGCTTCCGGGTCCCGGCAGGACAGTCCTACGCGGCGATCGAGTCGGCCAAGGGCGAGCTGGGGGTGCACGCGGTCAGCGACGGCGGCACCCGCCCGTTCCGGGTGCACTTCCGCGACCCGTCCTTCACCAATCTCCAGTCCATGGCGGCGATGTGCGAGGGCGGCCAGGTCGCCGACGTCATCGTCGCGGTGGCGTCCATCGACCCCGTGATGGGAGGCGTCGACCGATGACAGACGTGGCCATGGGTGCCACCGGGGGAGTGTCCCTGGGCATCCCGCAGATGCCCGCCCCGGACTTCCCGGCCGATGTGCGCGCCCGGCTGGAGGCCGACGCCAAGGAAGTGATCGCCCGCTACCCCGGATCGCGCAGCGCCCTGCTGCCGCTGCTGCACCTCGTGCAGTCCGAGGAGGGGTACGTCACCAGGACCGGCATCCGGTTCTGCGCCGAGGTGCTCGACCTGACCACCGCCGAGGTCACCGCGGTGGCGACCTTCTACACGATGTACCGGCGCAAGCCGTCCGGCGACTACCAGGTCGGCGTGTGCACCAACACGCTGTGCGCGGTCATGGGCGGCGACGCGATCTTCGACGAGCTGAAGCAGCACCTCGGCGTCGGCAACGACGAGACGACCGAGGACGGCAAGGTCACGCTGGAGCACATCGAGTGCAACGCGGCCTGCGACTTCGCGCCCGTCGTGATGATCAACTGGGAGTTCTTCGACAACCAGACGCCGGAGTCGGCCAAGCAGCTCGTGGACGACCTGATCGCCGGACGCGAGGTCCGGCCGACCCGCGGCGCGCCCCTGTGCACGTACAAGGAGACCGCCCGCATCCTGGCCGGTTTCCCCGACGAGCGCCCCGGCGCGGTCGAGGCCAGCGGCGGCGCGGGCCCCGCGTCCCTCACCGGTCTGCGGCTGCACAAGGGCGAGACCCCCTCGCGGGTCGTCACCCAGCGCGCCGACTCGCCGCGTGACACACCGGCCGGGCCGCGGGACACCCCGTCGCCCGCCCAGCACGCCAGCTCGCACGACGCGCCCAACAAGACCGCCGAGTCCGACCCGGCCAACGCCGCGGACCCTGTGGCCGACAACGCCAGGCAGGAGGAGGGCGAGTGATGACCGTGGACTCGGCGGAGAAGCTGCTCGCCCCCGTGCTGTCGGCCTTCTGGGACGAGCCGGAGTCCTGGACCCTGGCCACCTACCGCAGGCACGACGGCTACCAGGGCCTGGACAAGGCGCTCGCCATGGCGCCGGACGACGTGATCGCGTACGTGAAGGACTCGGGACTGCGCGGCCGTGGCGGCGCGGGCTTCCCGACCGGCATGAAGTGGCAGTTCATCCCGCAGGGCGACGGCAAGCCGCACTACCTCGTGGTCAACGCGGACGAGTCGGAGCCGGGCACCTGCAAGGACATCCCGCTGCTCTTCGCGAACCCGCACTCCCTCATCGAGGGCATGATCATCGCGTGTTACGCGATCCGCTCCAGCCACGCCTTCATCTACCTGCGCGGCGAGACGGTCCCCGTCCTGCGCAGGCTGCACGAGGCGGTGCGCGAGGCGTACGCGGCCGGTTACCTCGGCCGTGACATCCAAGGCAGCGGATTCGACCTGGAGTTGACCGTCCACGCCGGCGCGGGCGCGTACATCTGCGGTGAGGAGACGGCGCTCCTGGACTCCCTGGAGGGCCGTCGCGGCCAGCCCAGGCTCCGCCCGCCCTTCCCCGCCGTGGAGGGCCTGTACGCCTGTCCCACCGTGGTGAACAACGTGGAGTCGATCGCCTCGGTTCCCGCGATCATGCAGCGCGGCAAGGACTGGTTCAAGGCGATGGGCAGCGAGAAGTCCCCCGGCTTCACGCTGTACTCGCTCTCCGGGCACGTCGCCAAACCCGGGCAGTACGAGGCGCCGCTCGGCATCACGCTGCGGCAGCTCCTCGACCTCGGCGGCGGCATGCGGCCGGGACACCGGCTCAAGTTCTGGACGCCCGGCGGCTCCTCGACCCCGATGTTCACCGACGAGCACCTGGACGTCGCGCTGGACTACGAGGGCGTCGGCGCCGCCGGATCGATGCTCGGCACCAAGGCGCTCCAGTGCTTCGACGAGACGACCTGCGTGGTGCGGGCCGTCACCCGCTGGACCGAGTTCTACGCCCACGAGTCCTGCGGAAAGTGCACGCCGTGCCGCGAAGGCACGTACTGGCTCGTCCAGTTGCTGCGTGACATCGAGGCGGGCAAGGGCCGGCCCGAGGACCTGGACAAGCTCAACGACATCGCCGACAACATCAACGGCAAGTCCTTCTGCGCGCTCGGCGACGGCGCCGCCGCCCCGATCTTCTCCTCTCTGAAGCACTTCCGCGCGGAGTACGAGGAGCACATCGAGCGCAAGGGCTGCCCCTTCGACCCGGCCCGCTCCACCGCCTGGGCCGACAAGTCCCGTACGGAGGCCCACGCGTGACCGTCACTACCAACGCACCCTCCGGAGGGGGTCAGGCGGCGGTGCCGCCGGAAGATCTCATCTCCGTGCAGATCGACGGCATCGCGGTGTCCGTCCCCAAGGGGACCCTGGTCATCCGGGCCGCGGAACTGCTCGGCATCGAGATCCCCCGGTTCTGCGACCACCCGCTGCTCGACCCGGCCGGGGCCTGCCGCCAGTGCATCGTCGAGGTCGAGGGCCAGCGCAAGCCGGTCGCGTCCTGCACGATCACCTGTACCGACGGGATGGTCGTCAAGACGCAGCTCTCGTCGCCGGTCGCCGAGAAGGCGCAGCGCGGCGTGATGGAGCTGCTGCTGATCAACCACCCGCTGGACTGCCCGGTCTGCGACAAGGGCGGCGAATGCCCCTTGCAGAACCAGGCGATGCAGGTCGGCGACACCGACTCGCGCTTCGAGGGCAAGAAGCGGACGTACGAGAAGCCGGTGCCGATCTCCACCCAGGTGCTGCTGGACCGCGAGCGGTGCGTGCTGTGCGCGCGCTGCACCCGGTTCAGCAACCAGGTGGCGGGCGACCCGATGATCGAGATGCTGGAACGCGGCGCGCTCCAGCAGATCGGCACCGGGGTCGGCGACCCCTTCGAGTCGTACTTCTCCGGCAACACCATCCAGATCTGCCCGGTCGGCGCGCTCACCTCGGCCGCGTACCGCTTCCGCTCCCGGCCGTTCGACCTCGTGTCGTCGCCGTCGGTGTGCGAGCACTGCGCGGGCGGCTGCGCGACCCGTACCGACCACCGCCGCGGCAAGGTCATGCGGCGGCTGGCGGCCGACGACCCGCAGGTCAACGAGGAGTGGATCTGCGACAAGGGCCGCTTCGGCTTCCGCTACGCGCAGCGCCCCGACCGGCTGAGCCACCCCCTGGTCCGCAACGCCGAGGGCGAACTCGTCCCCGCGTCCTGGCCCGAGGCGCTGGCCGCCGCCGCGGCCGGGCTCAGCGCGGCGCACGGCCGCGCCGCGGTGCTGCCCGGCGGACGCGTCACCGTCGAGGACGCGTACGCGTACGCCAAGTTCGCCCGCGTCGTGCTCGGCACCAACGACGTGGACTTCAGGGCCCGCGCGCACTCCGCCGAGGAGGCCGACTTCCTGGCCGCCACGGTCGCCGGGCGCGGCCTCGACCTGTCGGGCACCGGCATCACGTACACGGCGCTGGAGAAGGCACCGGCCGTACTGCTGGCGGGACTCGAGGCCGAGGAGGAGGCCCCCGGGGTCTTCCTGCGGCTCCGCAAGGCGCACCGCAAGCGCAAGCAGCAGACGTACGCCCTGGCCACGCACGCCACCCGCGGCCTGGAGAAGGCGGGCGGCGTCCTGCTGCCCGCCGCCCCCGGCACGGAACCCGAGTGGCTGGACGCGCTCGCGGGCGGTGTCGGCCTGGACGAGACCGGGCAGGCCGCGGCCGAGGCGCTGCGCGCCGCGGGCGCCGTCATCCTGGTCGGCGAGCGGCTGGCCGCCGTGCCCGGCGGGCTGACCGCCGTGGTCCGGCTGGCCACGGCCACCGGCGCCGCGCTGGCGTGGATTCCGCGCAGGGCCGGTGAGCGCGGCGCCGTCGAGGCGGGCGCGCTGCCCGGACTGCTGCCCGGCGGCCGTCCGGTCACCGACCCGCGGGCCCGCGCCGAGGTCGCCTCGGTGTGGGGTCTGCCGGAGCTGCCGCACCGCTTCGGCCGCGACACCGGCCAGATCGTCGAGGCCGCCGCCGCGGGCGAGCTGGCGGCCCTGGTCGTCGGCGGCGTCGAGGTCGCGGACCTGCCGGACCCGGCCCGCGCCCGCGAGGCGCTGGACGCGGTCGGCTTCCTGGTCAGCCTGGAGCAGCGGCCCAGCGAGGTCACCGACCGCGCCGACGTCGTCCTCCCGGTCGCCGCGGTCGCCGAGAAGACCGGCACCTTCCTCAACTGGGAGGGCAGGGCCCGGATGTTCGACGCGGCCATCAAGCCCGACCAGGCCACCAACCGGCACCAGCTCCCGGACGCCCGCGTCCTGACGATGCTGGCCGACGCGCTCGACGTCCGGCTCGGCCTGGCCGACGTGCGGGGCGCGCGCTCCGAACTCGACCGGCTCGCCGGGTGGGACGGCCCCTGGGGCAGCTCGCCGCTGGAGTCCGCCGGATCGCTGCCCCGCCCCGAGGCGGGCCAGGCGCTGCTGGCCGGACACCGGCTGCTGCTCGACCAGGGCCGCCTCCAGGACGGGGACGACGCCCTGGCCGGCACCCGGCACGCGGCCGTCGCCCGGCTGTCGGCCGCCACCGCCGCCGAGGCCGGTGTCACCGACGGCGACCCGCTGACGGTGACCGGGCCCGCGGGCGCGGTCACGCTGCCGCTGGTCGTCACCGCGATGCCCGACCGGGTGGTGTGGCTGCCGCTGAACTCCGCGGGGAACGGCGTCGCCTCCGACACCGGTGCCCGTACGGGCCAGGTCGTCTCCGTCGGCAGCGCCGCCGCGGTCACGCAAGAGGAGGGCACCCGATGAGCGCGCCACTGACCCAGCTCGCCGCCACCACGGAGAATCTCTCCTGGTTCGGCAACGACATCTGGTGGCTGATCATCCTCAAGGCGGTCTTCTGCTTCGCCTTCGCGATGCTGACCGTGCTCGTCGCCATCGTGTGGGAGCGCAAGGTCGTCGCGTGGATGCAGTTGCGCATCGGCCCGAACCGGCACGGCCCCTGGGGCATGCTCCAGTCCCTCGCCGACGGCATCAAGCTGATGCTGAAGGAGGACATCGTCGTCAAGCGGGCCGACAAGGTGGTGTTCATCCTCGCGCCCGTCGTGGCGGCCATCCCGGCCTTCATGGCGTTCGCGGTGATCCCCTTCGGCCCGGCCGACAACGAGGTGTCGATCTTCGGCCAGCGCACCGCGCTCCAGCTCACCGACCTCCCGATCGGCCTGCTGTTCATCCTGGCCACCGCGTCGGTCGGCATCTACGGCATCGTCCTGGCGGGCTGGTCGTCCGGATCGACGTACCCGCTGCTCGGCGGCCTGCGCGCGTCCGCGCAGATGATCTCGTACGAGATCGCGATGGGCCTGTCCTTCGCGGCGGTCTTCCTCTACTCCGGCTCCATGTCGACGTCGACGATCGTCGAGGCGCAGCACGACCGCTGGTACGCGATCCTGCTGCCCGTCTCGCTGATCATCTACATCATCGCGATGGTCGGCGAGACCAACCGCGCGCCGTTCGACATGCCGGAGTCCGAGGGCGATCTGGTCGGCGGCTTCAACACCGAGTACAGCTCGATCAAGTTCGCGCTGTTCATGCTCGCCGAGTACGTGAACATGGTGACGGTCTCCGCGGTCGCGACGACGCTCTTCCTCGGCGGCTGGCGCGCCCCCTGGCCGATCAGCACGGTCTGGATCGGCGCGAACCACGGCTGGTGGCCGATGCTCTGGTTCATCGTCAAGGTCCAGTTGCTGCTGTTCTTCTTCATCTGGCTGCGCGGCACCCTGCCCCGGGTCCGCTACGACCAGTTCATGAAGCTGGGCTGGAAGGTCCTCATCCCGGTCTCCATGGTCTGGCTGATGCTGGTCGCCGCGGTCCGCGCGATGCGCAACGAGGACTACGACTTCACGAAGATCGTCCTGTACATCGGCGGTGTGGTGATCGCGCTGCTGCTGATCTCGCTCATCGCGGACGTCTTCAGGGACCGCGAGGAGAAGAAGGCCGCCGTCCGCGGCGGCGGCGCGCTCGCGCCACCGGACCGCTTCGACCCGATGGCGGGCGGCTATCCCGTACCGCCGCTGCCGGGTCAGGAGGCGGAGCGGGTGCCGCGGCGCCCCAGCCGGGCGGCACAGCCCCAACTCGTGGGTGCCGCCAGCGCGTCCGGCGTGTCCGGCGCGGCGGAACCGGACGTCCAGGATGCCCCCGAGCAGGAGAAGAAGGAGGACGGCGATGCCTGAGTTCCTCGGCCCGGTCGCAGGCTTCGGCGTGACCTTCAAGGCCATGTTCAAGAAGCGGCTGACCGAGCAGTACCCCGAGTACAAGAAGCCCACCGCCCCGCGTTTCCACGGCCGCCACCAGCTCAACCGGCACCCGGACGGCCTGGAGAAGTGCGTCGGCTGCGAGCTGTGCGCGTGGGCCTGCCCGGCGGACGCCATCTACGTGGAGGGCGCGGACAACACCGAGGAGGAGCGCTACTCACCCGGTGAGCGCTACGGCCGCGTCTACCAGATCAACTACGCCCGCTGCATCCTGTGCGGCCTGTGCATCGAGGCGTGCCCGACGCGCGCGCTGACGATGACCAACGAGTACGAACTGGCCGACCGGACCCGCGAGTCGCTGATCTTCACCAAGGAACAGCTCCTGTCCGGTCTCGAGGAGGGCATGGTCGACTCGCCGCACTCGATCTTCCCCGGCATGGACGAGGGCGACTACTACCGCGGCGCGGTCACCGAGGCCGCGCCCGGCACCGTACGGCAGGTCGCGGTCTCCAAGGGCGAGAAGCCGGACGAGACGGTGCGGACCGACGGCGCCACCGCGGCGGACGCGCCCGACGCCCCCGAGACGGGCTTCACCAGGACCGACGCCGAGGGCGCCGCGGTCGCGCCCGCCCCCGGCGGCGGCACGCCCGCGGGAACGGGGGACGAGGCATGATCGCCGCGACCTCCCAGCTCGCCACCTCCCAGCTCGCCGCCGCCGCGTCGCAGACCTCCACCGGCGAGGCCGTCCAGTTCTGGATTCTGGGCACGGTCGCCGTGCTCGGCGCGCTCGGCACCGTCCTGATGAAGAAGTCCGTGCACAGCGCGCTGTCGCTGGCCGGGACGATGATCGTGCTCGCGATCTTCTACCTGGCGCAGGGCGCGTACTTCCTGGGCGTCGTGCAGATCGTCGTCTACACCGGCGCGATCATGATGCTCTTCCTCTTCGTCGTCATGCTGGTCGGCATCACCGCCGCCGACTCGCTGAAGGAGACGCTCAAGGGCCAGCGCTGGATGGCCGCGGCCTGCGGTCTCGGCTTCGGCATCCTGCTGATCGCCGGGATCGGCAACGCCTCGCTCGACACCTTCGCCGGTGTCGGCCAGGCCAACTCCGCGGGCAACGTGCCCGGTCTGGCCCGGCTGATCTTCACCAAGTACGTGTGGTCCTTCGAGATCACCGGCGCGCTGCTGATCACCGCGGCCATCGGCGCGATGGTGCTCACGCACCGCGAGCGCACCGAGGAGCGGCGCACCCAGCGCGAGCTGTCCGAGGCGCGCGTGCGCGGCGGCGTACAGGTCACCCCGCTGCCCGCGCCCGGCACCTACGCCCGGCACAACGCGGTGGACATCCCCGCGCTGCTGCCCGACGGTTCCATCTCGGAGCTGTCGGTCAGCGCCACGCTGCGGGCCCGCGGCCAGATCCGTGACGTGTCCGCCGACGCCCTGCACCGGCTCGCCGAGCTGGACCAGCGCACCGAGGAGTACCTGGAGCGCGAGCCGGAGCGTACGGCGGTGGAGCGCAAGGCCGAACGGGCCGAGCGCGAGACCGTACGCGAGGCCGACCGGGAAGCCGCACGAGAGGCCGACCGGGCTTCCGACCGGGCCGAGGAGGGTGCCAAGTGAATCCGGCCAACTACCTGTACCTGTCGGCGCTGCTGTTCACCATCGGCGCGGCGGGCGTACTGATCCGGCGCAACGCGATCGTGGTCTTCATGTGCATCGAGCTGATGCTGAACGCCTGCAACCTGGCGTTCGTCACCTTCTCTCGGCTGCACGGCAACCTCGACGGCCAGGTGATCGCGTTCTTCACGATGGTGGTCGCCGCCGCGGAAGTCGTGGTCGGCCTGGCGATCATCGTGTCGATCTTCCGCTCCCGCCACTCGGCTTCGGTCGACGACGCCAATCTCATGAAGCTGTAGAGGGGCTGCGACAGTGGAGAACCTGATCGGACTGCTCGTCGCGGCGCCGCTGCTGGGCGCGGGCATCCTGCTGACCGGAGGCCGGCGGCTCGACCGCTTCGGTCACCTGCTCGGCACGCTGCTCGCCCTGGCGTCGTTCGCGCTCGGCGTGGTGCTGTTCGCCAACATGCTGGGCAAGGACGCCGACGCGCGTGGCCTGCACTCGCACCTGTTCACCTGGGTGCCGGTCGGCGGTTTCCGCGCCGATGTCGGCTTCCAGCTCGACCAGTTGTCGATGACGTTCGTGCTGCTGATCACCGGTGTGGGCACGCTGATCCACATCTACTCGATCGGCTACATGGAGCACGACGAGCGCCGCCGCCGCTTCTTCGGCTACCTCAACCTGTTCCTCGCGGCGATGCTGCTGCTGGTGCTGGCCGACAACTACTTCCTGCTGTACGCCGGTTGGGAGGGCGTCGGCCTCGCCTCGTACCTGCTGATCGGCTTCTGGCAGCACAAGCCGAGCGCGGCGACCGCGGCGAAGAAGGCGTTCCTGGTCAACCGGGTCGGCGACATCGGCCTGTCGGTGGCCATCATGCTGATGTTCACCACCTTCGGCTCGTTCGCCTTCGCGGACATCCTGCCGCGGGCCGCCGACGCCTCGACCACGCAGCACGCCACGATCACCGGCATCGGCTTCATGCTGCTGCTGGCCGCGTGCGGCAAGTCGGCCCAGGTGCCGCTCCAGTCCTGGCTCGGCGACGCGATGGAGGGCCCGACCCCGGTCTCGGCCCTGATCCACGCCGCGACCATGGTGACCGCGGGCGTCTACCTGATCACCCGCTCCGGCGCGATCTTCAACGCGGCGCCCGACGCGCAGACCGCCGTCGTCACCGTCGGCGCGGTCACGCTGCTGTTCGGTGCGATCGTCGGTTGCGCGAAGGACGACATCAAGAAGGCGCTCGCCGGATCGACGATGTCGCAGATCGGCTACATGATCATGGCGGCCGGGCTCGGCCCGATCGGCTACGTCTTCGCGATCATGCACCTGGTCACGCACGGCTTCTTCAAGGCCGGGCTGTTCCTGGGCGCCGGTTCGGTCATGCACGGCATGAACGACGAGGTCGACATGCGGCGTTACGGCGGCCTGCGCACGTACATGCCGGTCACCTTCGTCACCTTCGGTCTCGGCTACCTGGCGATCATCGGCTTCCCCGGCCTGTCCGGCTTCTTCTCCAAGGACAAGATCATCGAGGCGGCCTTCGCCAAGGGCGGCGCCGAGGGCTGGATTCTCGGCTGCTGCGCCCTGCTGGGCGCCGCGATCACCGCCTTCTACATGACGCGCGTGATGCTGATGACCTTCTTCGGCGAGAAGCGCTGGGTGCCGGACGCCGAGGGCCACGAGCCGCACCCGCACGAGTCGCCCAAGTCGATGACCATCCCGATGATCATCCTGGCCTTCGGCTCGGTCCTGGCCGGTGGCCTGTTCAGCATCAACTCCTCCTTCGTGAAGTGGCTGGAGCCGGTCACCGGGCACGCCGAGGGCGACTCGCCGATCAGCGCGGGCACCGTCACCGGCGGCACGATGGTGGCGCTGGTCATCGGCGTCGGCATCGCCTGGATGCTGTACGGCCGCAGGTCCGTCCCCGCCGTCGCGCCGCGCGGCTCGCTGCTGACCCGGGCGGCCCGCCGCGACCTGCTCCAGGACGACTTCAACCACGTCGTCCTCGTCCGCGGCGGCGAGCACCTCACCCGCTCGCTGGTCTACCTCGACCACTCCCTGGTCGACGGCGTCGTCAACGGCACGGCCGCCTCGGTCGGCGGCCTCTCCGGCCGCCTCCGCAAGCTCCAGAACGGCTACGTACGGTCGTACGCCGTCTCGATGCTCGGCGGCTCCGCGGTGCTGGTCGCCGCGACTCTTCTCATGAGGGCGGTCTGATAGCTCATGTCCTTTCCCCTCCTCACGGTCACCGCCGCGCTGCCCGCGGTAGGCGCTGTCGTCACCGCGGCCGTGCCCGCGGCGAAGAGGACCGCCGCCAAGTACACGGCGCTGGTCTTCTCGCTGGGCACGCTCGGTCTGGCCATCGCCGCGCTGGTCCGCTTCGATCCGGGCGGCGACCGCTATCAGCTCACCGAGTCGCACGCCTGGATCAAGAACTTCGGGCTCCGCTACGACCTCGGCGTGGACGGCATCGCCGTCGCCCTGATCGCCCTGACCGCGCTGCTGATCCCCTTCGTGATGCTGGCCGGCTGGCACGACGCCGAGCCTCTGGAGACCGCGGCTCCCAGCGGCTCCGCCGCGGGCAACCCCCACCTCAAGTGGCGTCCCACGCAGGGCTTCTTCGCGCTGATCCTGCTGGTCGAGGCCATGGTGGTGCTCTCCTTCGAGGCCACCGACGTCTTCCTCTTCTACATCTTCTTCGAAGCCATGCTCATCCCGATGTACTTCCTCATCGGCGGCTTCGGCGACCGGGCCCACGCGGCCGGTGAGGAAGAGGCGGCACGGCAGCGGTCGTACGCGGCGGTCAAGTTCCTGCTGTACAACCTGGCGGGCGGCCTGATCATGCTCGCCGCGGTGATCGGCCTGTACGCGGTCACCGCCAAGCAGCTCGGCACCGGCACCTTCTCGCTCCAGGAGATCCTGGCCGCGCGCGGTTCCGGGAAGCTGCACATCGAGACGTCCACCGAGCGCTGGCTGTTCCTCGGCTTCTTCTTCGCCTTCGCGGTGAAGGCGCCGCTGTGGCCGCTGCACACCTGGCTGCCGAACGCGATGGGCGAGTCCACCGCGCCGGTCGCCGTACTGATCACCGCGGTCGTCGACAAGGTCGGCACCTTCGCGATGCTGCGCTACTGCCTCCAGCTCTTCCCCGAGGCGTCCAAGTGGGCGACCCCGGTGATCCTGGTCCTGGCCGTGATCGGCATCATCTACGGCGCGCTGCTCGCCGTCGGCCAGCGGGACATCAAGCGGCTGATCGCGTACGCCTCGATCTCGCACTTCGGCTTCATCATCCTGGGCATCTTCGCGATGACCACCCAGGGGCAGAGCGGCGCCGCGCTGTACATGGTCAACCACGGCATCTCGACGGCCGCGCTGATGCTGGTCGCGGGCTTCCTGATCACCCGGCGCGGCTCGCGGCTCATCGCCGACTTCGGCGGTGTGCAGAAGGTGGCGCCGGTACTGGCGGGCACCTTCCTGATCGGCGGCCTCGCCACCTTGTCGCTGCCGGGCCTGGCGCCCTTCGTCAGTGAATTCCTCGTACTGGTCGGCACGTTCAGCCGCTACCCGGTGCTCGGCATCATCGCCACGCTGGGCATCGTGCTCGCCGCGCTGTACGTGCTGGTGCTCTACCAGCGCACGATGACCGGCCCGGTCAAGGCCGGGATCGAGGGCATGTCCGACCTGAAGGTACGTGAACTGGTCGTCGTGGCACCGCTGATCGCGCTGCTGCTCTTCCTGGGCGTGTACCCGAAGCCGGTGACCGACATCCTCAACCCGTCGGTCAAGCACACGCTCTCCGACGTGCACAAGACCGATCCCAAGCCCGCGCTGGAGGCGAAGAAGTGAGCGCAGCAGACAAGGGAGCCGTAGGTGTGGGCGCCGTCCACAGCTTGTGGACGACGGCCGCTCCGGTCGCCGACAAGATCCCGAAGCCGGACATCGAGTACGCCCAGCTCTCGCCGGTGCTGATCGTCTTCGGCGTGGCGATGGTGGGCATCCTCCTTGAGGCGTTCCTGCCGCGCCGCTCCCGTTACACCGCGCAACTCGTCCTCGCCGTGGTCGGTCTCGCGGCGGCCTTCGCCGCCGTGGTCGCGCTCGCCGAGAAGGGGTACGGCACCACGAAGGCGCATGTCGCCGCGATGGGCGCGGTCGCCGTGGACGGTCCCGCGCTCTTCCTCCAGGGCACGATCCTGCTGGTGGCGATCGTGGCAGTCTTCACCTTCGCCGAACGGCGCCTGGACCCGAAGGCGCACGGCAACAACGTCGACTCCTTCGCGGCCCAGGGCTCCGCCGTCCCCGGCGGCGAGCAGGAGAAGGCCGCGGTCAAGGCCGGTTTCACCACCACCGAGGTCTTCCCGCTGCTGCTCTTCGCGGTCGGCGGCATGCTGGTCTTCCCGGCGGCGAACGACCTGCTGACGCTCTTCGTCGCCCTCGAGGTCTTCTCGCTGCCGCTGTACATCCTGTGCGCGCTGGCCCGCCGCAACCGCCTGCTGTCGCAGGAAGCCGCCGTCAAGTACTTCCTGCTCGGCGCCTTCTCCTCGGCCTTCCTGCTCTTCGGGATCGCCCTGCTCTACGGCTACTCGGGCACGGTCACCTACGGCGGCATCGCCTCGGTCATCGACGGCACCGCCCCGATGACCCCGGCGCTCGCCAACAGCACCGGCAATGACGCGCTGCTCCTGATCGGCTTCGCGATGGTCGCGGTCGGCCTGCTCTTCAAGGTCGGCGCCGTCCCGTTCCACATGTGGACCCCGGACGTCTACCAGGGCGCGCCGACCCCGGTCACCGGCTTCATGGCCGCCGCCACCAAGGTCGCCGCCTTCGGCGCGCTGCTGCGGCTGCTGTACGTCGTCCTGCCCGGACTGCGCTGGGACTGGCGGCCCGTCATGTGGGGCGTCGCCATCCTCACGATGCTGGCGGGCGCGATCATCGCCGTCACCCAGACCGATGTGAAGCGGCTGCTGGCCTACTCCTCGGTCGCCCACGCCGGGTTCATCCTGGCGGGCGTGATCGCCACCGACAAGGAGGGCGTCTCCTCCGTCCTGTTCTACCTCGCCGCGTACTCCTTCGTGACCCTCGGCGCCTTCGCCGTCGTCACGCTGGTGCGCGACGCGGGCGGCGAGGCCACGCACCTGTCGCGGTGGGCCGGTCTCGGGCGGCGCTCGCCGCTGGTCGCGGCCGTCTTCGCCGTGTTCCTGCTGGCCTTCGCGGGCATCCCGCTGACGTCCGGTTTCGCGGGGAAGTTCGCGGTGTTCAAGGCCGCGGCGCAGGGCGGTGCGATGCCGCTGGTCATCGTCGGTGTCATCTCGTCGGCCATCGCGGCCTTCTTCTACATCCGCGTGATCGTGCTGATGTTCTTCAGCGAGCCGAAGGCGGACGGTCCGTCCGTCGCGGTGCCGAGCCCGCTGACGTCCACCGCCATCGCCATAGGGGTGGCCGTCACGATCGTGCTGGGTCTGGCCCCCCAGTACTTCCTGGATCTCGCCGACAAGGCGGGCGTGTTCGTCCGCTGACCGTCTCCTCGCCGCCGCGCCCCCGGGTGCCCCCTCAAGGGGCCCCGGGGGCGCGGCGCGTGGGGGGCGTGCGGGCACCCGGCCACCGGCCGTTGCCCCGGGGGACGGGGCGGGGTCAGTTGGGGACGGCGAGGAGGAGGGCGAAGCGGGACTGGGGGTCGGTCCACCAGTGGCGGACGGTGAAGCCGCCTTCGTGGAGTTCGGCCGTGAGGGAGTCGCGGCGGAATTTGCAGGAGATCTCGGTGCGCAGGTGCTCGCCGGGGGTGAAGCCGGTGGTGAGGTCGAGGTCGGGGATCTTGACGGTCTGGGCGGTACGGGAGCGCAGGTGCATCTCGATCCGCTCGTGGTCGGTGTTCCACAGGGCGACGTGGTCGAAGGCGTCGGGGTCGAAGTCGGCGCCGAGTTCGCGGTTGAGCACGTGCAGGACGTTCTTGTTGAACTCGGCGGTGATGCCCTGCGAGTCGTCGTAGGCGCGGACCAGGACGTCGGGGTCCTTGACCAGGTCGGCGCCGAGGAGCAGGACGTCGTCGCTGGTGAGGGAGAGGGACAGCGTCCGGTAGAAGGCGCGGCGCTGGGCCGCGTCGAAGTTGCCGATGGTGCTGCCGAGGAAGGCCAGCAGGCGCGGGCCCGGCTCGTCGGACAGCGCGAGACCGCTCTCGAAGTCGGCGACGGTCGCGGCGACGCGCAGCCCCGGGTAGTCGCGGACGATCGCCTCACCGGCCTCTTCGAGCGCGGACGCGCTGACGTCCAGCGGCGCGTAGCGCGACAGCGTGCCGCCCGAGGTCAGCGCGTCGAGCAGCAGCCGCGTCTTGCGGGAGGAGCCCGAGCCCAGCTCGATCAGGGTCGCGGCCCGGGTGAGCTGCGCGATCTCGGGGGCCCTGCGGGTCAGGATCTCCTGCTCGGCGCGGGTCGGGTAGTACTCCGGCAGCCGCGTGATCTGCTCGAAGAGATCGCTGCCGCGCTTGTCGTAGAACCACTTGGGCGGCAGGGTGCGCGGCGCGGTGGTGAGCCCGCCGAGCACGTCGGCGCGCAGTGAGGTCGTGAAGTAGTCGGCGGGCAGCCGGTCGTCGAGGGTGAAGCGGCTGCCACCCGTGCGGCTCTCGTCCATGCTGCTCTCCTCCATAAGGTGCGGGTGCGGGTCCTCGCGTGTGCGGTCCTTGCCTCGGGCGTCCTCGCGGGCGGTACGGACAGGGGTCGGCGGGCGCAGCGGGATGATCCGTACGCCCTCGGTGGTCGCCAACAGCAGCGACCGGTCCGGGACTTCGTGCCAGTCGCCCGGAGCGTCGTCCGGCTCCGAGGCGACGAGCACGGACCCCCCGGAGGCCAGGGCCTCCGCGGACCCCGGCACATCGCGGCCGGTACGGAACCACAGCGTGTCCCCGTACGCCGTGGCCGCGATCGTCCGGCCGTCCGTGAGCAGCAGATTGAGCCGCGCGGTCGGCCGGGCGGCGGCGACCTCACGTACGACGGAGGCGAGCGCCCCGCCCGGCGGCTGGCCCTGCCGCAGCCGCCGGGTGAGCAGCGCCCACAACAGCGCCGAGTCGCTGTGGGACGCGAGGCCCAGCAGTTCGGCGGAGGTCAGATCGGTCGGCAGCCGCTCCCAGTCGGCGACGGCGCCGTTGTGGCTGAACAGCCAGCGGCCGTCACGGAAGGGCGCGGCGGCCGACTCGTCCTGCGTGGTGCCCGCGGTCGCGGACCGTACCGCCGCCAGGACGGCGCCGGCCCGGATCGTCCGGGCCAGCTCGGTGAAGTTGGCGTCCGACCAGACGGGTACGGCCCGCCGGTAACGGGCGGGGAGCGGAAAGCCCTCGTCACCCTCCTCGGGCGAGGGCTCCAGCGGGTACCAACCCACGCCGAAACCATCCGCGTTCACCGTGCCGTGCCGTTGGAGCCGCGGCTGCCACGACTGCTCGTACAGTCCGCGCGACGGCTCGGTGAGCAGCCGGGCCAGCGTCAACGGCGGCCCGACGTACGCGAGATGACGGCACATCAGCCGCGCCCGGCTTCCGGGGACGGGGACGCGGACGGAGACGTGGACGCCGACCCGGACGGAGACGTGGACGCCGACCCGGACCCTGCCCCGGCCCCCGGCCCCGACGCGTCCCGCGCCGTCCTGAACCCGGCGAAGATCTGCCGCCGGATCGGATAGTCCCAGTTGCGGAACGTCCCGCGCGCCGCCACCTGGTCCGCGCCGAACGACCCGCCGCGCAGCACCTTGTAGTCGGGACCGAAGAAGACGTCGGAATACTCCTTGTACGGGAACGCCTCGAAGCCCGGGTACGGCGCGAAGTCCGAGGACGTCCACTCCCATACGTCGCCCAGGAGTTGACGCGCGCCGCAGGGCGCCGCACCGGCCGGGTAACTGCCCGCGGGCGCGGGCCGCAGGTGCGTCTGGCCGAGATTGGCGTGCTCGGGACCGGGATCGGCGTCACCCCACGGGTAGCGCAGCGAGCGCCCGGTCGCCGGGTCGTGCCGCGCCGCCTTCTCCCACTCCTCCTCGGTCGGCAGCCGCCGCCCGGCCCAGCGGGCGTACGCGTCGGCCTCGTACCAACACACGTGCACGACCGGCTCGTTGACCCGTACGGGCTCGGTCCGGCCGAAGACGCGCCGGGTCCAGACGGAGGCGCCGTCGTCGTACGACCAGAAGAGCGGCGCTTCGAGGCCCGCGTCCTGGACGTGCCGCCAGCCCTCCTCGGTCCACCAGCGGGCGTCCTGGTAGCCGCCCGCCGCGATGAAGGCGAGGTAGTCGCCGTTGGTGACCGGCACGGTGTCCAGCCAGAAGGCGGCGACGTCCACGGTGTGCTGGGGGCGCTCGTTGTCCAGCGCCCACGGTTCGGTGCTGGTGCCCATCGTGAACGGGCCGCCGGGGACGAGGACTTCGGCGGGCAGCACGGCCGCGTCCGCGGGCGCCTGCGGAGGCTCGGGGGCCTCCAGGACGGCCGGGCCGCTGCGGAGCTGATGGGTGGCGAGCATCGTCTCGTCGTGCTGCTGCTCGTGCTGGGCGAGCATCCCGAAGACGAAGCCGTCCGCGAGCAGCCGTTCCGCCCGCTCCCGCTTCAGGGACGGCGAGTCGTTGGGCGAGGTGTCGACGGCGTCCAGTACGTCGACGGTCTCGGCGCGTACCTCCGCCACGTACGCCCTGGCCTCGTCGGGGCCGAGCAGCGGCAGCGCGGGACGGTCGGCGCGCGGGTGCTGGAAGGCGTCGTAGAGCTGGTCGAGGTCGGGCCGCAGGCCCGGCCTGCCGCCGGCCTCACGGACCAGCCACAGCTCTTCCTGGTTGCCGATGTGCGCCAGGTCCCAGACCAGCGGGGACATCAGCGGCGAGTGCTGCGCGGCCAGATCCGCGTCGTCCACGCAGTCGGTGAGGGCCATGGTCCTGCGCCGGGCGGTCTCCAGCGCGGCGAGCGCCCGCGCCTTGACATCAAAGCCGCCGGAGCCGCCTGAGCCGCCTGAGCCACCGGAGCCGCCGGGAGCCCCGGACCCGCCGGAAGCCCCGGAGCCACCGGAAGCCCCGGAGCCACCGGACCCGTCAGCACCGCCCGAAGCACGCGAAGCGCCCGAAGCGCCCGATGCCGAGCCAGGCGTGGCGGAAGCGTCCGAAGTGCTGGATGCGCCAGAAGTGAGGGAAGTGCCGGGTGAGGCACTGTTTTCGGCCGTGTTCCGGCCGTCGGTACGAGGGTTTGTCACGACATGCCTTCCGGAGGGTCAGACGCGGCGCAGCGCGTCCAACTGGTCATGGGCGGGACATCGTCCGCGTTCTGGATAGCGCTCGGCGAAGTCGGCGACGGCCAGCCGCAGGGCCGCCGGCGCGTCGGTACGCGCCAGCGCACCGGCAGCGGCGTCGAAACAGGCCCGTACGGCCTCGCCGATGACGGGGTCGGCGGGGCCGACCCGGGCGGCGCGCCGCCACATCTCCTCGGACGGCATCGGATCGCCGTCCTCGCAGAGCGGCTCGGTGGCCGCGTGGGCGGCCTCGGCGGCGACGGGGTCGTCCAGCAGTGTCGCCGTCAGCACGGTCGGGACGATCCAGTCGTCGCCGTCCTGCGCGTCGGTCATCCGCAGCTCCAGCCAGCCGCGCGGGCGGACCGGCGGGAAGAGCGTGCTGAGGTGGTAGTCGAGGTCGTCCACGGTCGGCGCCCGCACGCCCGGCGCGCCCCGCAGCCATGCGCGGAAGGTCAGGTCGCCCGGCACCGACCAGTCGGGCTGGGCGGCGTCCCAGACGCCGCTGCTGTCGGTGGGCCCCTCGCGTACGCACAGCAGGCGCGCGTCGAGGGCGTAGCGCGTCCACGCGGTACGGGGGTCCTCGTCGTGCCCCGGCTGCCGGGTGCGGCTGGGGTCCATCCGGCTCCAGACCGCCTGCCGGGTGGAGACCCAGCCGGTCGGCGTACCGCCCTGGACCGGCGAATTCGCGAAGGCCGCGACCAGGACCGGGCCGATCCGGTGCGCCAGCTCCCAGCGGAAGCGGTAGCCGGAGGTGCCCGCGGAGTCGTCGCCCGCGTCGAGGTTCACCTGAAGGGCGGCGGTGCGCCGCATCATCGTGCGGCCCCACGGGCCGTCGCGGTCGAAGAAGCTCTCCATGGCCCGGTAGCGGGGATGGTCGAGCACGCGGGGAGGGTCGCGGAACGGGTCGAGCCCGCGTCCCACGAGGACGAGTCCGGCCTCGTCGGTCGCCTGTCGCAGTGCCGCGAGATCGGCGGCCATGGAGTCGACGCAGGCGGCGAGGGTGTCGGCGGGCCGGGAGCTGAGCTCCACCTGGCCGCCCGGCTCACGGGTGAGCCTGCTGCCGCTGGGCAGCCCGCCCGGCTGTTCGACGGGCGCGAGGGCCGCGTCCAGCCGGTCGACGGATATCAGGGACAGCGGATCGGAGCGGTCGTGGACCAGCCACTCCAATTCCACACCGGTGCGTGCGGGCGGACCCGTTTTGAAGCAGACCCCGCGCACGTGGGCCTCCGCCTCGTCTTCCCGCAGGTCGGCTGCCATCGATCCACCTCCTCTCTTTCCTTGGGGGGTTTCCCCGGGGATTACCCGTGGGGTCTACCCCGAAGCGAGGACATGTCACCTGTTGCTGCCGCGAGTGTAGTTGACCATGTTGCGGGACCGTCTTACGTAATGGTGAACGTTCTTCGGTCAACCGCCCGAATCGGCCATCATCCCTTCCGGGCGGTCTTTACGTCGCTAAAACCGGCATTACGGATCATAACCGGCCCGGTCGGAGACGGCCTGGTGTAGTGCCGGAGCGGGGGTAGTCGAGGGGCAGGGACGGGGGTAGCCGAGGGGCAGGGACGGGGAAAGCCGAGGGGCAGAGCGGGGGAAGCCGCGCCGCCGGAGTGAGGAATCGGTGCCGCCGGAGCGGGGAACCCGTGAGGAAGCCGCGGCGAATACGGGGCGAATCCGGGGGGAATTCCGGAACCTCGCTTCCGGTACGCCGCGACCCCGCTTCCAGGGCGATGCCCCGGCGGTGATCCACAGCCGACCGGCTACGCTGCCCGTGTAGACAGTGCCGCCCCTCAGACCCCGCCAGAAGCCAGATCAGCGACAGGAGTACCCCTCGTGACCGTCGTCGGGCCCTTCGGGCTGAGCGTGTGGGACGAGGCCCTTGAGGCCGACGTCCAGGCCGGTCTCTCGGCCGTCGAAGAGGGCCTGCTGGAGGCCACCAAGAGTGATGTCCCGTTCATCACCGACGCCGCGCGCCACCTCCTCAAGGCGGGAGGCAAGCGCTTCCGGCCACTCCTGGTGATGCTCGGGGCCCAGTTCGGCGACCCGCACGCGCCCCGGGTGGTCCCCGCGGCCGTCGTGGTCGAGCTGACCCACCTGGCCACGCTCTACCACGACGACATCATGGACGAGGCCGAGGTGCGCCGCGGCGTGCCCAGCGCCAACGCCCGCTGGGGCAACTCCGTCGCCATCCTGACCGGCGACTTCCTCTTCTCCCGCGCCTCGCACATCCTGGCCGACCTCGGCCCCGAGGCCGTACGCGTCCAGGCGGAGTCCTTCGAACGGCTGGTCACCGGCCAGATCCTGGAGACGGTCGGACCGCGCGACGGCCGCGACCCGATCGACCACTACCTGGACGTCCTCGCGGGCAAGACCAGTTCGCTGATGGCCGTGTCCGGGCGGTTCGGCGCGATGATGTCCGGCGCGGACGAGACGGTCGTGCACACCCTCACCCAGTACGGCGAGCGCATCGGCCTGGCCTTCCAGCTCGCCGACGACCTCCTCGACATCACCAGCGACAGCCACGAGTCCGGCAAGACCCCGGGCACCGACCTGCGCGAGGGCATCGCCACGCTGCCGATCCTGCACGTACGCCGTCTGTACCAGCAGGCCGCGGGCGGCGTCTCGGCCACCGACCGCCGCCTCAACCAGCTCCTCGACGGCGACCTCACCGACGACGCCCTGCACGGCGAGGCCCTGAGCCTCCTGCGCGGCCACCCCGCGCTCGAACAGGCCCGCCGTGACACCCTCCGGTACGCCGACGAGGCGCGCGCCGCCCTCGCGCCGCTGCCGGAGTGCACGGCGAAGCTGGCGCTGGCGGCGCTGTGCGACATCGTGGTGCACCGGGCGGGCTAGCCCCCGCGTCGGGCTCCCGCGTCGGGCCCCGGCGTCGGGCTGCATCGGCGACGTGCACCGGCCGGTGAGGTCGGATCGCCGGCGTCCCCTAGGTGGCGCCCTGCGCCGACCCGAGTACGGCGTCGGGGTCTGTCATCCCGGGGACGTACACAGGGTTGCATCCGTCGGCTGATGTGGCGGGTTGGCCGTTTTGGTGTGATGGAGACGTCCACTTCACGGCGGACCGGGCGACAATGGCCCGGGGAGCGGACGAGTGCGAGGCAGTGAACCGCCGCGACGACGGAGGTAGAGACGCGATGGCACGGATCCAACCGGCACAGTTTCCGGAGCACCCGGAATCGGACGAGCCCGGCAGGGGGCGGGGACGCAAGGCCATGCGGTACGCGGTGCCCGTCGCGGTGGCGGGGGTGGCGGCGGCGACCATCAGCCTCGTACCCGCGCTCGCGGACACCGGCAGCCCGTCGCTGCCCACGCTGACGGCGGAGCAGTTGCTCACGAAGGTCGCGGCGTCCGACACCCAGACGGTGTCGGGCTCGGTGAAGGTCAGTACGGACCTCGGGCTGCCCGACGTCCTGTCCGGCGGCGCGGCGAGCAGCCTGTTCGGCGGCGCCGCGAGCGCCGCGGGCCCGTCCGGCAAGGACGGCAAGGGCTCGGCCGCGGCCCCGCAGGCCCAGCTCACCCAGCTCCTGGCCGGTTCGCACACCCTGCACGTGGCGGCGGACGGCCCCGACCGGCAGAAGGTCTCGATCATCGAGCCCACCGCCGAGTACAGCCTGATCCACAACGGCACCGAGGTCTGGGGCTACGACAGCGGGTCCAACGAGGCGTATCACGCGACCGCCCCGGCCGACGCCAAGGGCGGCGCCGACAGCAGGGCCCGGTCCCAGGACTTCCCGGCCACCCCGCAGGCCGCCGCCCAGCAGGTGCTCAAGGCCGCCGACGGTACGGCCTCGGTCACCGTGGACGGCACCGCGCGCGTCGCGGGCCACAGCGCGTACCAACTCCTGGTCACCCCGCAGCACGCGGACAAGACCACGGTCGGCGCGATCCGTATCGCCGTCGACTCCAAGACCGGCGTCCCGCTGAAGTTCACGCTCTCGCCCAAGGGCGGCGGCAAGGCCATCGTGGACATCGGCTTCACGAAGGTGAGCTTCGGCAAGCCGTCCGCGTCGACCTTCACCTTCACCCCGCCCAAGGGCACGAAGGTCACCGAGGCCGGCAAGGAGTCCGACGCCGTCACCAAGGGCCAGAAGGGGTTTGACGGTGTCACCGGCCTGCCCGGCTTCGACGGTGTCAACGGCACCGGTCACACCTCCGGCGGCGAGCCCACCGTCATCGGCAAGGGCTGGGACTCCATCGCCGTCATCACGTCGCCCGGCGGCCTGCCCTCCGGCGCCGACAAGAACGCGCACGGCAAGGGCGGCGGCGACGCCCAGTCCCTGCTCAACAGCTTCGGGCGGCACGTCACCGGTGACTTCGGCTCCGGCACCGTCTTCCACACCCGCCTGGTCAACGCCCTCCTGACCGACAAGGGCACCCTGTACGTGGGCGCGGTGACGCAGTCCGCGCTGATGGACGCGGCGAACGCGGCGAACGCGGCGAACGCGGCGAAGTAGCGTCGCTCGCACGCCAGTCGGCGGGTGCCCGTCCCCGTCCGGGGGGGCACCCACCGGGCGCGGGCGGAAGCGGGTCCGGGCCCAGGCCCGGAGCCGGGAGTTCCGGCCGGGCGCGGCGTGCGCCGTACACTTCCCAGTCCCCGTCGCAGAGGAGCGCGATGCAGCAGCCGCAGGCCGCCGGGCCGAACGGGCCGAGCGCGTACGACGCGGTGACCGTGCCCGCGGCGGACGCCGCCGACGTGGTGATCGAGACGCGCGGCCTCGCGAAGCGGTACCGCGGCACGCTCGCCGTGGACGGCCTGGACCTGCGGGTGCCGCGCGGCAGCGTCTTCGGTTTCCTGGGCCCCAACGGCTCGGGGAAGACGACGACGATCCGGATGCTGATGGGCCTGATCGCGCCGACGGCGGGCACGGCGCGGGTGCTGGGCCGCCCGATGCCGGGCGCACAGCGCACGGTGCTGCCCAAGGTGGGCGCGCTGATCGAGGGCCCGGCCCTCTACGGCTTCCTGTCCGGCCGGGACAATCTGCTGCGGTACGACGCGGCCGACCCGACGGCCGACCCGCGTACGCGCCGGGCCAGGGTGGGCTCCGCGCTGGACCGGGTCGGGCTCACGGCGGCGGGCCCGAAGAAGGCGAAGGCGTACTCGCTGGGCATGAAGCAGCGGCTCGGACTGGCCGCCGCCCTGCTCCAGCCGCGCGAGCTGCTGGTCCTCGACGAGCCCACGAACGGGCTCGATCCGCAGGGCATGCGCGAAATCCGCTCCCTGGTAAGGGAGTTGGCCGCCGACGGCACCACCGTCTTCCTCTCCTCGCACCTGCTGGACGAGATCGAGCAGGTCTGTACGCACGCGGCCGTCATGGCGCGCGGCCGGCTCCTCACGCAGGGGCCGGTGGCCGACCTCGCGGCCGGTACGCGCGGGCGGCTCGTCGTCACCACACCGGACCCGGCGGAGGCGGCCCGCGTACTCACCGACCAGGGCGTCGGCGCCCTCCTCACCGACGGCCAACGCGTCAGCGGCGAACTGCCCCCCGACCCGCCGGACCTCGCCGACCTCAACGCCGCGCTGGTCGCCGCGGGCGTCCGCGTCCGCGGCTTCGGCCTCGAACGCGCCTCCCTGGAGGACGCGTTCGTCGCCCTGACAGGAGAGGGTTTCGATGTCGCGGGCTGAAACGGAGCCGACCGCTTCGAGCGCCGACCAGAACCGGCCTGCGGTCGACCAAAACCGGCCTGCGACCGGGCCGCGACCTGAGCCGACCCCCGCCCCGGGCCCGGCCGGCCCGGAGGCCGCATCGCCCCCGGAGCCCGCCGCCCGGCCCTCCGGGCCCGCCACCGATCCCCCTGGGACCGAAGCCGGAGCCGCCGCGGGCACCGTGGCCACCGAGCCGCCGTCCGGGCCGCGTACGCCCCGGCTGCTCTGGACCTTCGGGCTGTTCCGGTCGGAGCTGGTCACCGTGTTCCGGCGGTGGCGGACGCTGGCGCTGTTCGCGGTGCTGGCGGGGGTGCCGCTGCTGGTCGGCGTGGCGGTGCGGATCGAGACGCGTAACGGGGGGTCGCTCGGCGGGGGCGGCGGGCCGGACGGGAACGGCAACGGCCCGGCGTTCATCGAGCAGGTGAGCAACAACGGCCTGTTCCTGACGTTCGCCGCCCTGGCGGCCACGCTCCCGTTCTTCCTCCCGATGGCGATCGGGGTGATCGCGGGCGACTCGATCGCGGGCGAGGCCAGCGGCGGCACGCTGCGCTATCTGCTGGTGGCCCCGGCGGGCCGCACCCGCCTGCTGCTCGCCAAGTACGCGTCCGTGCTGGCCTTCTGCCTGGCGGCCACCCTGGTGGTCGCCGTCTCGGCGCTGATCGTCGGCTTCGCGCTCTTCCCGGTCGGAGACGTCACGCTGCTGTCGGGCACGACGATCCCGCTCTCGGACGGCATGCTGCGCTGCCTGCTGATCGCGGTCCTGGTCGCGGCCTCCCTGGTCGGCATCGGCGCGCTGGGCCTGTTCATCTCGACCCTCACCGACAGCGGCATCGGCGCCATGGCCGCCACCGTCGGCCTGCTCATCACCGTCCAGATCATCGACAACATCCCCCAGCTCCACGCCTTCCAGCCCTACCTCTTCCCCCACTACTGGCTCAGCTTCGCCGACATCCTCCGCGACCCCGTCACCTGGACCGGCATCGCCAAGAATCTCGGCCTCCAGGCCCTCTACGCCGCCGTCTTCGGCTCGGCCGCCTGGGCCCGCTTCACCACCCGCGACGTGACGGCCTAGGACAGGCCCCTAGCGCCCGTCAGGCGGGCGTACGCTGCCGGTATGGAGACCGGGGTCGGCAGGGGGCTGGGGGAAGGCGTGGACGTGCTGGCCGGGTTCCTGGCCGGGCGGCCGGCCGTGGTGCTCAGCGGGGCGGGGCTGTCGACGGAGTCGGGGATTCCGGACTACCGCGGGGTGACGGGGCGGCGGCGGACGTCGGCGCCGATGACGTATCAGGAGTTCGTCGGGGAAGAGGCGGCCAGGCGCCGGTACTGGGCGCGCAGCCACCTCGGGTGGCGGACGATCGCGCGGGCGCTGCCGAACGACGGGCACCGGGCGGTGGCGCGGCTCGTGCGGGCGGGCGCGGTGACCGGGGTGATCACGCAGAATGTGGACGGGCTGCACGCGGCGGCCGGTACGGCGGAGGCGATCGACCTGCACGGCAGGCTGGACCGGGTGGTGTGCCTGGACTGCGGCGACCTCAGCGACCGTACGCGGCTGGACGAGCGCCTGGACGAGGCGAACCCCGGCTTCCGCGCCACCGCCGTCGCCCACACCAACGCGGACGGCGACGCCGAACTCCCGGCGGGGAGCACCGAGCGGTTCCGGCTCGTGCCCTGCGAGGTCTGCGGCACCGGCACGCTCAAGCCGGACGTGGTCTTCTTCGGTGAGAACGTGCCGCCCGAGCGGGTCCACCGCGCCTTCGCCCTGGTCGACGCCGCCCCCGCCCTGCTCGTCCTGGGCTCGTCCCTCACCGTGATGTCGGGGCTGCGCTTCGTCCGCCGCGCCGCCCGCCAGGGCACCCCGGTGGCGATCGTCAACCAGGGCCCCACCAGGGGCGACGATCTGGCCGCGCTCACCCTCGACCTGCCCCTCGGCCCCACCCTCAGCGCCCTGACGGAGGCGTTGGGCGCGGCGGCCGTCTGAGCGGCGGGAGAAGGACATGGGCACCTGGCACGTCGGCCCCTTCGACAACGACACCGCGTGGGACCTCAGCGACACCCTCGACGAGGCGAGCCCCGAGGCGCGCCCCGGCATCGTCCGCGACGCCCTCGTCCGCGTGATCGACACGACGGGCGACCTCGACGCGGACATCTCCGAAGAGGCCGTCGCCGCCGCCGCGCTGGTCGCCGCCCAGTGCCCCGGCGGTGAGCCCATCGACCCCGACTACGGGCCGAAGCGGCCGCTCGCGGACCTCACACCGCTGCGGTCCACGGCCCTCAGGGCCCTGGACCGGGTCGTCACCGAACCCTCCGAGCTGCTGGAGCTCTGGGACGAGCCCCCTGACGGCCCCTGGCGGGCGACCATCACCCGCCTCCAGCACACGCTCACCCCTCAAGCGCCCACCTGATGCCGTAACCCGGCCCGCTCAGCGGCCCCCAGTGCTCGTCATCGACACCGACGGCTCGGGCACCGACCCGGCCGACCGGGGCCACCGCCTCCTGGGAGCCCTGCCAGGGGAACAGCGGTGACCACCCATCTGCGGGCGCCCGCAGCCCCGTTGGTGACGGCGCACGCCAAACGCGTCGTCGCCGATACCGGGGTCCTGAACAATCCGTACTTCCGCGCGCTGGTCGACGGCAGCATGCCGTTGGCCCGCCGACATGGCGAAGGCCCCCGGTGGCGACTCCGGGGGCCTTCGCGTGGCGCGTGGTGCCTTAGTGAGCGAACTCGCCGTTTCGCGTACCCGCGAGGAAGGCGGTCCACTCGGTGGGCGTGAAGTAGAGGCTCGGACCGGCCGGGTCCTTGCTGTCCCGCACGGCCCGCCCTCCGCCGGCCGTGGCGGCGACCTCCACGCAGTTGTTTTCCGCCCCGGAGTACGAGGACTTCCGGAAGGGCCCTATTACCTTAGGGGTCACTTTGTGTCGTCCTTGCTTCTCTGTAGTGCGCCTCGGATGAGCCGCGCGCTTGCATCCGGGGCCAGTGCTGCCGATCGTAGTTGATCAAATGCGAGAGCGTAAGCGGTCAAATCCTCGGCGGCTTCCAGGATGGAGGCCCCCCGGAGATTGTCCAACGTGACTGCCTCGACCACGGGTTCGCTGTCGAAGGAGAAGCTCGAAAACGCGGCGGGCATTGACGCCTTGACTCCGGCTGAAATCGATAGCACCTGTAGCGTCACGTTCTGCCTTTGGCCGACCTCAAGAATATGGGCCAATTGCTGTTGGTAGACCTCGGGTTTGACGATCGAGTGGATGATCACCGGTTCCCAGATGATGACCGTGTAGTTCGCCGAGCCCTCGACCTCGTCGATTTTTACCTGGCGGTCCTGCCGCACCTTGACGAGCTGCGAGACCCGCTCCGGGTCGATGAAGTGCGGAGCACTTGTGATCACCGCCTCCGCGTACGCGGGGACTTGGAGCAGTCCGGGGATCAGGTTGGGCTGCCACTCGCGGATGTACGTCGCGTCATCCTCAAGCGAGATGTGGTCCAAGTAGTCCGCGCGTAGGTGCGCAGCGTGCTCCAGCCACCAACCGCGCCGGTTCGACCCCTTGGCCAACTCTTCGAGCCGAGAACGCACTTCGGGATCGGTCACGCCGTACGCGTCGAGGAGCAGGCGCAGTTCGATGACGCGGGTGCTGATGTGGCCGGTTTCGATGCGGCTGATCTTGCTGGCGCTGACCGCGATCACCTCGGCGGCCTGTGGTTGATCGAGCTGAGCTGCGGTTCTGTACTTTTTCAGGGCCGACCCGAGTCGCCTGCTGCGCACGGTCGGCCGTCCCCCTGCGGGCATGGGTCGGCTCCCTCCTCGGCACGCCCGGTCACGTACCGGGCACAACTCTAGGGCCACGCGACGCCGTTGACGCACCGGATTGCACGCGTGCGCCTGTTCTGGTTGCGGCGCGGCCAATTCCGTGCCTACTCTCGTACTACGCGCTACTTCGCACCGCGATGCGGCGCGGTGCTTGGCGCTGCCAAGTACGTACCGATTCCCGTCGCGTGGGTGCCGCGCCCCGCGACGGGTGGCGAGGACCCCCGTGCGGCGCCACTCCCCGTGGGCGCCCGGGTGAGTCCTCCGTCGGGGCCCCCGACGTGGCGACAAGGGGGCCCCGACGTCAATGGGATTCGGCGACGAGGGAAGGCACGGCCATGCACCGAGAACCACCTGGACAGTCCGACGAATCGGCGGGCGAGCCGCCCGGTGCCGAATCCCGAACGGTCGCCCGGTTGTGGCCGCGTACGCCGCGTTCGGTGGGGCGGGCGCGGCACGAACTGGAAACGGCCCTCAAGGGCTGGGGACTGGAAGACCTCACGGATTCCGCCGTGTTGATCCTGTCGGAGTTATTCACGAATGCCGTCGTGCACGCGCGGGTCGCCGGGCGCGATGTGCAGACGCGGTACGTGCGGACGCCGGGCGGTGTGCGGATCGAGGTGCACGACGCGGGGGACGGGCGGCCCGAGCCACGGGTCGCGGCGGAGAGCGACGAGGACGGGCGCGGGCTCGCGCTGGTCAACGCGGTCGCGGGGCCCGGGCATTGGGGCGTCGGGGAGCGGGACGGCGTCGGGAAGATGGTCTGGGCGGAGTGCGGCCTCGGGCGGTGACGCGCGGGTGAACGTGACCGCGCCCGCCGGGAACCGTACCGGCGGGCGCGGAGCCGTACACGAAGGCAGGGGTCAGCGGCGGCGCTTCCGCGCGCGGGTGGCGGTCACCGCGAGGGCCCCGGCGGCGACGAGGCCGCCCGCGACCATGGCGAGGGGACCGTCGGTGCCCGAGGCGGCCAGTTCGGGGCCGGTCTGCTGCGGCTGCGGGTGGTTGGCCGGGGGAGCGGGGTGCGGCCTGGGCGGCGTCGGCGTCGGCTTCGGCCTGGTGACGTCCACACTCACCTTCACGAACTTCGGCTGCCCGTCCTTCGCCGTCACCTTGTAGATGAAGGAGTCCTTGCCCGCGTAGCCCTTGTCGGGCGTGTAGACGAGGTGGTCTCCCTCGACCGCGACCTTTCCGTGGTCCGGCGGCTCGGGGACGGTGACCGGGGTGTGGGGCGCGCGGTCGGGGGTGACCGGGACCCGGACCGGGCCGCCGTTCTCGGGGACGGTCACCGGCGGCGCGGGCTCGGGCGTACAGCCGATCCGGAAGTCGGCGCCGCGCACGTCACCGCCCGAGGTGTCGGCGGTACGGCTGGTCGCGCCGGTCGCCGTGTACCCGGCGGGCACCGGCAGCACGACCCGGAAGCGGCCGGTGGCCACGCCGGAGAAGGAGTACGCGCCGTCGGCGTCGACGGCCGCCGCCACCGGCTGGCCCGCGCTGTCGAGCACGGGGGCGCCGGTCGCGGTGCGCAGCCGTACCGACGTGCCGGGCGGGATGCCGCAGTCCGAGGCGACCGTGCCGCTGATGTCGGCGTCCGGGGCGGCCATCCAGATCTGGTAGACCGGCGATCCGCTGAGCACGCTGTAGGTGAAGGAGACCGAGGTCACCGGGGCCGTGGGGCGGAACCAGCCGGAGGCGCCGTTGGTGTCGAGCACGTTGCCGCGCAGCGTCGAGGTCGCGGGGTCCCAGGTGGGCACGTCGGTGTTCGGGCCGGAGCCGCACGAGGACGGCTTCGGCGTGCCCACGCAGTAGTTGAAGGTCGACTGGAAGCCGAGCTGCGCCGCCGTCAGCCGTACACCGCCCGCGCCGGTCGCGCTGATCCGCACCTGGTCGGCGTCGATGTCGCCGAGGGTGAAGCCCCAGCCGACCGGGGTGGCGGCGGCGAAGGTGACGGTGGTGAGGGACGGCCGGCCGTTGGTGCCGCCGGTCGAGGGGCGCAGGGCGAGGTAGTTCTGCCCGCGCGAGCTGCCGTACTCGGCGCCGAAGGGGGTGGAGCCGTTGAGGAAGGTCGAGGTGCCGCCGGGGATGGACGGCGAGCTGCTGTCGGTGCTGAAGGTGGCGTCGGGGAAGCCGGTCACGGGCACGTGCAGCACCTCGGGACTCCAGCTCCCGTAGGCGGAGCCCGCCGCCACGGCCGGGCTCGCGGCCAGCGGGATCATGACGGCGGCCGTGGCCGCCGCGGCCAGCCCCCGGGCCGTTCTCGTGGTGAGTCTGTTGGCCGGCATGCGCACGACGCGTTCTCCTGCACTTCGGGCGGCCCGGCGCCTGACCGCCGGACCAGTACGTCCTTCGCATGACCCATCGTCAGATCACCCAATCGGCGGCGGTGTCCGTGTCACCCGAGTGGATGTCGTCGCTCGCCCGTACGGCTCAGCCGGGCAGCGGGGAGTCGGTCGCCTCCGGGGACTCCACGACCGCCGGGGCCTGGCGCGCCGCGCGCGCTTCCGTACGCCCGCGGTGTGCGCCCCTGATCGCGTCCCAGGTGAGCAGGACGAGCGCCGCCCACACCATCAGGAAACCGGCCCAGCGCTCGGGGGGCATCTCCTCGTGGAAGTGGAGCACGCCGATCAGGAACTGGAAGACCGGCGTCAGATACTGCATGAGGCCGATGGTGGACAGCGGGAGCCGGGTCGCCGCCATGCCGAAACAGACCAGCGGCCCCGCCGTGACCAGGCCGCAGGCGGCCAGCAGGGCGGCGTGGCCGGGGCCGTGGTGGGTGAAGGTCGAGTCGCCGCGCGCGCCGAGCACGACGAGGAAGACCAGCGCGGGCAGGAACTGCACCGAGGTCTCGGCGGCCAGCGACTCCAGGCCGCCCATGTTGATCTGCTTCTTCGCCAGGCCGTAGACGCCGAAGGAGAAGGCGAGCGAGAGGGCGATCCACGGCAGCCGCCCGTATCCGACGGTGAGGACGACGACGGCCAGCGCGCCGACGCCGACCGCCGCCCACTGCACCGGGCGCAGCCGCTCGTGCAGGACGAGGACGCCGAGCGCGATGGTGACCAGCGGGTTGATGAAGTAGCCGAGTGAAGCCTCCACCACATGGCCCGCGTTGACGGCCCAGATGTACAGGCCCCAGTTGGCGGAGACGAAGACGGCGGCGACGGCGATCAGGCCGAGCCGCCCGGGCTGCCTGACCAGTTCGGTTATCCACGCCCAGCGGCGCATCGCCAGCAGGATCACGGCGACCACCACCAGCGCCCACACCATCCGGTGGGCCAGGATCTCCAGCGCTCCCGCCGGTTCGAGCAGCGGCCAGAACAGCGGGAACAGGCCCCACATGCCGTAGGCCGCGAAGCCGTAGACCAGTCCCGCGCGCCGCTCGTTCATCCCGACCCCTTCCCGTACCGCCCCGGCCGTACGACCCGCCGTCGGCGCGCGACGTGACGACGGTAGCGGCAGCCGCCCCGGCCTGTCATGTCCGTTCCGCTCCACGGTCATGACAGGACGGTGGCCGGGGCCGGGCGGGACCGCCTTACGGCAGGAGGGCGGTGAGGCGGCGGACGAGGACCGGGGCCAGCGCCTCGGCGTACGTCTCGGACATGTGGCTGTCGTCGCGGTAGACCAGGGTGTCGCCCGCGAGCACCGGGCAGGTGCCGTCCGTGGCGCACAGCCAGGGCGCGGGGTCGATCACGGCGGCGCCGGCCGCCGTCGCCGCCGCCCGTACCGCGCCCTGCCGCGCCGGGTCCCGGAGCGCGTCGGGCAGCCGGCTCGCGCAGTGGCCGAGCCGCAGCGGGTGGGCCGCCGCGCACTCGACGGCGTCGGAGGCGGGCCAGGGGGTGTCGAGCAGGGCGGCGACCCGCGCGCCCGAGGCCGAGAGCGCGGTGAAGGTGGCGCGGAAGCCGTCCGTCCACTGCCGTACGGGATCGGCGGCCGGGTGCAGCGGGCGGCCCGCGTCCGAGGACGAGACGAGGACGAGACCGGGGCGGAGCGCGGCGATCCGGGCGACCGCCGCGCGGCGCCAGGTGTCGCAGACGGCGGGGCCGCCCTGGTAAACGGTCGTCACCGTCGCGGCGTTGCACGACGCCTTCGTCAACGACACCAGTTTCCAGTGCCGTTCGCGCGCCAGCCGGTCGAGCGCGGGGAACCACTGGGCGGCGTGCGAGTCGCCGAAGAGGACGACGGTGGTTGCCGCGGACGGGTCGCCGTAGACGCACGGGGGTGTGCTGGTACTCGCGTAGCCCGCGTGGCAGCCGTCCTGGTAGACCGCCGAGCGCACCGGCTTGACCTCGGCCAGGGGCGGGGTGAGATTGCTCGGCAGGCTCGGACCCGAGGTCCGCAGGAGCTGCCCGAGCCGCAGCGCGGGGTCGCGCGCCGCCGTCAGCTCCCGCCGCAGGTCGGGCGCGGGTCTGCCGGAGTCGACCGCGGGCGGGAAGTGGGCGGCGGTCAGCACGGCCACCGCGGCGCCCGCCGACAGGCCGCCGCCGAGCCGCAGCGCCAGGGCCGGACGGCGGCGGAAGGCGGTGTGGAACCGTATCGGGTTCTCCACCAGCCGCAGCGTCGCCCAGGCCAGCGCCAGCGCGACCGCGCACAGGGCGAGGGCGAGACCGGTGGAGGGCGCGGTGTTCAGCGCCGCGGGTCCGATGACCAGCAGGGGCCAGTGCCACAGATACCAGCCGTAGGAGAGGCCGCCGAGCCGGGCGACCGGCCGCCGGGCGAGCAGGAGTTGGGCGCCGTAGCGGGCGGGGGAGGGGGTGCGGGTCGGGGAGCGGCCGGGGGCGTGGGCCGGGGAGGAGCCGGGGGCGTGGGTCGGGGAGGGGCCGGGGGATCGGCCGCCCGCGAGGACGAGGAGGGTGCCGACGACCGGCAGGAGCGCGTAACGGCCGGGGAAGGGCGTGGCGTCGTCGTACGTCAGCGCGGCCACGACGATGCCGGTCAGGCCCGCCCAGCTCAGGGCCGCCGCGAGGGGGGCTCGGAGGGCCAGTCGGTGCGCGCCGAGGGCGAGCAGCGCGCCCGCGCCCAGCTCCCAGAAGCGGGCGGGGGAGCCGAAGTAGGCCCAGGAGGGGGAGGAGCGGGTGAGGGCGAGACTCAGCGCGAAGGAGGCCGCGCTGAGGGCGGTGAGGGCCAGGGCCGCCGGGAGCGCGGGGCGGCGGCGCCACCGCAGGCACAGGACGAGCAGCAGCGGCCAGAGCAGATAGAACTGCTCCTCCACCGCCAGCGACCAGAAGTGCTGGAAGGGGGAGGGCGGTTCGCTCGCGCCGAGGTAGTCCGTACCGGCGGCGGCCAGCCGGAAGTTGACGGCGTAGAGCGAGCTGCCGAGCGCGTCCCCCGCGTACTGCGCGAAGCGGATCTTCGACAGGAAGAGCCGGCAGCCCGCGAGCGTGCAGAGCACGACGAGGGTCGCGGCGGGCAGCAGGCGCACCGCGCGGCGGGCGTAGAAGTCCCTGACCGATATGCGGCCGGTGGCGCGGGACTCGCGGGTCAGCAGCGAGGTGATCAGGAAGCCCGAGACGACGAAGAAGACGTCGACGCCGACGTATCCGCCCGCGACCGCGCCGACGCCCGCGTGCGCGAGGACGACGAGGGTGACCGCGACGGCGCGCAGCCCCTGGATGTCCAGGCGCGGCGGGTTCCGCGGGTGCGGCGGTGCGGTGGCCGTGGTCACGGTGGGGTCCTCGGGGCGCTGCGTCGAGGCCGCCCGCCGTCTGTTCACGAGGACGCGCCGTCCCGCGAAGACAAGCAACGCTCCGGGGCGGGGGCGTGAACGGGGGAGGTCCCCGGCCGGAACAGCCGGGGACCTCTGTCGTGTGCGGGGGTGGTGCAGGCCGCCGGGGTCAGGCCGGGTCAGGCCGGGTCAGGCCGGGTCAGGCCGGGTCAGGCCGGGTCAGGCCGGGGTCACGCCTTGGGCGTGTCCTTGGACGTGTCCTTGAGGGTGGCGGCCAGGGTCTCGCGGATCGGGGTCGTGGGGCGGCCGATCAGCCGGGACAGCTCGCCGTTGGTGCGCGCGAGCAGGCCGCGCTCGATGGCGTGGTCCACGTCGACCAGGATGGCCGCGAAGTCCGCCGGGACGCCCGCGCCTTCGAGGATCGACTGGCGCGTCTCGGCCGGGACGTTCTTGTACGTGATCTCCCTGCCGGTCAGCTCGGCGACCAGTGCCGCGTACTCGGCGAAGCTCCACGCCGTGTCGCCGCTCAGCTCGTACGCCGTGTTCTCGTGGCCCTCACCGGTCAGGACGGCGGCGGCCGCGGCGGCGTAGTCGGCGCGGGCCGCGCTCGCGACCCGGCCGTCGCCCGCGTTGCCGATGACGGCGCCGTGCTCCAGGACCGGGGCCAGATTCTCGGTCTGGACCTCGCTGTACCAGCCGTTGCGCAGGAACACGTAGGGCAGGCCCGAGGCCAGGATGTACGTCTCGGTCGCCTTGTGCTCGTCCGCCAGCTTCAGGTCGGCGTCCGGGCCGCCGAGGATGCCGGTGTACGCCAGCAGCGCCACGCCCGAGGCCGCCGCCGCGTCCACGACGGCGCTGTGCTGCGCGATGCGGCGGCCGACCTCGCTGCCGGAGATCAGCAGCACCTTGTCGCCCGCGTGGAAGGCGTCCTTCAGCGTCTCGGGGTGGTTGTAGTCCGCGATCCGCAGCTCCACGCCGCGCTCCGCCAGGTCGGCGGCCTTGGCCTCGTCCCGCACGACGGCGGCCACGTCCGTGGCCGGGACCTGCTTGAGCAGCTCGTCGATGACGAGGTGGCCGAGGTGCCCGGTGGCTCCTGTGACGACGATGCTCATGTCTTTTTGCTCCCTGTTTGCGGTGGTCCGGTGTCTTCGGCTCCACCGTACGCCGGGCACTAACTCTTGGAAAGTACCCACCTTGAAGTAAGGTACCGACATGGACGTAAGTTGCCCCGAGCGGCTCATTCTCGAACACGTCACCTCCCGGTGGGGGGTTCTTGTCCTGTGCGAGCTGCTCGACGGGGCGGTGCTGCGCTTCAGTGAGCTGCGGCGGGCCGTCGGCGGGGTCAGCGAGAAGATGCTCACCCAGACGCTGCGCACGCTGGAGCGGGACGGCTTCGTCCTTCGCCGGGCTCTGCCCGTCATCCCGCCGCACGTCACCTACTCCCTCACCCCTCTCGGCCGTGAGGCCGCCGGTCAGGTCCGCGCCCTCTCCGTCTGGACGGCTGCCGCCGTCCCCGCCGTCCTCTCCGCCCGCACCGCCTACGACGCCGCCCACTCCCCGGTCGGCTCGCCGACCCTCTAAGACTCGCCGGGGCCCTGCCCGGCCCGCCCCCCACCGGGCTTTCAGCCCGAACACAACCGCGTCTGCCCCGCTGGGGCCGGTTTTTTGGCGGTGCCACCGTCGTGGCTGGTCGCGCAGTTCCCCGCGCCCCTGAAGACGGGCCCTTGCGTGGCGTGAACGCACTGGGGGGGTGGGCCGGTTTTTTGGCGGTGCCACCGTCGTGGCTGAGCGCGCAGTTCCCCGCGCCCCTAAAGACGGGCCCTTGCGTGTGGTGAACGCACCGGGGCGGTGGGCCGGTTTTTTGGCGGTGCCATGGTCGTGGCTGGTCGCGCAGTTCCCCGCGCCCCTGAAGACGGGCCCTTGCGTGGCGTGAACGCACCGGGGCGGTGGGCCGGTCTTTTGAGGGGCGCGGGGAACTGCGCGGCCCGCCCCCGCCGGGCTTTCAGCCCGAACGCAACCGCGTCTGCCCCGCTGGGGCCGGTGAGCGCGCAGTTCTCCGCGCACCTGGAAGCAAGCCCTTGGGTGGGGGGTGGTGTCACGTGGTGCCAGGGTGGTGTCAGGGAGGGGGTTGCGGGTGGTGCCAGGGTGGTGCCACTATGGCGTCATGGACCTGACGCCGTATGTCGAGAATCTGCGCCGCGAGCTGGCGGTGGCCGCCGAAGCCGGAGGCGAAGAAGCGAGGGAGCTGGCGGAGCGCCTGACGGCACCGTTGGAGTCGGCGACGCGGTTGACGATGCTGAATGTGCTGTCGGCGGCCATGGACGAGATCACGCGGGACCTGGCACCGGGCTCGGTGGACGTGCGGCTCCGGGGCCTGGACCCGGACTTCGTGGTGACGCGGCCGTACGCGCAGGAGGAGGCCCCGGCACAGGCGCAGGCCCCGGCGCCGCCCGCACCGGTCGAGGGCGACGACAGCGGCACCGCCAGGGTGAATCTGCGACTGCCGGGCCACCTCAAGGCGCGGGCCGAGGAGGCCGCGACCAGGGAGGGCCTGTCGGTCAACTCCTGGCTGGTGCGAGCCGTCTCGGCGGCGGTCGGCGACGGCGGCGGCCAGCCGCGTACGACGGAGAAGACCCGTACCACCAGAACCGTCGGACAGAGCTTCAAGGGCTGGGTCCGCTAGCCGCGAAGCGCGAAAAGCGCGAAAAGCGCGAAAAGCGCGAGAAGCGCGAGAAGCCCACCGCCTCCCACCTGCGGAGACGTCACAACGACCCAAGAGGACGGGACAACCATGCCTTCTTTCACCCCCTTCGACACCCCGGAACCCATCTCGGTGACGAGCACCGTGGAAGCCGGATCGATCCAGTTCACGGCCGAGGACCGCCTCGACACCCTCGTGGAGGTACGGCCCCGCGACCCGAAGCGGGACCAGGACGTCAAGGCGGCGGAGCAGACCGAAGTGCGCTACTCCGGCGGCCTGTTGACCATCAGGACCCCCAAGGGCCGCCGCCTCATCGGGCCTTCGGGCGCCGTGGACGTGGCGGTCGAACTGCCCACGGGCTCGGCGGTCGAGGTGACCGGCGCGTGGGCGCAGGTGCACGGCGAGGGCAGGCTCGGCGAGGTGCGGGTGAAGGTCTCGGTGGGCGACGTGCGGTTCGACACGACCGGGCCGCTCAATCTGGCCGTGTCGCACGGCAGCGTCACCGTGGACCGGGTCGAGGGCCCGGCCGAGATCGCCACCAGCTCCGGGAGTCTGCGGATCGGCACGGTCGACGGGACCGCCGTGCTGAAGAACTCCAACGGCACCACGACCCTCGCCGCCGTCACCGGCGAACTGCGGGTCAGCGGCACCAACGGCGGCATCGACATCGCGCGCGCCGAGGCGTCGGTCACCGGCACCACGTCCAACGGCCACCTGCGCGTCGCCGAAGTCGTACGCGGCGAGGTCCAGTTGGAGACCTCCAACGGCCCCATCGAGGTCGGCGTCCGCGAGGGCACCGCCGCCTGGCTCGACGTCAGCTCCAGCCACGGGCAGGTGCGCAACAGGCTCCCCGCCTCCGAGGCCCCCGGCCAGAGCGAGGACACCGTCTCGGTCCGCGCCAGGACCAACTGGGGCAACATCGAGATCCTCCGCGCGCGCGGCTGACCCGCCCGCCCCCCTCGCCACGTACGGCCCGACGCACCGGGCCACTTCACCGCGCACCGCCGATCGCCCACCCTTCACCGCGCACCGCGCATCCTTCACCGCGCACCCCCCACCCCGCTCCTCTCACCACGCCCCGAAACGGGAGAGCTCCATGCCTTCTTCTGTCATGCCCATGCCCAGAAATGCTCAGGGTGCCGACCCGCGCCCGCCCGCCGTCTCCACCGCCGACCTGCGCAAGTCCTACGGCGACAAGACCGTCCTCGACGGCATCGACCTGCGCATCCCGGCGGGCACCGTCTTCGCGCTGCTCGGCCCCAACGGCGCGGGCAAGACCACCACCGTGCAGATCCTGTCCACCCTCATCTCCGCCGACGGCGGCCACGCCCAGGTCGCGGGCCACGACGTGGCCGGCTCACCGGACGGCGTCCGCGCCGCGATCGGCGTCACCGGGCAGTTCGCCGCGCTCGACAACCTGCTCACCGCCGAGGAGAACCTGCTCCTCATGGCCGACCTGCTGCACCTCGGCAGGGCCGAAGGGCGGTCGCGGGCCCAGGAGTTGCTGGCCCGCTTCGACATCGCCGACGTCGCCAAGCAGCGCGCCGCGCTCTTCTCCGGCGGCATGCGGCGCCGCCTGGACCTGGCCATGACGCTGGTCGGCGACCCGAAGGTGATCTTCCTGGACGAGCCGACGACCGGCCTCGACCCGCGCAGCCGCCGCACGATGTGGGACACCGTGCGGTCACTGGTCGCGAGCGGCGTCACCGTCTTCCTCACCACGCAGTACCTGGAGGAGGCCGACCAGTTGGCCGACCGTGTCGCCGTGCTCGACGGCGGCCGGATCGTCGCCGAGGGCACCGCCGACGAGCTGAAGGCGCGTATCCCCGGCAGCCACGTACGCCTGCGGTTCACCGACCCCGAGCAGTACGAACGGGCCGCCGCCGCCGTCCCCGGCGCGGTCCGCGACGACGGGGAGCTGGCCCTGCGCGTGGCGGGCGACGCCGGACTCGACGCGCTGCGCTCGCTGCTCGACCGGCTCGACGCCGCCGGCGTGCGTACCGCCGACTTCTCCGTGCACACCCCCGACCTGGACGACGTCTTCCTCGCCCTGACCGGCGACGGTTCCGCCCCTCACCCCAAGGAGACCTCGCGATGAGCAGCACCCTCACCTACGCCGTGCGCGACTCGACGACGATGCTGCGGCGCAATCTGAAGCACGCGATCCGCTACCCGGCGGTCGGCTTCGGCACGGCCGCGATGCCCATCCTCATGCTGCTGCTGTTCGTGTACGCCTTCGGCGGGTCGATCGGCGCCGGACTCGGGGCGGGCGGCGGCCGGAGCGTGTACCTGGAGTACCTGACGCCCGGCATCCTGATCATGGCGGTGGCCGCCGGGGCCATGTCCACGTCGATCGCGGTCTGCACCGACATGACCGAGGGCATCATCAACCGCTTCCGCACGATGAACATCTCGCGGGCCTCGTTCATGACCGGCCATGTCGTCGGCAGCGTCATCCAGACCATGACCAGCCTCGTGCTGGTCATGGGCGTGGCGCTCGCGGTCGGCTTCCGGCCCGACGCGAGCCCGCTGGAGTGGCTGGCGGCGGCCGGGCTGCTCGCCGCCGTCGCCTTCGCGGTGACCTGGCTGTCGGCGGCGCTCGGCCTGATCTCCAAGACGGTCGAGTCGGCGAGCAACAAGCCGCTGCTCGTCCAGTTCCTGCCGTTCCTGGGCTCGGCCTTCGTACCGGCCGACTCGATGTCCCCCGGTCTGCGCTGGTTCGCCGAGTACCAGCCGTTCACGCCGATTACCGAGACCCTGCGCGGGCTGCTGACCGGTTCGGCGATCGGCCACGACGCCTGGATCTCGCTCGCCTGGTGCGCCGGTATCGGCCTGGCCGGGTACCTCTGGTCGCGCTCGCTGTTCAACAGCGGGACCACGCGGTGAGCACGGGAGAGACGGACGAGGGCGGGGCGCGCACCGATGAGGGTGCGCGCCCCGCCCTTGTGCGGTCCCGTGCCTCAGCCGACGACGGTCCAGGTGTCCCGCCCGGTCAGCAGCCCGGCGAGGTCGCCCTTGCCCTGCTGCACCACGGCCTTTTCGAGCTGGTCCGACATCTCCGTGTCGTACACCGGGCGCGTCACGTCCCGCAGCACACCGATCGGCGTGTGGTGGAGCGTGTCGGCGTCCGCCAGCCGCGACAGCGCGAAAGCGGTCGTCGGGGACTGGGTGTGCGCGTCGTGGACGAGCACTCCCGCGCTGCCCTCCACGGTCACGTCGATCACCTTCAGGTCACCGGTCGCCGGGTCGCGTACGACGCCCTTCGAACCGAGACCGTCCTCGGCGGGGGCGCCGAAGCGGATCGGCTGCCCCTGCTCCAGCCGGATCACGGCGTCCTGCGCGGTCTCGCGCTCCTTCAGGACGTCGAAGGCGCCGTCGTTGAAGATGTTGCAGTTCTGGTAGATCTCCACCAGCGCCGTGCCCTCGTGCTCGGCCGCCGCCCGCAGCACCGACTGGAGGTGCTTGCGGTCGGAGTCGATCGTGCGGGCCACGAAGGACGCCTCGGCGCCGATCGCCAGCGACACCGGGTTGAAGGGCGCGTCCAGCGAACCCATCGGCGTCGACTTGGTGATCTTGCCGACCTCGGAGGTGGGGCTGTACTGGCCCTTGGTGAGCCCGTAGATCCGGTTGTTGAACAGCAGGATCTTCAGGTTCACATTGCGCCGCAGCGCGTGGATCAGGTGATTGCCGCCGATGGAGAGCGCGTCGCCGTCACCGGTGACGACCCACACGCTCAGGTCGCGGCGCGAGGCGGCGAGCCCCGTCGCGATGGCCGGGGCGCGGCCGTGGATGGAGTGCATGCCGTAGGTGTTCATGTAGTACGGGAAGCGGGACGAGCACCCGATCCCGGACACGAACACCACGTTCTCGCGGGCCAGGCCCAGCTCCGGCATGAAGGACTGGACGGCGGCCAGGATCGCGTAGTCCCCGCAGCCCGGGCACCAGCGCACCTCCTGGTCCGACTTGAAGTCCTTCATGGACTGCTTCGCCTCGGCCTTGGGCACCAGCGACAGCGCCTCAATCATTCGCACTCTCCTCCACGAGGGCCTTCGCGAGCTGTTCCGACTTGAACGGCAACCCGGTGACCTGCGTGTACGAACGGGCGTCGACCAGATACTTGGCGCGCAGCAGGTGGGCGAGCTGGCCGAGGTTCATCTCGGGCACCACGACCTTGTCGTACGCCCGCAGGACCTCACCGAGGTTGGCCGGGAAGGGGTTGAGATGGCGCAGATGGGCCTGCGCGATCGTGCCGCCCTCGCGCCGGATGCGGCGCACGGCCGCGGTGATCGGCCCGTACGTCGAACCCCAGCCGATGACCAGGGTCCGCGCGGCGCCCTCCGGGTCGTCCACGATCAGGTCGGGCACCTTGATGCCGTCGACCTTGGCCTGCCGGGTGCGGGTCATGAAGTCGTGGTTGGCCGGGTCGTACGAGATGTTGCCGGTGCCGTCCTGCTTCTCGATGCCGCCGATGCGGTGTTCGAGGCCGGGCGTGCCGGGCACCGCCCACGGGCGGGCCAGCGTCTCCGGGTCGCGCAGATACGGCCAGAAGTCCTCGGTGCCGTCCTCGGCCGTGTGGTTGGGCCCGGTCGCGAATTGCACCCGCAGGTCGGGCAGGTCCTGGACGTCGGGGACCCGCCACGGCTCCGAGCCGTTGGCGAGATAGCCGTCGGAGAGCAGGAAGACCGGGGTGCGGTACGTGACCGCGATCCTGGCCGCCTCCAGCGCCGCGTCGAAGCAGTCCGCCGGGGTGCTGGGCGCCACGATCGGCACCGGCGCCTCGCCGTTGCGCCCGTACATCGCCTGGAGCAGGTCGGACTGCTCGGTCTTGGTGGGCAGCCCGGTCGAAGGGCCGCCGCGCTGGATGTCGATGATCAGCAGCGGCAGCTCCAGGCTGACGGCGAGCCCGATCGTCTCCGACTTCAGCGCCACACCGGGACCCGAGGTGGTGGTGAGCGCCAGCGACCCGCCGAAGGACGCGCCGAGCGCCGCGCCGATCGCGGCGATCTCGTCCTCGGCCTGGAAGGTGCGCACGCCGAAATTCTTGTGCTTGGACAGCTCGTGCAGGATGTCGGAGGCCGGGGTGATCGGGTACGAGCCGAGGAAGAGCGGCAGTTCGCTCTGCCTGCTCGCGGCGATCAGGCCGTACGACAGCGCCAGATTCCCGGAGATGTTGCGGTAGGTGCCCGCGGGGAAGGCGCTGGAGGCGGGCTGCACCTCGTAGTTGACCGCGAAGTCCTCGGTGGTCTCGCCGAAGTTCCAGCCCGCGCGGAAGGCCGTGACATTGGCCTCCGCGATGTCCGGCTTCTTGGCGAACTTCCTGCGGAGGAAGGACTCGGTGCCCTCGGTCGGCCGGTGGTACATCCACGACAGCAGGCCGAGCGCGAACATGTTCTTCGCCCGTTCGGCGTCCTTGCGCGCCAGGCCGCTGTCCTTGAGCGCCTCGACGGTGAGCGTCGTCAGCGGCACCGGGTGGATCGCGTACGCCTCCAGGGACCCGTCGTCCAACGGGTTGGCGGCGTATCCGACCTTCGCCATCGCGCGCTTGGTGAACTCGTCGGTGTTGACGATGATCTCGGCGCCGCGCGGCAGGTCGGCGACGTTCGCCTTCAGCGCGGCCGGGTTCATCGCGACCAGCACGTCGGGCGCGTCGCCGGGCGTGAGGATGTCGTGGTCCGCGAAGTGGAGCTGGAACGACGACACGCCCGGCAGGGTGCCTGCGGGGGCCCGGATCTCGGCCGGGAAGTTCGGCAGCGTCGAGAGATCGTTCCCGAAGGACGCGGTCTCCGAGGTGAAACGGTCCCCGGTGAGCTGCATTCCGTCCCCGGAGTCACCGGCGAACCGGATGATCACCCGGTCGAGGCGTTTCGTCTCTTTCGCCGGTTTGCGCTGTTCGCCCAGGACATCGCCGATCACCGGCGGATGCGCGGGCTGCTCCGTGGGCACGGGGCTGCTGCTGCTGACCTGGCTGGTCACTGAAACGGACCTCCCTAGAGGCGGCGGCTCACCGGTCATCGTACGTCGGTAAGGGTCGCCTTCCCCGTACGTCCCGGAATGTGGATGCGGGAGCGCGGCCCCGACCTGCGGACTGCCGGACATGTGTGTGGCATGTGCAGGTAACGGCGCGGTGCCCGTGAGGCCCGCGCCGTCAGGCGTCTGCTGTGAGACAGAGTGTCAACAGATCAGGAGTTCAGATAGGTGAGCACCGCCAGGACACGACGGTGATCCCCGTCACTCGGCGCCAGGCCCAGCTTCAGGAAGATGTTGCTGACGTGCTTCTCCACCGCGCCGTCGCTCACCACGAGCTGCTTGGCCACCGCCGAATTCGTCCGGCCCTCCGCCATCAGCCCCAGCACCTCGCGCTCGCGCGGCGTCAGCCCCGCCAGCACGTCCTGCTTGCGGCTGCGGCCCAGGAGCTGCGCGACCACCTCGGGGTCCAGCGCCGTGCCGCCCTCGGCGACCCGCACCACCGCGTCCACGAACTCGCGGACCTCGGCCACCCGGTCCTTGAGCAGATACCCCACCCCGCGGCTGCTGCCCGCCAGCAGCTCGGTCGCGTACTGCTCCTCCACGTACTGCGACAGCACCAGCACGCCCACGCCGGGGTGGTCCCGGCGCAGCTGCACCGCCGCCCGCACCCCCTCGTCGGTGTGCGTCGGCGGCATCCGTACGTCCGCCACCACCACGTCGGGGGCCGCGCCCTCGTCCGCCAGCTCCCGTACGACCTTGATCAGCGCCTCGGCGTCACCGACGCCGGCCACCACATCGTGACCGCGATCGGTCAGCAATCGGGTCAGTCCCTCCCGAAGCAGCACCGAATCCTCGGCGATGACCACCCGCACCCTGTCCTCCACCCGTTCCAGCCCCCCACATCCGACCCTGTCTTCCCCAGCATCCCAGCAACGACGCGCTGATGGGGAATACGGTTCCGGTGGGCAAGGTTGCGCCCGGAAGGTCGGCGGGGGTCGCGCGTCAGCGGCTCACAGGCAAGAGGAGAGCGTGTGCGCGCGGTCGGATTCGACGTCAACGGTGGCCCGGAAGTGCTCCGGCCGGTGGAAATCCCCGTCCCGGAACCGGGCCCCGGGCAGGTGCTGATCCAGGTCGCGTACGCGGGCGTCAACCACGGCGAGGTGCTGCACCGGCTCGGCGACTACGGTCCGCCGGACGGGATCGCCGTGCCCGGCCTCGAGGTCTCCGGCGAGATCGCCGCGCTCGGCGCGGGCGTCACCGGGCTCGCCGTCGGCGACCCCGTCGCCGCCTACCTGCCCGACGGCGGCGGATACGCCGAATACGCGGTCGCGCCCGCCGACTTCGCCTTCCCGCTCGACGGGATCTCCCTCCGGGACGGGGGCGGGGCGGCGCTCGTCCTCACCACCGCGTACGGGGTGCTCGCCGGGGCCGCGCGGCTCACCGCGGGGGACACCGTCCTCATCCACGCCGCCGCGGGCGGGGTCGGCTCGGTCGCGGCGCAGATCGCCCGCGCGCTGGGGGCCGCCGCCGTGTACGGGACGGTCCGTACGGCCGAGAAGGCCGAGTACGCGAAACGTTTCGGCTACGACGCGGTGCTGCTGCGCGAGACCTTCGCCGAGGAGCTGGCCGCCGCCCGCACCGAGATCGACGTGCTGCTCGACCCCATCGGCGGGGGGACGCGGCTGGCCGGGCTCTCCCTTCTGGCCCCCTTCGGCCGTCTGGTCGCCTACGGCGAGGCTGCCCGGCAGCCCGACCTCACGCTGCCGGTGCTCCCCTTCTCCGAGCGCAACCGCGCTCTCACCGGCTACTCCATCCGCGACCTCGCGCTCCGCGCCCCGGCCGTTCTGCGCGGCCACGCCCTCGCCGCCCTGTCCCTCCTGGCCTCCGGAGCCATTCGGCTCGACATCACCGCCGAGTTGTCGCTTGCCGCGGCCTTCCAAGCCCATCAAGCCCTCCAGGCCGGCACCAACCGCGGCAAAGTCCTCCTCACCCTGACCTAGCCGCCCCCTGCCGGGCGGACGCCGATCTCTCAGGGGCGCGGCCCCGGTGGGGCAGACGCGGTTGTTTTCGGGCTGAAGGCCCGGTGGGGGCGGGCCGCGCAGTTCCCCGCGCCCCTGAAAAGATCGGCGGACCGCCTCTTGGAGGGGCGAGCCGTTTTGGGCGGGGCGCGGGGAGGGGTAAGGGGACCGGCCCGGAGGGGTTAGACGCGCCAGGGGAGTTCGGTGGTGATGTGGGTGGGGCCACCGGGCGGCGAGGCCACGGCGAGGACACCGTCGACGGAGTCGAGCCGCTCGGCGAGCCCGGCGAGCCCGGACCCACCGGACACGGCGGCGCCCCCGCGCCCGTTGTCGGACACCTGCATCATGAGCCGGTCACCGACCCGCCACACCTCCACGGTCGCGCGCGAAGCGCCACTGTGCTTGCTGACGTTCTGCAGCAGCTCGGACACCGTGAAGTAGGCGATGCCCTCAATGGCCGGCACCGGCCGCGCCGGCAAATCGACGGTCACGGCGACCGGCACGGTGCAGCGCGACGCGACCGACGACAGGGCCGCGTCCAGCCCGCGGTCGGTGAGGATCGCCGGGTGGATGCCGCGCGCCAGATCCCGCAGCTCCTGAAGCGCGATCTTCACCTCCCCGTGCGCCTCCTCGACCATCACGGCCCCGGCCGACGGATCTTCGAGCAGCTTCTCCTTGGCCAGGCCCAGGTCCATCGCCAGCGCCACCAGCCGCGCCTGCGCGCCGTCGTGCAGGTCGCGCTCGATGCGCCGCAGGTCCGCCGCCGCCGTGTCGACCACGACCCCGCGGTCCGACTCCAGCTCGGTGACCCGCTCCGCCAGCCGCGAAGGCCCGAGCAGACCGCTCACCAGAATCCGGTCCACGTGCGCCATGCCCCGGTAGACCCACGGGCTGCTCAGTACGAGCGCGCCGCCGACCACGACGCACAGCAGCATGTCGGCCGGGGTGTGCAGCCACCAGCCGTGCCCGTGCCCGTCGCCGTACATCTGGAGGCCGTCCTGCCCGAAGTAGACCGGGAAGACCCAGCGCCACAGCGGATACGTCAACAGGCCCCAGCCGTACGTGAAGAAGCTGATGGCGACGGAGAAGGTGAAGATCCCCCACGGGAAGTGGACCAGGGTGTAGGCGGCGTGCCGCCAGTTGACGCCGCTGCCGAGCTGCGCACCGAGCCGGGACAGGAAACCGCCGTTCCTGCCGCGCACCGGCCGCGGGTCCTCCACGTCCAGCCAGAGCAGCGACCGCGCGCGGGCCCGCTCCACGGCGCCGATCGCGCGGCAGCCGCCGAGCGCGAGCACGAGCACCGGCAGCCCGATGAAGGTGACCAGCAGCCCGGCGCCGAGCGAGAACATCGTCACGGTCCAGACGAAGCCGACGATGCACATCGGCAGATTGATCAGCAGGTAGGCGAACTCGCGCCAGGCGCGTGCCTCGACCGGCGCGCGCAGCGCCGTCGGCAGGCGGTGCTCGCGCTCGCGCTCGTGCGCGCGCTCGGCGGGCGGGAAGCCGTAAGCCATGGTCGGTCCGTCCTCTCTGCTTTTCTCTGTGACTCCATGCTGGCCGGTGCGTGCACCCATCCCCATGGTGCGGATCGGCGTCTTGGGGGTGGGGCTAGCCCTACCGCCCCGGCTTCCGCGCCCAGCGCCCCGCGCGGTGCTTGACTCCGCTCAGCGCCTGGCTCCGCTCAGCGCCTGGCCCCGGCCTTGCGGAACTCCCGGTCGCGCCACGGCAGTTCGGCCGTGACCACGGTCGGCCCCGCCTCCGGTGAGCTGACCACGAAGAGCCCGTCCACCGACCGCAGCCGTTCGCCGAGCCCGGCCAGACCCGTACCGCCCGACACGTCCGCGCCGCCGCGCCCGTCGTCCCGTACCTGCACCATCAGCCGGTCGTCGGCGCGCCACACGTCCACCGAGGCGTGCCGTGCCCTGCTGTGCTTGCTGACGTTCTGCAACAGCTCGGAGACCGTGAAGTACGCGATCCCCTCGATCGCCTCCGCGGGCCGCGCGGGCAGGTCCACGGTCACCGCGACCGGCACCGTGCAGCGCGACGCGACCGACGACAGGGCCGCGTCCAGGCCGCGGTCGGTGAGGATCGCCGGATGGATGCCGCGCGCCAGATCCCGCAGCTCCTGAAGGGCCACCTTCACCTCGCCGTGCGCCTCGCCCACCATCTTGGCCGCCGCCTCCGGGTCCTCCAGCAGCTTCTCCTTGGCCAGGCCGAGGTCCATCGCCAGCGCCACCAGCCGCGCCTGCGCGCCGTCGTGCAGGTCGCGCTCGATGCGCCGCAGGTCCGCCGCCGCCGTGTCGACCACGACCCCGCGGTCCGACTCCAGCTCCTCGATCCGCCGCTCCAGCTCGTCCGACGGCTGGAGCAGCCCGCGGACCATCGCCCGGTCGACCATCGTCAGCCCGCGCGCCAGGAACGGCAGCACCGGCCACAACACGAACAGCGAGACCAGCGTCAAAGTGAAGGTGAGGATGCCCCACGGCAGCCGGATGCCGTAATAGAGGGCGTGCCGCCACGCCACCGGGTCCTTCAGCGACGCCCACAGCCACGGCAGGAAACCGAAGGTGCCCCGCTTCAGCGGGCGCGGCTCGTCGATGTGCACGCCCAGCAGGTCGCGCGCCCGGCTCCGCTCCACCCGCCCCAGCAAACGGCACCCGGCGAGTCCGTACGCCAGCAGGGGCAACCCGATCACCGTCACCGACAGGCCGAGGCCCACCGTCACGACCGTCACGACGTAGACGAAGCCGATGATCGACACCGGCAGATTCAGCAGCAGATACCCGATCTCCCGCCACGTCACGCGGTCGTACGCGAAGCGCACGGGTGGCAGCGGGGCGGGGGCGGCGGGCTGACGGGACGCGGGCGAGGTGTTCATGAGTCCAGCCTGCCGGGGAAGCGGCGGGGCGCGCCATGGGGTGCGTAGGTCAGGCGGCGGTGGGGTTATCCCCCGGTACGGGCGAGGGCGTCCGGCGGGGCCGCCGCCGATGCGCGCACCGGTGCCCGCACGGGGGGCGTGCGCCTGTGAGGCCAGGGCCTAGACTCCCTCCCGTATAGATCGTCTAAAGAGATCCACAAGGATCGCTGGACACCACCGGTCAACGAGTGAACGAGGGGCGGACGGACGTGGACTACTTCCACGGCTACTCGGTCGTCGGCCTGGTCGCGGTCGTCGGTGTGCTCTTCGTGACCGTCGCCTTCGCGTCCGGCCGCCTGCTGCGGCCCGTCGTGCCGACGCGCGAGAAGATGCTCACGTACGAGTGCGGGGTCGACCCGGTCGGCGAGGGCTGGGCGCACACCCAGGTCAAGTACTACGTGTACTCCTTCCTCTACGTCATCTTCGCGGTCGACGCGATCTTCCTGTTCCCGTGGGCCACGGTCTTCGCCGCGCCCGGCTTCGGCGCGACGACGCTGGTGGAGATGTTCGTCTTCATCGGCTTCCTCGCGATCGGGCTGCTCTACGCATGGAAGAAGGGCGTCCTCGAATGGACGTGAACCCGCAGGCGATTCCCGAGGCCCCTGCGCAGGACCTTCCCGAGCCGCGCCGTCTCGGCGTGCTGTCCCGGCTGGCGCCGGAGCCGATGAAGGTGGTGCTCAACTGGGGCCGCCGCTACAGCCTGTGGGTCTTCAACTTCGGCCTCGCCTGCTGCGCCATCGAGTTCATCGCCGCGTCGATGTCCCGGCACGACTTCATCCGGCTGGGCGTCATCCCCTTCGCGCCGGGACCGCGCCAGGCCGACCTCATGGTCGTCTCCGGCACCGTCACCGACAAGATGGCGCCCGCCGTCAAGCGCCTGTACGAGCAGATGCCCGAGCCGAAGTACGTCATCTCCTTCGGCGCGTGCTCCAACTGCGGCGGCCCCTACTGGGACTCGTACTCCGTCACCAAGGGCGTCGACCAGATCATCCCCGTCGACGTCTACGTGCCCGGCTGCCCGCCGCGCCCCGAAGCGCTCCTCCAGGGCATCCTCAAGCTCCAGGAGAAGATCGCGCGCGAGTCGCTGGCGGAGCGGTACGGCTCCGCCGCGGGCCCGCGCCCGTCCGTCGCCGCCTTGACGAGCGGCCTCGTCACTCCGCCGGAGGGGCCGAGGTGACCGGTTGGCTGCCGCGGGAGGCCGCGGAGATCTTCGGCGAGGGCGCCGTCGCGCAGGAGGCGTACGACCTCCTGACCGTCGATGTGCCGGCCGGTGAGTGGGTCGCCTCGCTCACGGCCGCGCGGGACGCGCTCGGCTGCACGTACTTCGACTGGCTGAGCGCCGTCGACGAGCCCGGCACCGGCTTCCAGGTCTGCGCGCACGTTGTCGCGCTGGACGGCGGCGTCCGGCGGCTGCTGCTGCGGACGACCGTGCCGCACGACGCGCCCGTCCTCGCCACCGCCACCGGCGTCTACGCGGGCGCGGCGTGGCACGAACGCGAGACCCACGAGATGTTCGGCGTCGACTTCACCGGGCACCCGGGCCTCGCGCCCCTCCTGCTCCCCGACGAGTTCGAGGGGCACCCCCTCCGCAAGGACTTCGTCCTCGCCGCCCGCGTCGCCAAGGCGTGGCCCGGTGCCAAGGAGCCCGGCGAGTCCCACGACGGCGGCCCCAAGCGCCGCCAGATGCAGCCCCCCGGCGTCCCCGACCCCAACGACTGGGGCCCCCAAAAAGGCCAACTCCCCCCGCCCCCCGCCCGCCCCGCCCGCGGCCCCCGCCCAACGGCCTCCCCAGCCGACCGCCCGGCGCGTACAACCCCGTCGGCCGACCGCCCGGCCCGCCGCACCCGCAGCGTGACCGAAGGCTCCACCAGCCAAACCCCTGCCGGTAGCCCCGCCAACCAACCCCCTGCCGGGGCCCCCTCCGGCGACACCCCCGCGCCCCCACGCAAGCGCGTCCCCGACGCCCCATGGGAACAACCCCCAGCCGCCACCCCCGCGGGGCGCGGCGACGCTGCGCCGACCAAGAAGCCCGCCGCAAGCGAACCGCCCGCCCCAGGCGACACCTCCGCCGACGGCGGCGAGCCCGCGCAGTCGGCGAAGCCTGCCGCTGGCGGCAGCTCCGCTGCGGGTAGCGAGCCCGCGCCGTCCGACGAGCCCGCCGCAGGCGAATCGCCCGCTGCAAGCGAGACGCCCGCCGGAAGCGAGACGCCCGCCGGAAGCGAACCGCCCGCCGGAAGCGAACCGCCCGCCGTAGGCGAGGGGCCCGCCGCAGGTGGCACCCGCGCCGGGGGTGGCGGACCCGCGCCGTCGGAGAAGCCTGCCGTTGGCGGCAGATCCGTTGCGGGTAGTGAGCCCGCGTCGTCCGACGAGCCCGCCGCAGGCGAACCCTCCACCGCTGGCGAGAAGCCGACCGCAGGTGGCACCCCTGCCGGGGGTGGCGAGCCCGCGCCGTCAAAGAAGCCCGCAGCAGGAGGCAGTTCGGCCGGGGGCGGCGAGCCTGCTGCGAGCGAGCCGTCCGCCGCAGACGAGGGGCCCGCCGCAGGTGGCAGCCCCGCCGGGGCTGGCGGCCCCGCACTGTCTGAGACTCTTGCCGCTGGCGGCAGTTCCGACGGGGGCAGCGACGCTGCGTCGTCCGAGGCGCCTGCTGCGAGCGAACCGCCCGCCGCAGGCGAGGAGTCCACCGCAGGTGGCACCCCCGCCGGGGGTAGCGGCCCCGCGCCGTCGGCGAAGCCTGCCGCTGGCGGCAGCTCCGCTGCGGGTAGCGAGCCCGCGCCGTCCGACGAGCCCTCCGCAGGCGAGACGTCCACCGCAGGTGGCACCCCCGCTCCGGGTAGTGAGCCCGCGTCGTCCGACAAGCCCGCCGCAGGCGAGAGGCCCACCGCAGGTGGCACCCCCGCTCGGGGTAGTGGGCCCGCGTCGTCCGACGAGGCCGCCGCAGGCGAACCGCTCGCTGCGAGCGAACCGCCCGCCGCAGGCGAGAGGCCCACCGCAGGTGGAACCCCCGCTCGGGGTGGTGAGCCCGCGTCGTCCGACGAGGCCGCCGCAGGCGAGACACCCGCTGCAAGCGAACCGCCCGCTGCGAGCGAGAAGCCCGCCGCAGGTGGCACCCCCGGCCGGGGTGGTGGGTCCGCGTCGTCTGACGAGCGCGCCGCAGGCGAAGACGGTGGGCGGGGAGGTGAGGGGCGTGGGTGACGTCGTGGACGTCGGGCTGCGGCTTGTGGGCGTGCTCGTTGTGTTCCTGGTGTTTCCGCTGGTCGTGGGGCAGGCGGAGCACAAGGTGATGGCGCATATGCAGGGCCGATTGGGGCCGATGTATGCGGGCGGGTTCCACGGGTGGGCCCAACTGGTGGCGGACGGAGTCAAGTTCGCGCAGAAGGAAGACGTGGTTCCGGCCGACGCGGACCGGCGGATCTTCCAACTCGCCCCCGCCGTCGCGCTCCTGCCCTACCTCGTCGTGCTGATCGCGATCCCGGTGGGACCGCACGGCTTCGTCGGCCAGGCGCTGGACGCGGGCCTGATCTTCGTCCTGGCCATGATGGGTATCGGCGTGCTCGGCTCGCTGATGGCGGGCTGGGCGTCGGCGAACAAGTTCTCCCTGCTCGGCGGCCTGCGCACGGCGGCGCAACTGATGGCGTACGAGCTGCCGATGCTGCTCACCGCCGCGTCGGTCGCGATGGCGGCGGGCACGCTGTCACTGCCGGGCATCGTGGGGGAGTACCACTGGTGGTGGACCCCCTGGCAGCTCATCGGCGGCCTCGTGTTCTTCACGGCGGGCCTCGCCGAGCTGCAACGGCCCCCGTTCGACATGCCGGTGGCCGACTCCGAGATCATCTTCGGCGCGTACACCGAATACACCGGCCTGCGCTTCGCCCTGTTCCTGCTCGCCGAGTACGCGGGCATCGTCGTGCTGTGCGCCCTGACCACGGTGCTGTTCCTCGGCGGCTGGCACGGCCCCTGGTCCGGCAGCGTCGGCTGGCTGTGGACGCTGGTCAAGACCGGCCTGCTGGCCTTCGTCGTGATCTGGCTACGGGTCAGCTACCCGCGCCTTCGCGAGGACCAGCTCCAGAAACTCGCCTGGACCGTACTCATCCCGCTCGCCCTCGCCCAGATCGCCCTGACCGGCGTCGTCAAGGTGGTGATCTCCTAGCATGGCCATCCCCGGAACCGGCCTCGCCAAGGGCCTGGCCGTCACCCTGCGGACGATGACGAAGCGTTCCGTCACCGACCAGTACCCGGACGCGCTGCCCGCACTCCCGCCGCGCTCGCGCGGTGTGATCGCGCTGTTCGAGGAGAACTGCACGGTCTGCATGCTGTGCGCCCGCGAGTGCCCCGACTGGTGCATCTACATCGACTCCCACAAGGAGACGACACCGGCCGCCGCCCCCGGCGGGCGCGAGCGCAGCCGCAATGTGCTGGACCGCTTCGCCATCGACTTCTCGCTGTGCATGTACTGCGGCATCTGCATCGAGGTGTGCCCCTTCGACGCGCTGTTCTGGTCGCCGGAGTTCGAGTACGCCGAGACCGACATCCTCGAACTCACCCACGAGCGCGACAAGCTGCGCGACTGGATGTGGACGGTGCCCGCGCCTCCCGCGCTCGACCCGGCCGCCGAGGAACCCAAGGAGATCGCCGCCGCCCGCAAGGCCGCCGACAAGCTCATCGCGGCCCAGGCCCAGGCGGAAGCCCAGGCCCAGGCGGAGGCGCAGGCCCAAACAGAGGCCCGGCCGCAGGCCCCGACGGCGATCGACCCAGCGGCCGACCCGGCGACCGAAGGACCCTCCGCGCCGGGGGAGGGCGACTCGTGATCGTCCACGAAACCATCCACAGCCAGGGCGGCTTCCTCTCGCCCACCGGCGTCGAGATCGCCTTCCTCCTCATCGGCCTCGTCACTCTCGGCGCGGCCGTCCTGACCGTCACCACCCGGCAGCTCGTGCACGCGGCCCTGTGGCTGGTCGTCGCCCTCGGCGGCCTCGCCGTCGAATACCTGCTGCTCACGGCCGAGTTCATCGCCTGGGTGCAGGTGCTGATCTACGTCGGCTCCGTCGTCGTCCTCCTGCTGTTCGGACTGATGCTGACCAGAGCGCCCATCGGCCGCTCGCCGGACGCCGACTCCGAGAACCGCTGGGTCGCCCTCGGGGTCGCCGTCGCCGCCGCGGTCACCCTGGTGTGGGTGGTCGTGGACGCCTTCCGCTCCACCTGGATCGACCTGCACGGCGTGGTCCAGGGCTCCTCGCACGCCACCGGGCAGACCCTGTTCCGCTTCTGGGTGCTGCCCTTCGAGGCGCTGTCGGTGCTGCTGCTCGCCGCCCTCGTCGGCGCGATCGTCCTCTCCCGCCGCGAGACCGCCGAGGACCGCGCGGGCACCGGGACCTCTAAGGGCACCGGGACCGGCACCCCCACCGGCACCCCCACCGGCACCCCCACCGGCACCCCCACCGGCACCCCCAGCGGCACCCCCACCGGCCAGGGCAAGGAGAACTGATGCACCTCGTCTACCCGGCCGTCCTCGCCGCCCTCCTCTTCTGCGTCGGTGTCTACGGCGTCCTCGCCCGCCGCAACGCGATCCTCGTCCTGATGTCCGTCGAGCTGATGCTCAACGCCGTCAACCTCAACCTGGTCGCCTTCGACGTGTGGCTGCGCGACACCCTCCACTCCGGCCAGGCCCTCACCCTGTTCACCATCACGATCGCCGCCGCCGAGATCGGTCTCGGCCTGGCGATCGTGCTGCTCGTGTACCGCAACCGCGGCAGCTCCGACATCGACCGGCTCACCGACCTCGCCGAGCCGCCCGAGCACGCGTCAGCCGAGCACGCGTCAGCCGAGCACGCGTCGTCCGAGCACACCGCGTCCGACCCGGACGGCACGGCCGCCGACAAGAAGGCCGAGGCCGCCGCGTGACCCTGACCGCCCTTGCCGCGCTCGTCCCCCTCCTGCCCTTCCTCGGCGCGGTCACCGGACTCCTGCTCGGCCGGCGCGCACCCGGCTTCGTACGCCCGCTGGCCGTACTGCCCACCGCCACCGCCTTCGTGCTGGCCGCGGTCGTCGCCGCCCGCCAGGGCACCGGCGCGCCGACCGACGCCGTCCACAAGCTCACCGACACCGGCTCCGCGCCCGTCTACCTCGCCCTGCACCTGGACGGCTTCGCGGTCCTGATCGCCGTCCTCGTCGGCCTCGTCGCCACCTGCGTCCAGCTCTACTCCACCGCCTATCTGCGCGACGATCCGCGCTATCCCTCGTACGCCGCCCTCGTCTCGCTGTTCACCGCCGCCATGTTCCTCGTCGTCTACTCGGGCGACCTGATGGTGCTGCTGGTCGGCTGGGAGATCATGGGCATCTGCTCGTACTTCCTGGTCGGGCACTACTGGGAGACCGAGGCCGCCAGGACGGCGTCGATCAAGGCGTTCCTGGTCACCAAGCTCGGCGACGTCCCCTTCCTCATCGGGGTGTTCGCGCTCGCCGCCGACGCCGGGACCTTCCGGATCAGCGGCATCCTCTCCGCCGCGGCGGACGGCCGGCTCGGCCACCCCACGGTGATCGCGCTGCTGCTGCTCGCCGGGGTCGCGGGCAAGTCCGCGCAGTTCCCGCTGCACACCTGGCTGCCCGACGCGATGGCCGGTCCCACCCCGGTCTCCGCGCTGATCCACGCCGCCACCATGGTCGCCGCCGGCATCTATCTGGTGGCCAGGCTGCTGCCGGTGTTCACCGCGTCCGCCGCCGCGCTGGCCGTCCTCGCCGTGATGGCCGCCGTCACCATGATCGGCTCGGGCCTGGCCGCCCTCGCCCAGGACGACATCAAACGCGTGCTGGCGTACTCCACCATCGGCCAGCTCGGCTACATGGCGGGCGCCCTGGCCGTCGCCGACCGCGACGCCGCCGTCTTCCACCTCCTGTCGCACGGCGCCTTCAAGGCGCTGCTCTTCCTCGGCGCGGGCGTCGTCATCCACGCGGCGGGCACCAACTCGCTCACCGCGATGTCCCGCATGGGCTCGCTCGCCAAGCGCGTCCCCGACGCCATGTGGACGATGGGCATCGCGCTCGCCGCCCTCGCGGCCCTCCCTCCGCTGTCCGGCTTCTTCTCCAAGGAGTCCGTGCTGCGCGCCGCCGAGCACGCCTCGGCCGGGCACACCGCGCACGTCCCCTCGGCCGTCGGCTGGACCGTCTTCGTCGCGGGCCTGACCGCCGCCGTCCTGACCGCCGGATACGCCACCCGGCTGTTCCTGCTGGCTTTCCGCGGCAGCGGCCCCGAGGCCCCCGACCACGGCAGGCAGCCGGTCGTGATGACCTCCGTGCTGTGGGTGCTGGCCGTCCCCACCATCGCCTTCGGCGGCCTCGCCTACCGCGAGCTGCCCGACTGGTTCGGCGGCGCCCCGCTCGGCCCCACCCTGATCACCTCCGTCCTCGGCACCGGCCTGGCCCTGGTCGGCGTCCTGATCACCTACGGCGCCTGGAAGGCGGCCACCGCCACCCGGCTCGCCGTCCCCGTCGGAGCCGTCGTCACCGCCGACGGCGACCCCGGCGCGGAACCCGCCCTCGTCGAGGCCGAGGCCACCGCCACCCACGAGGCGATCTACGGCGACATCGCGTCCGCCGACGACCCGGGCGACCCCGGCCGTCTGCTGCTGGGCAGGCTGCACCGCCACGCGGCCCACGGCTTCCACCTCGACGCCCTCTACACCGCGCTGTTCGTCCGCCCGGTGCTGGCCGCCGCGCAACTCGTCCGCTTCCTGGACCGCGAGGTCATCGAGACCTACGTCCGCGGCGCGGGCGGCACCCCCCGGCTGCTCGGCGCGGCCGTCCGCAAGGCCCAGACCGGAAACGTCCAGACCTACCTCAGCGCGCTGCTGGCCGGTGCGGTCGTCCTCGCCGTCCTCGTCGCCGTCGGAGGCTGAGCCCGAAGTGAACGACACCGCCCTCCAGTACGTCCTCGCGGCACTCCTCGTGCTGCCGCTGCTCGGCGCGGTCGGCGCCCTGCTCCCGCCGCCGCCCGGCCTGAAGGGCCGTGACCCCGGCCAGGCCGTCCTGCGGCACGGCGTCACCGTCACCGGCGCCGTACTCGTCCTGGCGATCGTCCTCGCGGCCGGCTTCGACCACGACCACCCCGCCAGGACCCAGGCCACCACCGACCTCAACTGGATCCCCGCGCTCAAGATCCATCTCCACCTCGGCGTCGACGGCATCTCGCTCCCCCTCCTCGTCCTGACCGCGCTGCTGACCTTCCTCTGCGCGCTCTACAGCTACTTCAAAATGCCCGCGGGCCCCGGCCCCAAGGCGTTCGTCGCCCTGCTGCTGCTCCTGGAAGCGGGCACGCTGGCGACCTTCGCCGTGCTTGACCTGATGCTGTTCTTCCTCGCCTTCGAGACGGTCCTCATCCCGATGTACTTCCTCATCGCCCGCTGGGGCGGCGGGGACCGCGAGCGATCCGCACTGCGCTTCATCGTCTACACCCTCCTCGGCTCCGTGATCATGCTGCTCGGCCTGCTCCTCATCGGCGTGAAGGCGGGCACATTCGACATGGTGGCACTCGCCACTGACAACGGGTCATCACTCAGTCACTCCACGCAACTGATCGCGGTCCTCGCGATCGGCCTCGGCCTGGCCGTGAAAGCCCCGATGTGGCCGCTGCACAGCTGGCTGCCCGACGCCCACACCGCCGCCCCCACCGTCGGATCGGTGCTGCTCGCGGGCGTGCTGCTGAAGATGGGCACCTACGGCCTGGTCCGGATCGTCCTGCCGATGGCCCCCGACGGCATCCACACCTTCGCGCCCTACCTGGCCGCCTTCGCCGTCGTCGGCATCGTCTACGGCTCGCTCGCCTGCCTCGCGCTGGCCCGCCGGGGCAACGGCGGCGACCTCAAACGGCTGATCGCGTACTCCTCCGTCGGCCACATGGGCTTCGTCCTGCTCGGCATCGCCTCCCTGACCCCCACCGGCGTCAACGGCGCGCTCTTCGCCAACATCGCCCACGGCCTCATCACCGGCCTGCTGTTCTTCCTGGTCGGCGCCCTGAAGGACCGATACGGCTCCAGCGACCTCGACACCCTCGCCGGCGCCACGGGAGCCGCGCTCTACGGCAAGGCGCCGCGCCTGGGCGGCCTGGTCGCCTTCGCCGCCGTCGCCTCCCTCGGACTGCCGGGCCTGGCCGGATTCTGGGGCGAGATGCTGTCGATGTTCGGCGCCTTCAAACCCGCCGCGGGCCTCAGCCGCCCCGCGTATCTGACCTTCACCGCCGTCGCCGCCTTCGGCACCCTGCTCACCGCCGCGTACCTGCTGGTCGTGGTCCGCCGGGTCTGCATGGGCGACCGCGAGACCGTCGACGCGCAGCCCGCGCTCGCCGACGTCCAGGCGTACGAATTCGCCGCCTGGACGCCGCTCGCCGCGCTCACCGTCCTGGCCGGACTGTGGCCCGCCGTCCTGCTCGGCCTCACCGATCCGGCCGTGCACACCCTCCTCGGAGGCAACTGATGCCGTCCCTCGTGCAGTCCGTCGACTGGACGGCGCTCGCCCCCGCCGCCATCCCGGCGGTCCTCGCCCTCGTCGTCCTGGTCGCCGACCTCTTCCTGCCCAAGGCCCGCAAGGAACTGCTGGCCTGGACCACCGTCGCGGGGCTCGTCCTGGCCGCACTGGCCCTGATCCCGCTGCGGGCGGGCCGCCACGCCACCTTCTGCGTGACGGTCGTGCACCCCGGCACCGCCGCCGACCTCCCCGCGGGCGGCGGCGGGTGCTCGTACGCGGCCGACCACTTCACCCTGGTCATCCAGGCCCTGGTGCTCGGCGGCGCGCTGCTCACGGCCCTGCTCTCGGTCAACACCCAGGACGACCTCCCGGCGGGCGAGTACTGGTTCCTGCTGCTCGCCTCCGCCTCCGGCGCCGCGCTGCTGCCCGCCTCCCGCGACCTGGCGACCCTGATCGTCGCCCTCGAGGTCGCCACCCTGCCCGCCTTCGCGCTGGTCGGCCTGCGGCGCGGCGACAAGCTGTCCAGCGAGGCCGCGCTCAAGTTCTTCCTGTCCTCGGTGACCGCGACCGCCGTCTCACTGCTCGGCATCAGCTTCGTCTACGCGGCCACCGGCACCATGCACCTGGCCGCCGTCGCCGACGGCCTCACGCACGCGCCCGCGCAACTCGTCACCGTGGCGAAGGTCGGCGCGGCCCTCACTCTGGTGGGGTTCGCCTTCAAACTCGCCGCGGCTCCCTTTCACTTCTGGGTGCCCGACACCTACGCGGGCGCGCCGCTGCCGGTCGCCGCGTATCTGTCGGTGGTCGGCAAGGCCGCCGGTTTCTCCGGCCTGATCCTGGTGTCGGTCATCGCCTTCAAGCCCTACCACGACGTGTGGGGCCCGGCCTTCGGCGTACTGGCCGCGCTCACCATGACCGTCGGCAACGTCGGCGCGCTCCGGCAGCGGCCCGGCGTGCCGCGCGGCGCCGTACGCCTGCTGGCCTGGTCGTCCATCGGCCAGGCGGGTTATCTGCTGGTGCCGCTGGCCGCCGCGTCCTCCGCCGCCGACCCGGCGCACGAGATCGGCACCACCGTCGCGTACGCCCTGATGTACGCGGTGGTGAACCTCGGCGCCTTCGCCGTGGCCGCCCTCGTCTCGCGCTCCGCCCCGCAGGGCCGGCTCAGCGACTACCGGGGCCTGTACGCGACCCGCCCGCTGGCCGCCCTCGCGCTCGGCTTCTTCCTGCTGTGCCTGGCCGGACTGCCGCCCGGCGTCATCGGCCTGTTCGCCAAGGTCGCCGTCTTCTCCTCCGCCGTCGGCACGCAGCACGGCTGGCTCGCGGTGATCATGGCCGTCAACGTCGTCATCGCGCTCGTGTACTACCTGCGCTGGACGGCGCTGCTCTTCACCCGCCCCGAGGGCGCCCCCGAGCAATCCCCGAGCGCGGTCACGACCGGCGGCGCGAGCGGCGTCACGAGCGGCATCACGACCGGCGGCGCGCTCGCGGCCGTACCCGTCACCCGTACGCCCGTCGGCCTCGTCGCCGCCATCACGCTGACCGCGCTGGCCGGGGTCGCACTCTCCGGCGCGCCGCAGCTCGTCCTGCGGTACGCGCAGGGCTCGCTGTTCTGACCGGGTCCTCCCTCCGGCCCTCTGACCAGCACGTCCGTCCCCGGCCCCGACCGGCCGGGGGCCGTATCCGTACGCCCCGCGCCGGTAGCGCTGCGTGCGCATAAGGGAACTAGCGGCGCTCGGGTGGCGTTGTTGTGGGCAGGAGGTTCTCCTAGGGGGAGAGGTTCCCCCCGACGCACACTTTGGAGGGCGCACCGTGCACCGCCGGCACAACGGGTTGAAGACCGCCGTACTCCTCGGCGGTCTGTCGGCCCTCATCCTGGTCATCGGCAGCTTCTTCGGCCGGACCGGACTCATCGTGGCCCTGGTCATCGCGGTGGGGACGAACGCGTACGCGTACTGGAACAGCGACAAGCTGGCTCTACGCGCGATGCGCGCCCGCCCCGTCAGCGAATTCGAGGCGCCCGAGCTGTACCGGATCGTGCGCGAGCTCTCGACCACCGCCCGCGAGCCCATGCCCCGGCTGTACATCTCGCCCACCGAGGCGCCGAACGCCTTCGCGACCGGCCGCAATCCGCGCAACGCGGCGGTCTGCTGCACCCAGGGCATCCTGGCCATCCTCGACGAGCGCGAGCTGCGCGGCGTCCTCGGCCACGAGCTGAGCCACGTCTACAACCGCGACATCCTCATCTCCTCGATCGCGGGCGCGCTCGCCTCCGTGGTGATGTTCCTGGTCAACTTCGCGTGGCTGATCCCGATCGGCCGCTCCGACGACGACGAGGGCCCCGGCATCCTCGGCATGCTGCTGCTGATGATCCTCGGCCCGCTGGCCGCCTCGGTCATCCAGTTGGCCGTCTCCCGCTCGCGGGAGTACGAGGCCGACGCCTCGGGCGCGCGCCTGACCGGCGACCCGCTGGCCCTGGCCTCCGCGCTGCGCAAGCTCGAAACGGGCACACAGCAGCGGCCCCTCGCGCCCGAACCGCGCCTGGAGACCGCCAGCCATATGATGATCGCCAGTCCATTCCGCGCGGGCGACGTCTCCAAGCTCTTCTCGACCCATCCCCCGATGGCAGAACGCATCTCCCGCCTCGAAGACATGGCAGGCCACCGGTGAAGACCATCCTGAACGTCATCTGGCTCATCCTCTGCGGTGTGTGGATGTTCCTCGGCTACGTCCTGGCAGGGGCACTCCTCTGCGTCACGATCATCGGCATCCCGTTCGGCATCGCCGCCTTCCGCATCGGCGTCTACGCGCTCTGGCCGTTCGGCTACACCGCGGTCGAGCGCCGGGACGCGGGCACGGGCTCCTTCGTCGGCAATGTGCTGTGGGTGATCCTCGCGGGCTGGTGGCTGGCCCTCGGCCACATCGTCACCGGCGTGCTGCTCTGCGTCACGATCATCGGCATCCCGTTCGGCATCGCCAACTTCAAGCTGATCCCGCTGTCGCTCATGCCCCTGGGCAAGGAGATCGTGCCGACCGACCGGCCGTTCGCCTCGCGCTGAGCGCCTTCCGGCCGTCCGTCGCACCGAGCGCCTTCGGGCCGCCCCTCGGGCCGAGTGCCTTCGGGCCGAGCGCCTTCCGGCCGTCCGCCGTACCTGACGGCCGGTCAGGTGGCCGTCCCTGCTACCCTCACCTGCGGAGGTGCCGGGTGGACGACTACGCGCTCAGTGTCGAGACGGCGGACGCCGAACTGCCGCCCGCCCTCGCCGTCTACGCGGCGCATCTTCTGCGCCGCGCACACATCCGCGCCAACCGGGTCGCCGATCACCTCGCCCCGGAATTCGGCGTCGCGGCGGGCCAAGGCGCCTCAGGCGCGCGCGACTTCCAGATACTCGACGCGCTCGACGCCCCCGTCACGTACTCCCAGCAGGATCTCGGCGAGCGGCTCGGCATCAACCGCACCACCATGGTCAAGCTGATCGACCGGCTGGAGCAGGCGGGCCAGGTCACCCGCGCCCGCAACCCCGGCGACCGCCGCTCGTACGTCCTCGCCCTCACCGACGACGGCCGCAGCGCCGTCAAGGCCATGGAACCCGCGATGGCCGCGGGCGACGACCACCTCACCGCGGCCCTGACCGCCGCGGAACGCGTCCGCCTCGACGCGCTGCTGAGCACCCTGCTGGCCCGTACCCCGCCCGAGCGCGGTGTACGGCGTACGAGCCCGCTGATCGCCCAGGCGCACCATTTCGTACGGCGCCGGATCGAGGACGCGCTGACCGACGTCGGCCTCCAGGCGCGGCATTTCGGCGCGCTCACCGTCCTGGCCGACGAGGCGAGTTCGCAGCAGCGGCTCGCCCGGCGGCTCGGCATCAGCGAGCAGGCGATCCTCCAGATCGTCGACGACCTGGAGAGCGCGGGCCGGGTGGTGCGCGAGCGCGACCCGCGCGACCGGCGGCGGTACGCGCTGCGGCTGACCGACGCGGGGCGCGACGCGCTGGCCACCGCCCGGCGGGCCGTCGAGGCCGCCGAGACCGACATGGGCACGAGGCTCGGCACCGACGGCCGGGCGGAGTTGAAGGCGCTGCTCACGAAGATGCTGCGCGCGGACGTCTGACCACCGGCTGTCGCGCGCGGGCCGCCCGTACCGCCGTACCGTTTCCGCCCCCGACGCCCCTCGCGGACCGTGTCCCCCGACCCGCATCCCCGACCGCATTCCCGACCCGCATCCCCGGCCCGCATCCCCGACCGCATTCCCGACCGCATCCCACCGAGGAGACGTCATGGCCATTCTTCACGTCGGCGCCAAGGCACCGGACTTCACCCTTCCCGACCAGACGGGCAAGCCCGTCACGCTCAGCGATGTGCTGGGCGAGAAGGTCGTGGTGCTGTACTTCTACCCGAAGGACAACACCAGCGGCTGCACCACCGAGGCGTGCAGCTTCCGTGACAGCTACGAGAGCTTCACCGACGCGGGCGCCGAGGTGATCGGCGTCAGCTCCGACTCGGTCGAGACGCACGAGAAGTTCGCCGGCCGCCACGAACTGCCCTTCATCCTGCTCGCCGACACCGACAAGGCCGTCCGCAAGCAGTACGGCGCCACGAGCCTGGGCGTCGTGCCCGGCCGCGTCACCTTCGTCATCGACCGCGAGGGCGTCGTCCGGCACGCGTTCTCCTCGATGATGAACATCGGCGGGCACATCGGGGACGCGCTGAAGGTGGTCAAGGAGCTTCAGTAGCCGCTCGGTTCGGCCCGGAAATGGTTCAACTCCCGGATAGATATACGGATTGACGATTCGGCAGGCTGACTATAGCCTCGGTGTGGCGATTCCTCCTGATCCACTGGTTCACCTAGTTCCAGGGAGACACGTTGATGACCACTCCGCACCAGCCGGGCGAGACCGTCGATCTGACGATGATGTACGCCTTCCACGACGGACTGCGGCGCGACGTGGCGATCATCGCCAAGTCCGCCGCCGTCACGGGCGACGACCCGTCCCGGCTCACCGCCACCCACTTCGGGTGGGATCTGTTCAAGCGGTTCCTGACCATCCATCACACGGCCGAGGACGACGTCCTGTGGCCGAAGCTGCGCGGCCAGTTCGCCGACCGCCCCGACGACCTCGAACTCCTTGAGGCGATGGAGGCGGAACACGACCGGATCGACCCGCTGATCGCCGCGATCGACGCGGCGCTCGCCGACGAACAGGGCGGCCACACCGCCCTCGGCGACGCCGCCGACGCCTTCGCCACCGAACTGAACGCCCACCTCAGCCACGAGGAGAGCGACGCGCTCCCGCTCATCGAGCGCGAACTGTCTCCGGCCGACTGGGCCTTGTTCGCCGACAGCCAGCGCAATCAGATCGGCCTCGGCCTCGCGCCGCGCTACATCCCGTGGCTGCTCGACGGCGCCACCCCCGAGCGCGTCGCCGAAGTCCTGGCGATCTTCCCCCCGCCGCTGGCGGCCCAGTACCGCACGGCCTGGAAGCAGCAGTACGCCGAACTCAACCCGTGGGCGGCCGACTACGGCAAGCCGTGACATACCGCGCCGTCGGTTCAGCCCCTCGGCCCGGCCCGTCGCTTGAGCCCCTCGGTCCAGCCCGCGGTTCAGCCCTCGCTTGCGCCCTCGCTTGAGCCCGCGCCGCCGGAGACCCGCACTGCTAGGGTCGAACGCCGACGGCCGGACCCGATGGCCGCACCCACACCCGAGGGGGAATTCCCGTGCCTGCTGGGGCCTACGAGGGTGCGCCGCGCGACGGCGTGACGTACGAGAGCGCGACGTACGACGGGGTGACGTACGAGGGCGCGGTCGCGGAACCGGCGACGCGCGAGTGGTGCGCGCGGTCCCGCGGGCGGCTGCGGGCGCTGCTGATCGTCAGCGCCGCGGGCATCCCCGGCTGGGCCCTGGTCTTCGCCTTCCTCGACGTCTTCCTCGACATCGACGTCACCTGGCTCGCGTACGTCCTCATGACGGCCTCGATGCTCGGCCTCGGCTGGTGGGCCCTGATACAGCCGCGCTACAAGCGGTACTGGCGGGTCCTTCAGGTCTACCCCTGGCAGCGCCTGGACGGCGTCGCCCAAGTGGCCGATAACGGCGTGCCGTTCTTCCGGCTGCCCGTGCCCGACAACCCGGACAAGGACGTGAGCATCCGGGTCCGCTTCCCCGACGTCCGCCGCTGGCGGCGGGTGCTCGGAGAGAACGCCAAGCGCGAGGTCTGGTTCGCGGGCGACCCCAGGATCGGGGGAGTGCTCGCGCTGCCGGGGCCGCGCGGGGTGAGCCTGGTCAGGCAGGGCGGGGCCGCCGGAGCCGCCGAGCGGACCGATGAGGCCCGCGGCGGCGGCCCGGCGATCCGGGACATCGGCGATGAGGCGCTGCGCCGGGCGCGGGCCGCCGGTTTCGGCGACCCGCGGTACGACGTGGCCGTACGGCGCGGCTCGTAGCGGTCGCGGGTCCTGGTCTGTCCGGCCTCTGGTCTGTCCGGCCCCCGGTCCGTCCGGCCCCCGGTCTGTCCGGCTCCTGGCGGTGAACCGGACCCGGCCCGCTCGGGTGAACCTCCCCGTTCAGTGCCGGCCGGTGCGGTAGCCGCCGCCCGAGTTGCCGAAGCCGGTGAGCGTGCCGAAGCCGATGTTCTCGATGGTGAAGTCCTTGCCGAAGACCGTGCTCTTGACGGTCTCCTTCGTCACCGACGTCACCAGCCCCTTCGTGGCGCCGATGAGCGTCTTTCCGCGCTGCGTCAGGCCGTTCATGTCCATCGACAGGTGGCCCAGCGCCCGGCGTTCGGCGCCCGACATCGCGGAGATCGGGCCGCTGTAGTAGAGCCGGGGGATCTTGGCGAAGCCCTTGTCGACCAGCGGGGAGAGCCCGGCGCCGATGGTGTTGCCCGCGACGTTGGCCAGGAAGTTCTTCTTGACGTTCGTCCAGCCGCCGTTCATGGCGTCCTTGAGGGTGTCCTTGCCCAGGCCCTTGGCGAAGCCGAAGGCGACCTTGCGGAATCCGCTGAGGTCTTCGCCGTACTTCCACACCTTGATGACGTTCTGGTACTTCCGCTCGGCCTGGAGGATCTTCACCGCCCACTTCAGCTTGCCGATCTCACCCGCCTTGACCAGCATGCTGACCTTGCCCATCACCGGGATGCAGTCCAGCGCGGCGAACAGCAGATCGCCCCAACCCGCCTTGCCCTGAATGAATTTCACCAAGGTGTCGGCGAAGACCAGCAAGGCCGCGGCCAGCACGATCCAGGCCAGCGGACCGCCGATGAACAGCAGCAGGATGCCGCCGATGGCGACGATCACCTTGAGGATCGGGAGGATGACGCTCCACGCTTTGACCAGGAAGTCCCCGAGCTTCTGGTACCACTTCTTGTTGTGGATGCCGACGTCGGAGGCGTGGTCGAGGTCCTTCTTGAGGACGTCCACCGCCGTGCCGTGGTTGGTCCCGGCGTCCTGCGCCTTCTTGCGCAGCTCGGCCAACTGCTGCTGAATCCCGGAGACCTGGCCCGCGACCTGATTCTTGTGGGCGTCGGCCTGCTGGGCGTTGCGGACCGCCTGACGGACCTTGTCCGGGTCGGGCGGCGGTACGTTCCCGCCGGCGCTTCCGGCTGACCCCTTGGAGCCGTCGAGCTTCGCCTTGGCCTCGCCCGCCGTGGTCGCGTCGACCTGCGCGCGGGCCAACTCGGTCTGCTTCGCGGCCAGATCGTTGCGCAGCAGACGCGCCTGGGACAACGCGCCGTCAGCGGTGGACTGTTCGGTCTCCACCGAGTCGGCGAAGGTCACCAGGGCGTCGCCGGCCGCGCCGTAGGAGTCGTGGAGCTTGCCCAACTGCCCGGGCAGCTTGCCTATTTGGCCGCGGAACGCCTCGGCGGCCTTGCCGTTCCACTCGGCGAGCGCCTGGTCCTTGGCCGCTCTGCTGAGCAGCGAGTGCACGGTCGCCACGTCCTCGGCGAAGGTCTGGAAGCGCCTGCCCTCGGCCCTGATCTCGTAGACGTCACCGGGAGTCGGGTCGCTGTCGAGGTCGAGATTGTGCCAGTCGGTGGGTCGGGTCACGGCTCAGCTCACCCTCTCGGCGGACCCGGCGGAGGGGTCGTCGTCGGCGTACACGAAGCGGAAGGTCTCGGTGATGCCGTCGAACAGCTCCAGCATCGGCTCGGCGAGGGCGAGTTGGGAGGTCGCCCCGCTGATCACCGCGACCCGAGGGTCGCCGCCGGGGAACGGTACGAAGGTCTGCATCAGCACCATCCGGACCGTACGGTCGTCGTCCGGCAGCTCGATGTCGTCGATCCCCTCGCTGCGCGCGGCGGAACCCGCGTCCGGCAGCTCCGCCAGCTTGATCCGGCGCCACGGGTCGGTCGGCCTGCGGCCCGCGGCGACCGGCTTGAGCGCCGCCACCAGCGCCGCCAGATTGCCGCCCGCCCCGCCTGCCCCTCCTGCCCCGCCGCCGGGCCGATCGCCGTCCGCCGTGCCGTCCGCCCGGTCGTCGGCTTCCAGGACCGCGATCGTGACGCTCGCCGTCAGCGGTGCCTCGTCGCTCAGGTCGGCCAGCGCGCCGAAGTACAGCACCCCGGTCTGCCATGCCTCGTCGGCCGTACGGGTCAGCGTGCGGATGAGCGCCGTCCTGGAGTCGGCCAACTCCGGCCGTTCCCGCACCCGTTCGCGTACGACCTCACGTATCGACGCGTCGCGCGTGGCCGGATGGATGTCGAACTCGTACCAGGAGCTGGGCACCAGGATGTTCACCCCGCGCACCGGCGACGTGCCGGAGGGGGCGGAAGAGGACACGGTCACGGCTGACCGCCGCCCTCGTGCTTGGCCAGGGCGTCCTTCAGCTCCTGGTCGGTCTTGGTGAGCTCGTCCACGACGGCCTGCGCCATCTTCGCGACGCTCTCCAGACCGCTGTCGATCTCCTTACGGCCGTCCTTCCAGCCGTGCATGAAACCGTCGAGCGCGTCATGCGCCCTGGACGAGCCCAACTCCCCGTTGCCGAGGGCGCGATCGACCTGCCCGGTGTCGTCCATCCGCGTCTTGACCGATCTCAGCCCCGTCGCCAGGTCGCTGAGCCCGATCAGACTTATCGTCAGATCTCCTTTGGCGGACATGCCTGGTACTTCCCCGTTCCCCGTTGCCTGTCTTGGCCAGGCAGCCTATCGCCGGGGGCGCGGGCGCCACAGGGATTCGGCGGCCACGGGGATGGGGGCGGCCACAGGGATGCGGCGTCCACGGGGGAAACCGGCGGGAGGGCCGCGACGCGGGCCGCGGCCTCCCGGCGTGGAATCAGCGGTAGTTGACGAACTGGAGGGCGAAGTCGAGGTCCTTGCCCTTGAGCAGGGCCTGGACGGACTGGAGGTCGTCACGGCTCTTGGAGCTGACGCGCAGCTCCTCGCCCTGGACCTGGGCCTTGACGCCCTTGGGACCTTCGTCCCTGATGATCTTCGCGACCTTCTTGGCGTTCTCCTGGGAGATGCCTTCCTCGATCGAGGCGAAGATCTTGTACTCCTTGCCGGAGAGCTGCGGCTCGCCCGCGTCCAGCGCCTTCAGCGAGATTCCCCGCTTGACCAGCTTGGTCTCGAAGACGTCCAGGATCGCCTTGACGCGCTCCTCGGAGTTCGCCTCCATCAGGATCTTCTCGCCCGACCAGGCGATCGAGGCCCCGACGTTCTTGAAGTCGTACCGCTGCGAGATCTCCTTGGCGGCCTGGTTGAGGGCGTTGTCGACCTCCTGCCGCTCGACCTTCGAGACGATGTCGAAACTGGAGTCGGCCATCTTCAGTGGGCTCCTTGGGTATCGCTTGTCTGTCTTCCATCACATCCGCGGCCCGATCCCCGGACCACCATCCCCAAAGACTAGGGCCTGTCGTGTGGATCTCCGCGGGGAAGGAGCGGTGTCCGGTGCGTGCGGACACAAGGGGGAGGCGGTGATCAATCCGGTGGCGAACCACCCCTCCGGATCGGGTATCGTTTACGTCGTCGCCACGGCACCCCGCACCCAGCGGATCCGCGGCTTCATCCCATGGCGGTATGCCCGAGTGGCCAATGGGAACGGACTGTAAATCCGTCGGCTCTGCCTACCGTGGTTCGAATCCACGTGCCGCCACGCTGCCTGAGGGGCCTGTGACCAGCATCTTCGCTGGACACAGGCCCCTCAGTCGTTCTCGACGACTGCTGTGCCGGAATGGTGAGAGCTGACGGGGGGCATCGCATGAGCAAGCGGCGGTATGTGGCGCGGGGTGTCCCGGGTGGATACCGCATCTGGGACAACAAGGGGCGACGCTGGTGGGGCGACCTCTATGAGCTGTGCCCGGACGACCTCACGGCAGAACTCAACGGCGGGGCCGACCCCGGCAGGATCACCGCACTCATGAAGCGCTACCGGGCGCTGAAGCGGTAGCCGTCCCACCTGATCAGCTACCGCCAGCGCATCAGAGCGGCGTCGATCCGGTCGTTCGCCATGCTGGTGGCTCCGTCCAGGCACTTGGCGTAGACCTTGAGCAGCACGGCGACCGAGTGGCCGGCGCGGCGTGCGACCTCGACAGGGTCGACGCCGGAGTTCAGCCACAGCGACACACACGCGTGGCGCAAGTCATACGGGCGGGCACCGAGAGGCGACGCCAGTTGGTCCGGCGTGAACGACTGCTTCCGGGCCCGCGCCCACACCTCGCCGTACCCGCTTTCCTGGACGATGCCGCCGCCTGCTTGCCGTCGAGCCGGAGCGTGAAGCCAGTCAGCACCTTCCGCAGCAACAGCGGGTCGTCCAGGGCGCTGACAGGGACGGTGTGGGCCGCGACCCAGACTGGCCTGGCCGGCCAACCGCATTCGGCGGCGGCCAGCGCTACGTCTCACGGGCCTTGATCCGGTCGGCCGGGTGGGCGCGCCGGCGCTGCTCGACGGGGCGTTCGGCCCATGCCGTGTAGCACTAGGGAGTGCGCGGGCAGCACCGGGGATCAGGCCGCATCGTCGGCCTCCCGCACGCACGGGACGCACAAGCGGTGCCGAGTGGAGATCACGTACGGCCGCACGGTCCGGCACGCGGGGCAAGTACGGCTGGCGCGCATCGTCGCGTGATGCGCACGCCACTGCAGGTGGATGACTACGCCGACCCAGAATTCGCTCTTGCCAGGGACGTGTGTCGCTGGTGGCAGTGAGCACCTTGCAGATCGACACAATCGTCTCGGTCACGAGGATCATGGATTCGTCCAGCCTCAGAGCAGTACTGAGGGATGGATCGACAGTGCGCCGGTACATGGCAGCTCTCGATTGAATAAGTGGCGACGGGCACCGGGTCCTGCACCGCGGCGCCTCTTTTCCCTCAGGTCCATGCACCACCTCAGCGGTACCGACGAGGTGCTCCACTTGACACAGAATTAGTGCCGCAACCGGCTCGCCCACTACGCCACCGTAGTTGGAGAATCTGACACTGGCGTCGCCCTTCCAACCCTGCGCCAGCGCAGTTGTGATTGAAGAGCTACGAACCTCTTGCGACGACCGCAGGTCGACTCTGATGAATGTCAGCCTGGGTTGGTAGAAGTACTTGTATGCCTCTCTCGCCGCAAACACCAGGCCAGGACGTCCCCTTCGACCAGCTCAAGCACTCTGATCTCGCGGTGGACGCTGTCTACGCCGGCGGAGCGTCAGGGCACTCCGGCGACGACGCGCTCGCTCAGTTGCTGCCAGGTACTGGTAACCAGGGTGGGTTCCGCTACGCCGGCTCGCCGGCCAAGGGGACTGTCCGGCTGGTCGTTCTGTACACCAGCGGGGGAGAGGTGGACTGGCCTGACTATCTGGACACCGGGACAGGGACATTCACCTACTACGGCGACAACAAGACGCCGGGCAAGGGCCTGCATGAGACTCCGCGCAAGGGCAATGTTCTCCTGCGGGATGCCTTCGAGCACTCCCACGGGACGGCCCTGGTCCGGGGTGCCAAGGTGCCGCCTTTCCTGCTCTTCGAGAAGGCCCGAGCCAAAGGGCGGGCGGTGCGCTTCCGAGGCCTGCTTGCCCCGGGGGGACCCACTCTGACCGCGGATGACGAACTGGCGGCGATCTGGCGGTCAACTGAGGGGAAGAGATTCCAGAACTACCGCTCGCGCTTCACGGTGCTGGATGTCGAGCTGGTCCCCCGCAGTTGGATCGGTCACGTCCTGGGAGGCGGCGATGTGCTTGGAGGAGAGTGCCCTGAGGCGTGGAAGGCATGGGTGCAGAGTCGTGTCTACCGGCCGCTGCTGGCGCCGGCCACGACTGCCATCCGTTCCACTGCGGACCAGCTCCCTTCTGACAAGACAGGGCAGGCTGTGCTGGATGAGATCCGGCAGCACTTCCGCGGGAGGGAAAGTGACTTCGAGGCGTGCGCAGTGGCCGTTTGGCGGTTGATTGCCCCGTCTACTGGCGCAGTCGATGTGACGCGGCCCAGCCGCGACGGCGGTCGTGACGCTGTAGGCGTCTACGTGCTCGGCGCTCCGGCAAACCCGATCAGCATCGATTTCGCACTTGAGGCCAAGTGCTACGGCCCGGGCAACGGCGTTGGAGTCCGCGAGGTCTCGCGTCTGATCTCGCGAATCCGTCACCGCAATTTCGGCGTGCTGGTCACCACGTCCTACTTCAACCGGCAGGTACAGAGCGAGGTCCAGGAAGACGGACACCCGATCGCGCTTGTCTGCGGGCGCGACATCGCGGACGCACTCCGGCAGCACGGCAGGGCCACCGTCGCTTCGGTGCGTGACTGGCTCCAGCAGAGCTTCCCCCGGCTATAGCAGGCACGTGGCCATCTCGGGCGAAGTTCTGCCCCCCGGCATATAACGGCCGGGGGGCAGAACTTCGACGCCATCCGGTGAGGCATGCAGACAGCTAGTCGCCGGCTGCTTTGCGGCGCTTCCGCTCGCGCTCGTATGCCTTGACCGCGGCAGGTGCTCCTTCGGGAGGCCACGGTTCCCAGGAGCGCAGCTCGTAGGTCACCGAGGTCACGCCGTTCTCCTTGAACCGGTGGGCAATGATCTCCCACCCCAGGATGAACCGCAGTTCGCGCAGCCGCTTCATCGGGTCTCCCCGGTGCGTCTCGCGCGCCACGATGTGGATGAGCTCCACTGGGGTTGCCTCCCCTCTGCTCGCGAAGGCCTTGAGGAGCTCTCCGATCCGTTCCCAGGGGTTGGTGCGGTAGATGGCCTGTCCGAACGCCTCTCTGTAGGGGGCCAGAGACTTGAAGAAGGCGCGCTTGCCGTTGTTGTGCGGCTGGCAGAGCGGTTCCAGATTGTCCAGCTCCGTCTCCCCGCCCCAGGACCGCGGAACGATGTGATCGATCTGGAGCCGGGCATCCTGCGGCCCGGCACCGCACATCGCGCAGAAACGCCCTTTCACGGTGAAAACCTCTGCCTGAAGCCGCGGGCTGATCCTCCCTGAGTCGCTGGCCGGCGTCTCACTCCACGCGTCGAGCCGGTAGACCCACTTCCCGTCTCCTTCCCGCCGGTAGGAAGTCACTGTGAAGTGGTCACGGACCTCCCGTAGGCGGCGCTGGGCTTGTACGTTGCCCTTCCCGAAAACGTCACGAGAGCGCTCGACCCACTCATCCATGGTCGGCGGATCGTCGCGGCGCTGCAGCAAGAAGCGGCATGCTTCGGCCGTCTCCCGGCTCGAAAACAGCGCCTCAATCTCCGGGCTGTCCCACTCTGGCAGTGGCCGTTCCGCAGCCTCACCTATGGCCGTCACTCGCGCCTCCCTGACGAACGCCGATTGAAGTGCCGACAACGAGAGATTGTAGGAGGGCGGCATGATGCCTGGCAACGCATTTCTGTCATGCCGCCTAGGCGCGACAGAGTCTCAAACGGCCTCAGAGCTGCGCCTTTGGGTACTTTACCGCCGCCGGACTGCTCTCCCGACTGCTGGTTTTCCGGCGGCGAGATGGATGCAGGACCGACTGTTCGGGCCATGCAGAGGGGATTGCACGGGTGGGGCGGAGGAGGTTTCAGCGGAGCCAGCTCATGTCAGCGGGAGGCAGGTTTGTCCGCTGAGGCCGTACCAACGCCAATTCCATGATCATCCCCCGTGTGTGTCCCAACGGGGCCTCCTGAAACCAAAACTGCTGCTCGGATGGGGTGAAATCGGCGCACTGTAAATCCGTCGGCTATGCCTACCGTGGTTCGAATCCACGTGCCGCCACATGATGAGAACGGCCCCCCGGCCTGCTGGAGAGCAGGGAGGGGGGCCGTTTTGGTGTGTGTGCGGGGGAGGGGGAGGGGTTAGGGGAGGGCGGCGGTGCGGAGGGCTTCGGGGATGGTGTCGGTGCCAGAGACGAGTTCGAGGGTGAGGCCGGCGGTCGAGGGGGTCAGCAGGAGGCCGGCCAGGACGGCGGCGACGTCGTCGCGGGGGATGGAGCCGCGGCCGGTGGAGGTGGCGAGGCGGACGCGGCCGGTGCCCGGGTCGTTGGTCAGGGCGCCGGGGCGCACGATCGTCCAGTCCAGGTCCGTACGCGCGCGGATGTCGTCGTCGGCCGCGCCCTTGGCGCGCAGGTACTCGGTGAAGACGGGGTCGTCCCCGCTCGCCCGGGCGTCGGCGCCCATCGAGGAGACCACCAGATAGCGCCGTACGCCCGCCTGTTCGGCCGCGTCGGCGAAGAGCACGGCCGCCGCGTGGTCGACGGTGTGCTTGCGGGCGGCCCCGCTGCCCGCACCCGCGCCCGCCGCGAAGACGGCCGCCTCGGCGCCCTCCAGGACGGCGGCCACCTCCGCGACCGTCGCCGATTCGAGGTCCAGGACGACCGGCTCGGCGCCCGCCGCCCGCAAGTCGTCGGCCTGGGCCGGGTTACGGATCAGCCCGACCACACTGTCACCGCGCTCGGCGAGCAACCGCTCAAGCCGCAACGCGATCTGTCCATGTCCACCAGCGATCACCATGCGCATGGACGTGACGCTACGCCTCGCGGTGCGACTGACGCGGGAGGTCGAGCGCGGCCTCGCTCGCCGAGTCGCAGTATTCGCGCACCGCGCTCGTCCGCGAGACCACCCGGCCCCGGTGGATGACGATCCGGCTGTACGCCAGGGAGAGCACCGCCTCGACCCCCTCCCCGCGCACCGCCAGCAGCTCGGCCGGGAAACCGGCCTCGACCCGTACCTCCGGCAGCCCGAGCACGGCCCGCGCCCGGCCGCTGACCGCCGCGTACGCCTGCGCCGCGCCGCACTCGCCGTAGGAGGCGAGCAGGAAGGCGGCCTCCAGCGGATCGCCGCGGCCGACCGGATTGGCCAGGTCGCCCAGCGCCCCGCTGCCCGCCGTGACCCGGACGCCCGCCGCGCGCAGTCGGCGGACCGGGGTGTGCGGACCGCCGCCGCGGCGTACGGAGTCCAGCGCGCCGCAGCCGCCCTGGGGGAGCGCGGTGACCGAGATCCCGGCGGCGGCCAGCCGCTGCGCGGCGGAGTCGATCGCCTCGGGCGGCAGCGCGCTGAGACCGTGGCACGGGCCGAGGGTGACGCCCGGCCGCAGACCGCCCGCCATCGCGGCGAGCCGGGCCAGCCGGGCCGGGTCGTCGGCGGCGGTGTGCAGGTCGACCGGGAGCCCGAACTCGGCGGCGAGCGAGAACACGGCCTCGGCGTACCCGCTCGGGTCCGGGTCCAGATCGGGGCAGCCGCCGACCACCGCGGCGCCCATCTTCAGCGCGTCGCGCAGCATCGCGAGCCCGTCCGCGCCCGCCGCGCCGGTCAGCAGCCGCGGTACGGCGACGGTGTGCAGGTCGACGAGCCCGCGTAGCGCCCGCCGCGCCTGGAGCACGGCTTCGAGCGCCTGCAACCCCTGGACGTCGCCGATCCGCACATGGCTGCGCAAAGCGGTGGCGCCGTGGCCGAGTTGGAGCAGCGCGGCCTCGGTGGCGCGCCGCTGCACATCGGCGGGGTCGTCGGACGGCGGCCCCGCGGCGCCCGCGGTCAGCGCCAGGTCGAGGTGGGCGTGCGGCTCGGCGGGCGCGGGCAGCAGCAGATATCCGCGCAGGTCGATACGGGTGCCGTCGGCCGGACGGCGTGACCCGTCGGCGGTACGGCCCGCGGCGGGCGCGAGGCTGCCGGCGGTGCCCACGGCCTCGATCCGGGGGCCGCTGAGCCGTACGTCCACGGTCCGGCCGTCGGTCAGCCGGGCGCCGCACAGCAGCAGGGTGGCGGTTTCTGCGGCGGTGCGGGCACTGTCGCGAGGGCTGTCGGTCATCGCGCTCCTCCGGTGCGTGCAGGGCGGGCGGCGGGAGGCAAGATCACGCAAAGCCGAGCTTAGGGGTCAGCACGGCACACACCTGACAGGAGGGCATTAGTCGTACCGGTGGGGGTCGTGAGACGGGGCACACGGTACGGCCGGCGCCGCGCGGGGGAGCGGACGCGCTCGCGTTCCGGTGCGCCCGGAACTCGTACGCGCCGGCGCGCGATTCGCGGGAGCGGGCGGACGCGGTTCCGCGCGGAGAGCGAGGGCGGGTACGGCTCCTGGCAGGCGCGGCCCGGGCGGTCGCGGCGGCGCGGGCGGTCGCGGCGGCGCGGGCGGACCCTCGTGGCGGCGGTGCGAACAGGCCCTCCTGTCCGGCGGTCGCGGCGGTGCGAACAGGCCCTCGTACGGGGCCCGTCGGCCACCCGGCGCGCGGCGGCCGGGAGGTGATCACGTCCTGATCAGGGGGTGGGCGTGACGCCCCGCGACGCCCGATGTGCCCTGCCCGATACGGATTTCACGTATCGCGGCGGACCGTGTAATGTCTTCCTCGCTCGCCCCAATAGCTCAGTCGGTAGAGCGTCTCCATGGTAAGGAGAAGGTCTACGGTTCGATTCCGTATTGGGGCTCAGATGGATCGGTTCCCCGCCGCCAGGCGGGGACCAGTTCGTCAAAGCGGCGTAGCTCAGTCGGTAGAGCAAGCGGCTCATAATCGCTGTGTCACCGGTTCAAGTCCGGTCGCCGCTACTCACCGTAGCCGATTGTGGGATCGGTCCCTCAGTCGGCTACTATTCTCATGTTCAAATCACCCCCGTTCGTCAAGGAGCACTCACGTGGCCGCCACAGACGTCCGCCCGAAGATCACGCTGGCCTGCGTGGAGTGCAAGGAGCGGAACTACATCACCAAGAAGAACCGGCGCAACGACCCGGACCGTCTTGAGATGAAGAAGCACTGCCCGCGTTGCAACGCGCACACCGCGCACCGCGAAACGCGCTGACTCCAGGCCGTAGCAGTACCGCGAGGCCGTCCCCGTCACCGGGGGCGGCCTCGACGTATTGGCCGGTGGGAGCCGTACGGATCAGCTGAACCGTTACGCCACCGCTAGCGACCCCCCGCGCCCGTACGACTTCCGTACGTATGTCGTACGCTGCCCCCGATCCCGCCCGCTTCCCGCACCGGAGGTGCCGATGGCTCTGGACCAGTCCTTCGTGGGGCGGAGTTATCCGCCCACCGCCGCCTATGAGGTGGGCCGGGAGAAGATCCGCGAATTCGCCGAGGCGGTCGGGGACACCAACCCGGCGTATATGGACGCGGACGCGGCCAAGGCGCTCGGGCACCGCGATGTGATCGCCCCGCCGACCTTCGCCTTCTCGATCACCTTCAAGGCCGCCGGCCAGGTCGTCCAGGACCCGGAGCTGGGCCTCGACTACAGCCGGGTCGTGCACGGCGACCAGAAGTTCGCGTACACGCGCCCGGTCATGGCCGGTGACCGGCTCTCGGTCACCTCCACCATCGAGGCGATCAAGTCCCTGGCGGGCAACGACATCATCGACATCCGCGGCGAGGTCCACGACGAGTCCGGCGAGCACGTGGTGACCGCCTGGACGAAGCTGGTCGCCCGCGCGGCGGAGGACGACCCGCGCGGCGGCAGCGGGAACGGCTCGGGGAACGCTTCGGCGAACGGGGAGGGCGCGGCATGACGGCGACGATCGGTTACGCGGACGTCGAGGTCGGCACCGAACTGCCCGCGCGGACCTTCCCTGTGAGCCGCGCCACGCTCGTGCAGTACGCGGGCGCCTCCGGTGACTTCAACCCGATCCACTGGAACGAGAAGTTCGCCCGCGAGGTCGGCCTGCCCGACGTCATCGCGCACGGCATGTTCACCATGGCCTCGGCGATCCGGGTCGTCACGGACTGGGCCGGCGACCCGGGGGCGGTCGTCGAGTACGGCGTACGGTTCACCAAGCCCGTCGTCGTGCCCAACGACGAGCAGGGCGCGCTCATCGAGGTGACCGCGAAGGTCGCCGCCAAACTGGATGACCAGCGGGTGCGGGTCGACCTCACCGCGACGTCCGCGGGCCAGAAGGTGCTGGGCATGTCCCGCGCCGTGGTCCGGCTCGCCTGAGACGTAGAAGCGCAGGTAAGGGGTGCCCATCCAGGTGGGTGCCCCTTACGTTTGCCCGTGTCTCCCGTATCGCGGTTGACAGGTTAGTTATGGACCACTAACTTACTCGTATGGTCAGGATGAGCGCAGAGGAGAGGCGCGAGAGCGTCATCCGCGCGGCGATGAGCGAATTCGCCCGCGGCGGCTACAACGGCACGTCCACCGAGACGATCGCCCGCCGGGTGGGCGTCTCGCAGCCGTATCTCTTCCGCCTCTTCCCGAACAAGGAGGCCATGTTCCTGGCGGCGGCCACCTACTGCCTGGAATCGACGCGCCAGGTCTTCGCCGATGTGGCCGAGGACGAGACGGACCACGAGGGCAAGCTCAAGGCGATGGGGAACGCGTATCAGACGCTGATCTCCGACGACCCCGAGCGGCTGCTGATGCAGATGCAGATGTATGTCGCGGTCGCCGCCGCCGAGGCGTCCGGGGACCACGAATTCGGCCGTTCCATCCGTGAGGGGTGGGAGGCGCTGTGGGAGACCCTGCATCTGGAGCTGGGCGCGGACGTCGAGCAGACCACGCAGTTCCTCGCCTACGGAATGTTGATCAACACCCTGGTGTCGCTGGGCTTCCCGGCCGACCACCGCATCTGGGAAGGGCTGTACGAGACGGCCCGTCCCGAGTGAGGCGCCGCGCCTTTCGGGGCGCGGAGCCATCGGTTTTTTCTGTCCGCTGAAGTTAGTCATCCATAACTAACCGTACGGCTCGAAGCCGTCGCAGTACGCACTCCACAGGGGGAGTCATGACCCAGCAAGCAGCAGAAGGCCGCAGGCCAGGCACCGCCGCCTGGGCTCTGATCATCACCAGCGTCGCCGGATTCATGGCGGCCCTCGACAATCTCGTGGTCACCACCGCGCTGCCGTCCATCCGCAAGGACCTCGGCGGGGCGCTGTCCGACCTCGAATGGACGGTCAACGCCTACACGCTCACCTTCGCCGTCCTGCTGATGTTCGGCGCGGCGCTGGGCGACCGCTTCGGCCGCCGCAAGCTCTTCCTCACCGGCCTCACGATCTTCACCGGCGCCTCCGCCGCGGCGGCCCTCGCGCCCACCATCTCCATGCTCATCGCCTTCCGCGCGCTCCAGGGCGTCGGCGCCGCGATCATGATGCCGCTCACGCTGACGCTGCTCACCGCGGCGGTGCCTGCCGAGCGGCGAGGCGCCGCGTTCGGGATCTGGGGCGCCGTCAACGGCCTCGCCGTCGCCAGCGGGCCGCTCATCGGCGGCAGCCTGACCGAACACATCTCCTGGCAGTGGATCTTCTGGCTGAACGTTCCGCTCGGCATCGCCCTCATCCCGCTGGCCCGGCTGCGCCTCAACGAGTCCACCGCGCCCGGCGCCCGGCTCGACCCGCGCGGCACCGCGCTCATCAGCCTCGGGCTGTTCGGCGTCGTCTACGCGCTGGTCAACGCCACGACCAAGGGGTGGACCAGCGGGCCGGTGCTCGGCGGGCTCATCGGCGGCGCGGCGCTCGTCGCGGCCTTCATCCGGCACGGGGCGACCTCGCCGAACGCCATGCTGCCGATGCGGCTGTTCCGCAGCCGCGGGTTCTCGGCCATCAACGCGGCCAGCATGCTGATGTTCACCGGGATGTTCGGGTCGATCTTCCTGCTCAGCCAGTTCCTGCAGAACGTCGTCGGCTACTCGCCGACCGAGGCCGGGCTGCGCATGCTGCCGTGGACCGGTATGCCGATGATCGTCGCGCCGATCGCCGGGATTGTCTCCGACCGGATCGGGGGGCGGCCGGTGGTCGCGGCCGGGCTCGCCCTTCAGGCGATCGGGCTCGGGTGGTTCGCGACGATCATCTCGCCGGACGTCTCCTATCTGGCGCAGCTTCCCGCGCTGATCATCAGCGGGGCCGGGATGGCGCTGTTCGTGGCGCCGGCCACGGCGTTGGTGATGGGGAGTGTGCGGGGGGCGGAGCAGGGGATCGCCTCGGGGGCCAACAACGCGCTGCGTGAGGTGGGGGGAGCGCTGGGGATCGCGGTGCTGGGCTCGATCTTTTCCGCGCAGGGCGGGTACGGGTCGGCTGACGCCTTTGTCGACGGGTTGACGCCTGCGCTGTGGGTTGGTGCCGCCGTGCTCGGTGTCGCCACGGTCGCGGCCCTCCTCCTTCCCCGCCGTCCCTCTCCCACCTCCCTCGACTCCACCCCGTCCTCCTCCCCCCGCGACCTCCAGCCCACCGCCTAGCCCTTTCCTGGCCGTCCTGGCCCTCTTGACCCCCGTGCCCGGCTTTTTGGGTGCGGGGGTCAGCCCTTTCTTCCACCGCCCTGTCCCTGGTGTCGGTCCCGGGCCGGGGCACCTCCTCGAGCTGCGTGCTGCCTGCTCCTTTCCCATTCGTCCCCGCCCTGTCGGCACGCAAATCTGCGGGGGCACCCCGCCCCGTCCCCTCCGGCCCGTCTGCGAGTGACGGTTCGTGGTGGGTGGGGGGAGGGGGTGGGGGCGGTTCGCCGTGGGTGGGGGGCTAGCGGTGCGGTTCGCCGTGGGGTGGGCGGAGGGGGGTGGGTGGGTTCCGGGCCCTCCGGCCCGTCTGCGGGTGACGGTTCGCCGTGGGGTGGGCGGAGGGGGGTGGGTGGGTTTCCGCTCCTCCGGTACGGCTGCGGGTGACGGTTCGCCGTGGGCGAGGGGTGCGGGGTGGGGGGCGGTGGCACTGGCTCGTTCGGTACGGGTGCGGGTGGTGTTTGTGGTGGGGGTGGGGGCGGCCCTTTTGGTACGGGTGCGGGTGGCGGGGCGTGGGGAGTGGGGGGCCTTTGGTTGGTTGGCGGGCGGGGGGCTCGGGGCCTTCACTTCTGGGGGGGCGGTCCTTTCGGATTGGCCGGGGGGGGAGTTGCGCAGGGCCCGTACGCCCTGCCACCCCTCCATCCTCAGCTACAGCGGACAGGCGGGCGCCGACGGGCGGGGAGGGGTCGGTGCGGGGTGCCCCCGCAGGGGGACGAACGGGCAGGGGCAGAAGCAGGCGCAGGTGGCCGCAGGTTCGTCGCCCGAGGAGGTGCCCCGGGCCGGGACCGACCAGGCACAAGCGGCACCCGCAGACGAAGAAAGCACCCGCACGGGTGGGCGGGTGGGCAAAGACGCCCCCCCACGCAAGCGGGCCGGGAAAAGAAGGGAGGCGGCGGGCCCCTAGGGTGAGGGGGTGGACGTAATGGAGAAGGCGCCGCTGGCCCCGTTGACAACCTTCCGCGTAGGCGGCCCCGCGCACCGCCTGATCACGGCGGCCTCGGACGCCGACGTCATCGCCGCCGTCGCCGCGGCGGACACCACCGGCGACCCCCTCCTGATCGTCGGCGGCGGCAGCAACCTCGTCGTCGGCGACCGCGGCTTCGAGGGAACGGCGCTACGGATCGCCACCCGCGGCGTGACCCTCGACGGCACCTCGCTTGAGGTCGCCGCGGGCGAGACCTGGAGCGACGTCGTGGCGCGGACCGTCGCCGCCGGCCTGGCCGGAATCGAGTGCCTGGCGGGCATCCCCGGCTCGGCGGGGGCGACGCCGATCCAGAACGTCGGCGCCTACGGCCAAGAGGTGTCGACGACGATCACCGAGGTCGTCGCGTACGACCGCCGGACCCGCGAGACGGTGACGCTGGCGAACGACGCGTGCGCCTTCTCGTACCGCCACAGCCGCTTCAAGGCGGAGCCGCACCGCTACGTCGTGCTGCGCGTCCGCTTCGGACTGGAGGACGCGGGCGGGCTCTCCGCCCCGGTGAAGTACGCGGAGACGGCACGCGCCCTGGGCGTGGAACCCGGCGACCGGGTGCCCCTGGAAAAGGCGCGGGAGACGGTGCTGGCGCTGCGCGCGGGCAAGGGCATGGTGCTGGACGAGGCCGACCACGACACCTGGTCTGCGGGCTCCTTCTTCACCAACCCGATCCTGACCGCCCCGGAGCACGCCGCGTTCCTGGAGCGGGCGAAGGAGCGGCTCGGCCAGGACACGGCGCCGCCGTCGTACCCGGCAGGTGAGGCCGGTCAGGGCCTCACCAAGCTCTCGGCGGCCTGGCTGATCGACAAGGCGGGGTTCACCAAGGGGTACGGCAGCGGCCCGGCGCGGATCTCCACCAAGCACACGCTGGCGCTGACCAACCGCGGCGGCGCGACCGCCGAGGATCTGCTGGCGCTGGCCCGCGAGGTACGCGACGGCGTCCACGCGGCGTTCGGCGTGACGCTGGTCAACGAGCCGGTCCTGGTGGGCGTCAGCCTGTAGACCCGACGACCCTCTCGGCAGAGCCCACCGCACCCTCGGCGGAGCCCACCGCCCCCTCGGGAGAGCCCACCCCCTCACGAGAGCCCCCGGCCCCCTCCGGTGTCGCCTCCCACTCGGCGATCCCCGCCAGCAGCCGCCGGCGTACGTCCTCCGGCGCGCGGGAGCCCCGTACGGACTGCCGGGCCAGCTCGGCCAGTTCGGCGTCGGTGAAGTCGTGCGAGGCGCGGGCGATCTCGTACTGGGCGGCGAGCCGGGAGCCGAAGAGCAGCGGGTCGTCGGCGCCGAGCGCCATCGGCACGCCCGCCTCGTACAGGGTGCGCAGCGGTACGTCCTCGGCCTTCTCGTACACGCCGAGCGCGACGTTGGAGGCGGGGCAGACCTCGCAGGTGATGCCCTTCTCGGCGAGGCGGCGCAGCAGCCGCGGGTCCTCGGCGGCGCGCACCCCGTGCCCGATACGGCCCGCGTACAGGTCGTCGACGCAGTCGCGGACGCTGGAGGGCCCCGCCAGCTCCCCGCCGTGCGGGGCCGCGAGCAGGCCGCCGTCGCGGGCGATGGCGAAGGCGCGGTCGAAGTCCCGTGCCAGACCGCGCCGTTCGTCGTTGGAGAGCCCGAAGCCGACCACGCCGCGGTCGGCGTACCGGACGGCGAGCCGGGCCAGCGTACGGGCGTCCAGCGGGTGCTTCATGCGGTTGGCGGCGACGACCACGGCCATGCCGACCCCGGTGTCCCGCGAGGCGGTGTGCACGGCGTCCAGGACGATCTCCATCGTGGGGATCAGCCCGCCGAGCCGCGGCGCGTACGAGGTCGGGTCGACCTGGATCTCCAGCCAGCCGGAGCCGTCCGCCGCGTCCTCCTCGGCGGCCTCGCGGACCAGCCGCTGGATGTCCTCCGGGGTGCGCAGGCAGGAGCGGGCGATGTCGTACAGCCGCTGGAAGCGGAACCAGCCGCGCTCGTCGGTGGCCCGGAGTTTGGGGGGTTCGCCCGAGGTCAGCGCCTCGGGGAGGTGCACGCCGTGCCGGTCGGCCAGTTCCAGGAGCGTGCCGGGGCGCATGGAGCCGGTGAAGTGCAGATGCAGATGTGCCTTGGGGAGCTGACGGACCTCGCGTGCCATTCCAAGATCCTGCTATACGACAGCCCCCGTCCGGTACCACTTTCTCCGAACGGGGGCTTGCCCGAATGCAAAAACGGATCGCCGCAGCGTCCGAAGGGGCTCAGTCCTTCGCCTCGCCCAGCAGCTTCTGGAGCCGCGAGACGCCCTCTTCCAGGTCCTCGTCGCCGAGCGCGTACGAAAGCCGCAGGTAGCCCGGGGTGCCGAAGGCCTCACCAGGCACGACCGCGACCTCGGCCTCGTCCAGGATCAGCGCGGCCAGCTCGACGGAGTCGGCCGGGCGCTTGCCGCGGATCTCCTTGCCGAGCAGCGCCTTCACCGACGGGTAGACGTAGAACGCGCCCTCGGGCGTCGGGCAGACGACGCCGTCGATCTCGTTGAGCATCCGCACGATGGTGCGGCGGCGGCGGTCGAAGGCGGTCCGCATCTCGGCGACCGCGTCCAGGTTCCCCGAGACGGCGGCCAGCGCGGCGACCTGCGCGACGTTGGAGACGTTCGAGGTGGCGTGCGACTGGAGGTTCGTCGCGGCCTTGACCACGTCCTTCGGGCCGATGATCCACCCGACCCGCCAGCCGGTCATGGCGTACGTCTTCGCCACGCCGTTGACCACGATGCACTTGTCGCGCAGCTCGGGCACGGCCGTCGGCAGCGAGGTGAACGTCGCGTCGCCGTACACCAGGTGCTCGTAGATCTCGTCGGTCAGCACCCACAGGCCGTGCTCGACGGCCCAGCGGCCGATCGCCTCGGTGTCGGCGGCGCTGTACACGGCGCCGGTGGGGTTGGACGGCGAGACGAACAGCACGACCTTGGTGCGCTCGGTGCGGGCCGCTTCGAGCTGCTCGACCGAGACCCGGTAACCGGTGGTCTCGTCCGCGACGACCTCGACCGGCACGCCGCCCGCGAGCCGGATCGACTCGGGGTAGGTGGTCCAGTACGGGGCGGGCACGATGACCTCGTCACCCGGGTCGAGGATCGCGGCGAACGCCTCGTAGATGGCCTGCTTGCCGCCGTTGGTGACCAGCACCTGCGACGGCTCGACCTCGTAGCCGGAGTCGCGGAGCGTCTTGGCGGCGATCGCCGTCTTCAGCTCGGGCAGACCGCCGGCCGGGGTGTAGCGGTGGTACTTCGGGTTGCGGCACGCCTCCACCGCGGCTTCGACGATGTAGCCGGGCGTCGGGAAATCGGGCTCTCCCGCGCCGAATCCGATGACCGGGCGCCCGGCGGCCTTGAGGGCCTTGGCCTTGGCGTCGACGGCCAGCGTCGCGGACTCGGAGATCGACCCGACGCGGGCCGACACCCGACGGTCGGTGGGAGACTGTACGGGGGGAGTAGCTGCGCTCATGACTGCATGGTCCCAGACGCGGGGGAGGCCCGGCACCCAGGTTTGCGGACCTGTCCGGACTGTGAACACACCCGGTGCGCGCCGGGGGTCCGCGGCCCCGTCGGCACCCGACCGGCACCTGACCAGCGCCTCGCCGGAATCTCGCCGGCACCCCGCCGGAACCTCCTCGGCACCCCACCGGCACCCCATCGACACCGCGTCAAAACGTCAACGGAACGCGGCCGGAACCTGATCGGACGCAAGGCGTTCGACGGAGGGCCGCGAAACACGTACACTCATCCGTCGATGGCCTTCCCACCGGCACCGCGGTTCTGCAATGCTGCGGTACGTTGGGGGAGTCGCAAAGGGTCGTAGCTCAATTGGTAGAGCACTGGTCTCCAAAACCAGCGGTTGTGGGTTCGAGTCCCTCCGACCCTGCTCCACACGTCACCCGACGGACGTGGGCAGGTAAAGCACTCGCCGTACCGCGCGACGGGCGCGACACGGCCACGACCCGGAGTCAGGTGAGGACGTAGTGACTGAGATCACGGACTCCATCGAGGCCCCTGAGCCTGACACGTCTGAGGACGACGAGAGTCGGAAGCCCCGCCGCGGCGGCAAGCGCGGCAAGAAGGGCCCCCTCGGTCGGCTGGCGCTCTTCTACCGCCAGATCGTCGCGGAACTCCGCAAGGTCGTCTGGCCGAGCCGCAACGACCTGATCACCTACACCACAGTGGTGATTGTCTTCGTTGTCGTCGTCATCGGTCTCGTCAGCGTGGTTGACTGGGGATTCTCGAAGCTCGTCTCGTACGTCTTCGGCTGATCCCGCGGTGGGCGCCGGTCCACGGGCGCCTGTCCGCATGTTCCACCCCTTGAAGTCAGGAAGAAGCAGTCACCGTGTCTGACCCGAACGTGTACGACGCCGACGAAACCGTTGAGGGCGACGACACCGCGCTCGACATCGTCGAGGCCGCCGACGGCGAGATCGACCAGGCCGAGGCTGCCGACCTGAACGCCGGCGAAGCCGCCGAGCAGGCCGCCGTCCACGAGGACGAGGACGAGGAAGCCGCCGAGGCCGCCACGGACGAGGCGGACGACGACGAGGCGGACGACGAGTCCGACGAGGACGTGGCGGTCGCCGCTGAGGACGAAGCGGCTGAGGACGAAGCGGACGAGGACGACGGCGAGGCCGCCGTGTCCGAGCCGGTCGTGGACGCGGTCGCCGCCTTCCGCGAGGAGCTTCGCACCCTGCCCGGCGAGTGGTACGTGATCCACACCTACGCCGGTTACGAGAACCGCGTGAAGTCCAACCTGGAGCAGCGCGCCGTCTCGCTCAACGTCGAGGACTACATCTACCAGGCCGAAGTGCCCCAGGAAGAAGTCGTCCAGATCAAGAACGGCGACCGCAAGACCATTCGGCAGAACAAGCTCCCCGGCTACGTGCTGGTGCGCATGGACCTGACGAACGAGTCGTGGGGCGTCGTCCGCAACACCCCCGGTGTCACCGGCTTCGTCGGCAACGCGTACGACCCGTACCCGCTGACCCTCGACGAGATCGTGAAGATGCTCGCCCCGGAGGTGGAGGCCGCGGCCGAGGCCGCCGCCATCGCCGAGGGCACCGCCCAGCCGCGCAAGGTCGAGGTCCAGGTGCTGGACTTCGAGGTCGGCGACTCGGTCACCGTCACCGACGGCCCCTTCGCGACGCTCCAGGCGACGATCAACGAGATCAACGCCGACTCGAAGAAGGTCAAGGGCCTGGTCGAGATCTTCGGCCGCGAGACCCCGGTCGAGCTGAGCTTCGACCAGATCCAGAAGAACTGAGACTTTTCCAGCGGCCCCCGTTCGACGGATTTCCGTCGGCCGGGGGTCGCTGTGTCCCCCGGCCACCGGCCGGTTTCAGGATGCGGGCCAATACCCGCTAAAGTGGTGCGGTATGCCTGTACGCAGGCACGAACACTCTCAACAGGACCCGGAGAGAGCAATGCCTCCCAAGAAGAAGAAGATCACGGGGCTGATCAAGCTCCAGATCAACGCCGGCGCGGCCAACCCGGCGCCGCCGGTCGGCCCCGCGCTGGGCCAGCACGGCGTGAACATCATGGAGTTCTGCAAGGCCTACAACGCGGCGACCGAGTCGCAGCGCGGCATGGTGATCCCGGTGGAGATCACGGTCTACGACGACCGTTCCTTCACCTTCATCACCAAGACGCCGCCGGCGGCCAAGCTGATCCTCAAGGCCGCGGGTGTCGAGAAGGGCTCCGGCGAGCCGCACGTCAAGAAGGTCGCCAAGCTCACCCGCGACCAGGTTCGGGACATCGCCACGACGAAGCTCCCCGACCTGAACGCGAACGACCTGGACGCCGCCGAGAAGATCATCGCCGGCACCGCCCGCTCCATGGGCATCACGGTCGAGGGCTGACGCCCGAGCGACAGAGGCGAGGGCTGACGCCCCGCCGGTTCATCTGTGGCAGGGCCTGCTCGGCCCGTACCACGACTCCCCTTCACCAACAGGAGCAGTAAGTGAGCAAGCGCAGCAAGTCCCTTCGCGCTGCCGACGGCAAGATCGACGCGGAGCGCCTGTACGCCCCGCTCGAGGCCGTCCGGATCGCCAAGGACACCGCGACCACCAAGTTCGACTCGACCGTCGAGGTCGCCTTCCGCCTGGGTGTCGACCCGCGCAAGGCCGACCAGATGGTCCGTGGCACCGTGAACCTTCCGCACGGCACCGGCAAGACCGCCCGGGTCCTGGTCTTCGCGACCGGTGACCGTGCTGCGGCCGCGGAAGCCGCGGGAGCCGACATCGTCGGCTCCGACGAACTGATCGACGAGGTGTCGAAGGGCCGTCTGGACTTCGACGCCGTCGTCGCCACCCCGGACCTCATGGGCAAGGTCGGCCGTCTGGGCCGCGTGCTCGGTCCCCGTGGCCTGATGCCGAACCCGAAGACCGGTACGGTCACCCCGGACGTGGCGAAGGCTGTCACGGACATCAAGGGCGGCAAGATCGAGTTCCGCGTCGACAAGCACTCGAACCTGCACTTCATCATCGGCAAGGTCTCCTTCGACGAGACCAAGCTGGTGGAGAACTACGCGGCGGCCCTGGACGAGATCCTGCGTCTCAAGCCGTCCGCCGCCAAGGGTCGTTACATCAAGAAGGCCGCCGTGAGCACCACCATGGGCCCCGGCATCCAGGTCGACCCCAACCGCACCCGCAACCTCCTCGTCGAGGAGGACCCGGCGTCCGTCTGATGACGACGCGGGGCCACGCGTAAGGCGTGCGGCACCATCCGAAGTCCGGCCTCCGTGCACACCGCACGGGGGCCGGATTTGGTGTTGTCAGGACCCGTCCCGTACGCTTCCCGAGAAGCCAAAGACCGCTGGTCGTTGCCGTGCCCCGAAAAGGGCGTGGCGGCCGAAGGATCCGCTAGCTGCGGATGGCCCGCGCAGGTGATCGTGGATGAACTCCGGAAGAGATTTCCGCCGAGCGGAAGTCGATTCCGTCGAGTCACGCCCCGTGCGCCTGCGCCGGGGCGTTCGTTTTTGCCAAGTCCCCTCCTTCAATTCCGTGCGGTCCGCAATCACCCGGAAGGAGGCCGAGACTCATGGCGAGGCCCGATAAGGCTGCCGCGGTTGCCGAGTTGACGGATCAGTTCCGCTCCTCGAACGCCGCTGTGCTGACCGAGTACCGCGGTCTCACCGTGGCGCAGCTCAAGACGCTGCGCCGTTCGCTCGGTGAGAACGTCACGTACGCCGTGGTGAAGAACACGCTGACCAAGATCGCGGCCAACGAGGCCGGGATCAGCACGCTCGACGACCTGTTCGCGGGTCCGTCGGCCGTCGCCTTCGTCGCCGGTGACCCGGTCGAGGCGGCGAAGGGTCTGCGCGACTTCGCCAAGGACAACCCCGCTCTCGTCATCAAGGGCGGTGTCCTTGACGGCAAGGCGCTGTCCGCCGACGAGATCAAGAAGCTCGCGGACCTCGAGTCCCGCGAGGTTCTGCTCGCCAAGCTGGCGGGCGCCATGAAGGCCAAGCAGTCGCAGACTGCCGCGCTCTTCCAGGCGCTGCCCTCGAAGTTCGTCCGCACCGCGGAGGCGCTTCGTGCCAAGCAGGCCGAGCAGGCAGAGCAGGGCGGTGCCGGTACGCCGGCTCCCGCCGAGGCTGCGGAGTAACCACTCCCGCAGTCCAGCGGGCTCCGAGTACGCCCGCCGACATCGACAACCGGCACCAGCCGAATTAGTGGAAGGACCGCCATCATGGCGAAGCTCAGCCAGGCCGAGCTGCTCGAGCAGTTCGAGACCCTCACCCTCATCGAGCTCTCCGAGTTCGTGAAGGCCTTCGAGGAGAAGTTCGACGTCACCGCCGCCGCCCCCGTCGCCGCCGCCGGTGTCGCCGGTCCGGCCGCCGTCGCGGACGCCGCCCCGGAGCAGGACGAGTTCGACGTCGTCCTCACCGCCGCCGGTGACAAGAAGATCCAGGTCATCAAGGTCGTGCGTGAGCTGACCTCGCTCGGCCTGAAGGAGGCCAAGGACCTCGTGGACGGCGCCCCGAAGCCCGTCCTGGAGAAGGTCGACAAGGCTGCCGCCGACAAGGCCGCCGAGTCCCTCAAGGCCGCCGGCGCCTCGGTCGAGGTCAAGTAACACCGAGCGGCACCCAGCAGTCCCCGTACGGCCCGCACAGGGCCGGACAGCCGTAGGGCGGTCACCCATCCGGGTGGCCGCCCTACGGCGTTCCCGCGTCCTTGTGGCGGGGCGGTGCCACCGTCCGGATAAGGTGATCGTTCCCGCACGGGACCTGCTCCGGGAGCCATCCGGCAGGGGGGCCGGGCGCGGGGCTGTGAGCATCTCTGCCAGGCCAGGGCCTTGACGAACCGCACGCGGCGCGCAATTCTCAGGACGCGTCGACACTTCGATCCGGGTTGGATGCATGGATCGGGGGAGATGCGGGAATGCATGGCGCAGGCGCGGATCCGGTTCCGAGGCGGGATCCGCAGGACGGACGAGGGGGCGATGATTCGGTACTCCGAATCTCTGCTCTGGACATCAGTGTGCCGAGTGGCTACACTGACCCTTTGCGCTGCCTGTTAGCTGCTGCCTGGCCCGTCACCAGGAGCATGCCCACGTCTGAGCACTGCTGAAGAAGTCCGCCATCAGGGCTTTCTTCTTACGCTCAGGGGCGGACCGGTATGCGCGTAGTGAGTCCGAGCCCTCGGAAGGACCCCCTCTTGGCCGCCTCGCGCAACGCCTCGACCACCAATTCGAACAACGGCGCAAGCACCGCCCCGCTGCGCATCTCTTTCGCGAAGATCCGTGAACCGCTCGAAGTTCCGAACCTCCTCGCGCTCCAGACCGAGAGCTTTGACTGGCTGCTCGGCAACGCCGCGTGGAAGGCCCGTGTCGAGGCGGCCCTGGACAGTGGGCAGGACGTCCCCAGGAAGTCGGGTCTGGAGGAGATCTTCGAGGAGATCTCGCCGATCGAGGACTTCTCCGGGTCGATGTCGCTCACTTTCCGTGACCACCGATTCGAGCCTCCGAAGAACTCGCTGGACGAGTGCAAGGAGCGCGACTTCACGTACGGCGCCCCGCTCTTCGTCACCGCCGAGTTCACCAACAACGAGACCGGCGAGATCAAGTCCCAGACGGTCTTCATGGGTGACTTCCCGCTGATGACCAACAAGGGCACCTTCTGCATCAACGGCACCGAGCGTGTCGTCGTCTCGCAGCTCGTGCGCTCGCCGGGTGTCTACTTCGACAGCCAGATCGACAAGACGTCCGACAAGGACATCTTCTCCGCCAAGATCATCCCGTCCCGGGGTGCCTGGCTGGAGATGGAGATCGACAAGCGCGACATGGTCGGTGTCCGCATCGACCGCAAGCGCAAGCAGTCGGTCACCGTCCTGCTCAAGGCGCTCGGCTGGAGCACCGAGCAGATCCTGGACGAGTTCGGCGACTACGAGTCGATGCGCGCCACCCTGGAGAAGGACCACACCCAGGGCCAGGACGACGCGCTGCTCGACATCTACCGCAAGCTGCGTCCGGGCGAGCCGCCGACCAAGGAGGCCGCGCAGACCCTGCTGGAGAACCTCTACTTCAACCCCAAGCGCTACGACCTCGCGAAGGTCGGCCGCTACAAGGTGAACAAGAAGCTCGGCAGCGACGCGCCCCTGGACGCCGGTGTGCTCACCACCGACGACATCATCGCCACCATCAAGTACCTGGTGAAGCTGCACGCCGGTGAGACCGAGACCACCGGGGAGAACGGCTCCTCGATGGTCGTCGAGGTCGACGACATCGACCACTTCGGCAACCGCCGCCTGCGCAACGTGGGCGAGCTGATCCAGAACCAGGTCCGTACCGGCCTGGCCCGTATGGAGCGCGTGGTCCGCGAGCGGATGACGACCCAGGACGTCGAGGCGATCACGCCGCAGACCCTGATCAACATCCGGCCGGTCGTCGCCTCCATCAAGGAGTTCTTCGGCACCAGCCAGCTCTCCCAGTTCATGGACCAGACGAACCCGCTGTCCGGCCTGACCCACAAGCGCCGCCTGTCAGCGCTGGGCCCCGGCGGTCTGTCCCGTGAGCGGGCCGGCTTCGAGGTCCGCGACGTGCACCCGTCGCACTACGGCCGCATGTGCCCGATCGAGACCCCCGAAGGCCCGAACATCGGCCTGATCGGCTCGCTCGCCTCCTACGGCCGGGTCAACGCGTTCGGCTTCGTCGAGACCCCGTACCGCAAGGTGGTCGAGGGCGTCGTCACCGACGACGTCGACTACCTGACCGCGGACGAGGAAGACCGCTTCGTCATCGCGCAGGCCAACGCGCCGCTCACCGAGGACCTGCGGTTCGCCGAGTCCCGCGTGCTGGTCCGCCGCCGCGGCGGCGAGATCGACTACATCCCCGGCGACGACGTCGACTACATGGACGTCTCGCCGCGCCAGATGGTGTCGGTCGCGACCGCGATGATCCCGTTCCTGGAGCACGACGACGCCAACCGCGCGCTCATGGGATCGAACATGATGCGCCAGGCCGTGCCGCTGATCAAGGCGGAGGCGCCGCTGGTCGGCACCGGCATGGAGTACCGCTGCGCGGTCGACGCCGGTGACGTCATCAAGGCGGACAAGGACGGTGTGGTCCAGGAGGTCTCCGCCGACTACGTCACCATCACCAACGACGACGGCACGTACACCACGTACCGCGTCGCGAAGTTCTCCCGCTCCAACCAGGGCACGTCCTTCAACCAGAAGGTCGTCGTCAACGAGGGCGACCGGGTCGTCGTCGGCCAGGTGCTCGCCGACGGTCCCTCGACCGACGAGGGCGAGATGGCCCTCGGCAAGAACCTCCTGGTGGCGTTCATGCCCTGGGAGGGCCACAACTACGAAGACGCGATCATCCTCAGCCAGCGGCTGGTCCAGGACGACGTCCTCTCCTCGATCCACATCGAGGAGCACGAGGTCGACGCCCGTGACACCAAGCTCGGCCCGGAGGAGATCACCCGGGACATCCCCAACGTCTCCGAGGAGGTCCTCGCGGACCTCGACGAGCGCGGGATCATCCGGATCGGCGCCGACGTCGTCGCCGGCGACATCCTGGTCGGCAAGGTCACGCCCAAGGGCGAGACCGAGCTGACCCCGGAGGAGCGCCTGCTGCGCGCGATCTTCGGCGAGAAGGCCCGTGAGGTCCGTGACACCTCGCTGAAGGTGCCGCACGGCGAGACCGGCAAGGTCATCGGCGTCCGGGTCTTCGACCGCGAGGAGGGCGACGAACTGCCGCCCGGTGTCAACCAGCTCGTGCGCGTGTACGTGGCGCAGAAGCGGAAGATCACCGACGGCGACAAGCTCGCCGGCCGTCACGGCAACAAGGGCGTCATCTCGAAGATCCTGCCGGTCGAGGACATGCCGTTCACCGAGGACGGCACCCCGGTCGACATCATCCTCAACCCGCTCGGCGTCCCGTCCCGCATGAACCCGGGACAGGTGCTGGAGATCCACCTCGGCTGGCTCGCCAAGCAGGGCTGGGACGTCTCCGGTATCGGCGAGGAGTGGGCGCGTCGCCTCCAGGCGATCGACGCGGACGTCGTCGCCGCCGGCACCAATGTCGCGACCCCGGTCTTCGACGGCGCCCGCGAGGACGAGATCCGCGGTCTGTTCGAGTCCACCATCCCGAACCGCGACGGCGACCGCATGGTCCTGCCGTCCGGCAAGGCGCGGATGTTCGACGGCCGCTCCGGCGAGCCGTTCCCTGAGCCGATCTCGATCGGCTACATGTACATCCTCAAGCTGCACCACCTGGTGGACGACAAGCTGCACGCCCGCTCCACCGGTCCGTACTCGATGATCACCCAGCAGCCGCTGGGTGGTAAGGCGCAGTTCGGTGGCCAGCGATTCGGTGAGATGGAGGTGTGGGCGCTGGAGGCGTACGGCGCCGCTTACGCCCTCCAGGAGCTGCTGACCATCAAGTCCGACGACGTGCTCGGCCGCGTGAAGGTCTACGAGGCCATCGTCAAGGGCGAGAACATCCCCGAGCCGGGCATCCCCGAGTCCTTCAAGGTGCTCATCAAGGAAATGCAGTCGCTCTGCCTCAACGTGGAGGTGCTGTCCTCGGACGGCATGTCCATCGAGATGCGTGACACCGACGAGGACGTCTTCCGCGCCGCGGAAGAACTCGGTATCGACCTGTCCCGGCGGGAGCCGAGCAGCGTCGAAGAGGTCTGACGGGCCGGTCGCCCGGTCCCTCCAGGACCGGGCGGCCTCTCCCAGGACCGTTCAGACCATGTTTGACAATCGACCCCGACCGCGTTTTTTGGTCGGGTGGAACCCGAAGGCGGGATTGACGACAAGTGCTCGACGTCAACTTCTTCGACGAGCTGCGGATCGGCCTTGCCACCGCGGACGACATTCGTACCTGGTCGCACGGCGAAGTGAAGAAGCCGGAGACCATCAACTACCGCACGCTCAAGCCGGAAAAGGACGGGCTCTTCTGCGAGAAGATCTTCGGCCCGACCCGGGACTGGGAGTGCTACTGCGGGAAGTACAAGCGGGTCCGCTTCAAGGGCATCATCTGTGAGCGCTGCGGCGTCGAGGTCACTCGCGCCAAGGTGCGTCGTGAGCGGATGGGCCACATCGAGCTGGCCGCGCCCGTCACGCACATCTGGTACTTCAAGGGCGTTCCGTCGCGCCTCGGCTACCTGCTCGACCTCGCCCCGAAGGACCTGGAGAAGGTCATCTACTTCGCGGCGTACATGATCACGTGGGTGGACGACGAGCGCCGCACGCGCGACCTGCCGTCGCTGGAGGCCCAGGTCTCCGTCGAGCGCCAGCAGGTCGAGCAGCGCCGTGACTCCGACGTCGAGGGCCGGCAGAAGAAGCTGGAAGCCGACCTGGCCGAGCTGGAGAACGAAGGCGCCAAGGCCGACGTCCGCCGCAAGGTCCGCGAAGGCGCCGAGCGCGAGATGAAGCAGCTCCGCGACCGTGCGCAGCGCGAGATCGACCGGCTCGACGAGGTGTGGGCCCGCTTCAAGAACCTCAAGGTCCAGGACCTGGAGGGCGACGAGCTGCTCTACCGCGAGCTGCGCGACCGCTTCGGTACGTACTTCCAGGGTTCGATGGGTGCCGCGGCGCTGCAAAAGCGCCTGGAGTCCTTCGACCTGGAGGAGGAGGCCGAGCGCCTCCGCGAGATCATCCGTACCGGCAAGGGCCAGAAGAAGACCCGGGCGCTCAAGCGCCTCAAGGTCGTCTCCGCCTTCCTCCAGACCACCAACAAGCCCAACGGCATGGTGCTGGACTGCGTCCCGGTGATCCCGCCGGACCTGCGTCCGATGGTGCAGCTCGACGGTGGCCGCTTCGCGACCTCCGACCTCAACGACCTGTACCGCCGTGTCATCAACCGCAACAACCGCCTGAAGCGGCTTCTCGACCTCGGCGCCCCCGAGATCATCGTGAACAACGAGAAGCGCATGCTCCAGGAGGCCGTCGACGCGCTCTTCGACAACGGCCGTCGCGGCCGCCCGGTCACGGGCCCCGGCAACCGTCCGCTGAAGTCGCTGTCCGACATGCTCAAGGGCAAGCAGGGCCGCTTCCGGCAGAACCTGCTCGGCAAGCGCGTCGACTACTCCGCCCGTTCGGTGATCGTCGTCGGCCCGCAGCTCAAGCTGCACCAGTGCGGCCTGCCCAAGGCCATGGCGCTGGAGCTCTTCAAGCCGTTCGTGATGAAGCGCCTGGTGGACCTGAACCACGCGCAGAACATCAAGTCGGCCAAGCGCATGGTCGAGCGCGGCCGTACGGTCGTGTACGACGTGCTCGAAGAGGTCATCGCCGAGCACCCGGTGCTGCTCAACCGCGCACCGACCCTGCACCGTCTGGGCATCCAGGCCTTCGAGCCGCAGCTCGTCGAGGGCAAGGCCATCCAGATCCACCCGCTGGTCTGCACCGCGTTCAACGCGGACTTCGACGGCGACCAGATGGCCGTGCACCTCCCGCTGTCCGCGGAGGCGCAGGCCGAGGCCCGCATCCTGATGCTGTCCTCGAACAACATCCTCAAGCCGGCCGACGGCCGTCCGGTCACCATGCCGACCCAGGACATGGTGCTCGGTCTGTTCTTCCTGACCACGGACTCCGAGGAGCGCGAGGTCATCGGGGAGAACCGGGCGTTCGGTTCGACCGCCGAGGCGATCATGGCGTTCGACGGCCGTGAGCTGTCGATGCAGGCGCCGGTCGACATCCGCTTCCCGGTGGGCACCGTCCCGCCGCGCGGCTGGGTGCCGCCGGAGCCCACCGAGGGCGAGGAGCCGTACCAGCTCGGCGACACGTTCCGGCTGCGGACGACCCTGGGCCGCGCGCTCTTCAACGAGCTGCTGCCCGAGGACTACCCGTTCGTGGACTACGCGGTCGGCAAGAAGCAGCTCTCCGAGATCGTCAACGACCTCGCCGAGCGCTACCCGAAGGTCATCGTGGCGGCGACGCTCGACAACCTGAAGGCGGCGGGCTTCCACTGGGCGACCCGTTCCGGTGTCACCGTGTCCGTCACGGACATCGTGGTGCCCGAGGCCAAGAAGGCGATCATCGCCTCCTACGAGGCCCAGGACGAGAAGGTCCAGAAGCAGTACGAGCGCGGTCTGATCACCAAGGACGAGCGCACTCAGGAGCTCATCGCGATCTGGACCAAGGCGACCAACGAGGTCGCCGTGGCGATGAACGCGAACTTCCCGAAGACCAACCCCATCTTCATGATGGTGGACTCCGGGGCCCGCGGAAACATGATGCAGATGCGTCAGATCGCGGGTATGCGTGGCCTGGTGTCGAACGCCAAGAACGAGACGATCGCCCGTCCGATCAAGGCGTCCTTCCGTGAGGGCCTGTCCGTGCTGGAGTACTTCATCTCCACCCACGGTGCCCGTAAGGGTCTGGCCGACACCGCGCTGCGTACCGCCGACTCGGGTTACCTGACCCGTCGTCTGGTGGACGTCTCGCAGGACGTGATCATCCGCGAGGAGGACTGCGGCACCGAGCGCGGTCTGAAGCTGCGGATCGCCGAGCGCGGCGCGGACGGTTCGCTGCGCAAGACGGACGACGTCGAGACCAGCGTGTACGCCCGCATGCTCGCCGAGGACGTCGTGGTGGACGGCAAGGTCATCGCGCCCGCCAACGTCGACCTCGGTGACGTGCTGATCGACCAGCTCGTGCGGCACGGTGTCGAGGAGGTCAAGACCCGCTCGATCCTCACCTGCGAGTCGACCGTCGGCACCTGCGCGTACTGCTACGGCCGTTCGCTGGCCACCGGCAAGCTCGTCGACATCGGCGAGGCCGTCGGTATCATCGCGGCCCAGTCGATCGGTGAGCCCGGCACCCAGCTCACGATGCGTACCTTCCACACCGGTGGTGTGGCCGGTGACGACATCACACAGGGTCTGCCGCGTGTCGTCGAGCTGTTCGAGGCCCGTGTCCCGAAGGGTGTCGCCCCGATCTCCGAGGCGTCCGGCCGGGTGCGGATCGAGGAGACCGAGAAGACGAAGAAGCTCGTCGTCACCCCGGACGACGGTGCCGAGGAGATCGCCTACCCGATCTCCAAGCGCGCCAAGCTCCTGGTGGGCGAGGGCGACCACGTCGAGGTCGGCCAGAAGCTGACCTTCGGTGCCACCAACCCGCACGACGTGCTGCGCATTCTGGGCCAGCGCCAGGTGCAGATCCACCTGGTGCAGGAAGTCCAGAAGGTCTACAACTCGCAGGGCGTGTCGATCCACGACAAGCACATCGAGATCATCATCCGGCAGATGCTGCGCCGGGTGACGATCATCGAGTCCGGCGACGCGGAGCTGCTGCCCGGCGAGCTGGTCGAGCGCGGCCGGTTCGAGACCGAGAACCGGCGTGTGGTCTCCGAGGGCGGTCACCCGGCCTCGGGTCGTCCGCAGCTCATGGGTATCACCAAGGCCTCGCTGGCCACGGAGTCCTGGCTGTCGGCCGCCTCCTTCCAGGAGACGACCCGGGTGCTGACCGACGCGGCGATCCACGCCAAGTCGGACTCGCTGCTGGGCCTGAAGGAGAACGTCATCATCGGCAAGCTGATCCCGGCCGGTACGGGCCTCGCCCGCTACCGCAACATCCGGGTGGAGCCGACCGAGGAGGCCAAGGCCGCGATGTACTCGGCCGTCGGCTACGACGACATCGACTACAGCCCGTTCGGCACCGGCTCCGGCCAGGCCGTTCCGCTGGAGGACTACGACTACGGTCCGTACAACGGCTGAGTTTCGTCCCGTTGCTGTCACACAGGGCGGCCATCCCTCTCGGGGATGGCCGCTCTGCGGCATTATGGATACATGCTTGCCGGGGATGCGGACAGAGAGCGCGCGGTGAACGTGCTGAACGAGGCGTTCACCGAGGGGCGGTTGAAGCAGGAAGAGTACGAGGACCGGTTGGGGCGTGCCTACGCGGCGCGTACGTACGGGGACTTGGACCGGCTGACAGCGGACATTCCGCGGCCGTCCTCGCCGTATCCGGTGCCTCCGACGTTCGGGGCGCCGCAGCCGTTCCGGTACGCGCCGCCGGTGGCGCCCGTGCCGAAGACGAACGGGGCGGCGATCGGGGCACTGGTGTGCTCATTGGTCGGGTCGCCGATCTTCGGGATGGCGTCGATCGGCGCGGTCGTGCTCGGGCACACCGCGAAGCGGCAGATCCGCGAGCGCGGTGAGCAGGGTGACGGGATGGCGACCGCCGGGTTGGTGATCGGTTATCTCGGGCTGGCTTTCTGGGCGCTGATCTGGGTGGTGGCAATCTTCGAGTAGTCACCGGCCTGCGCGTTTGCATTTGTTTTGACCGCAGCCGATGCGGTAGGTACGCTCTGACCTTGTGCCTGGGGTGTGCCCGGGTCCTCGCGCGTGCCATGCGACCGCGAGAGGGCACCGAGGCCGCGTCACCCGACATACGCACTTCTCCGTTGGTTCGGATTCGTGTGGGGTCCGCGACACACCCGACCGCGTGGGTCGGTCCCCAGGTTAGATTTATCGAGATCGGCACACAGAAACCGGAGAAACGGTGCCTACGATCCAGCAGTTGGTCCGAAAGGGCCGGCAGGACAAGGTCGAGAAGAACAAGACGCCCGCGCTGAAGGGTTCCCCGCAGCGTCGTGGCGTTTGCACGCGTGTGTACACGACCACCCCGAAGAAGCCGAACTCGGCGCTGCGCAAGGTCGCGCGCGTACGGCTGACCAGCGGTATCGAGGTCACGGCTTACATCCCGGGTGAGGGCCACAACCTCCAGGAGCACTCGATCGTGCTCGTGCGCGGCGGTCGTGTGAAGGACCTTCCGGGTGTTCGTTACAAGATCATCCGCGGTTCCCTCGACACGCAGGGCGTCAAGAACCGTAAGCAGGCTCGTAGCCGCTACGGCGCCAAGAAGGAGAAGTAAGCATGCCTCGTAAGGGCCCCGCCCCGAAGCGCCCGGTCATCATCGACCCGGTTTACGGCTCCCCGCTGGTGACGTCGCTCGTCAACAAGATCCTCCTGCACGGCAAGCGCTCCACCGCTGAGCGCATCGTGTACGGCGCCCTTGAGGGCCTTCGTGAGAAGTCGGGCAACGACCCGGTCATCACGCTGAAGCGCGCGCTGGAGAACATCAAGCCGACCCTTGAGGTCAAGTCCCGCCGCGTCGGCGGTGCGACCTACCAGGTGCCGGTCGAGGTCCGTCCGGGCCGTCAGAACACGCTGGCGCTGCGCTGGCTCGTCGGTTACTCCCGCGCCCGTCGCGAGAAGACGATGACCGAGCGTCTGATGAACGAGATCCTCGACGCCAGCAATGGCCTGGGTGCTTCCGTGAAGCGCCGCGAGGACACGCACAAGATGGCCGAGTCCAACAAGGCCTTCGCGCACTACCGCTGGTAGTCACCACCCACATCGAAACCGAGAGAAGACTGAGCCACATGGCCACCACTTCGCTTGACCTGGCCAGGGTCCGCAACATCGGGATCATGGCCCACATCGACGCGGGCAAGACGACGACCACCGAGCGGATCCTGTTCTACACCGGTGTTTCCTACAAGATCGGTGAAGTCCACGACGGCGCAGCCACCATGGACTGGATGGAGCAGGAGCAGGAGCGCGGCATCACGATCACGTCGGCCGCGACGACCTGTCACTGGCCGCTCGATGATGTCGACCACACCATCAACATCATCGACACCCCCGGTCACGTCGACTTCACCGTCGAGGTGGAGCGTTCGCTCCGCGTCCTCGACGGCGCCGTCACGGTGTTCGACGGTGTCGCCGGTGTGGAGCCGCAGTCCGAGACGGTGTGGCGTCAGGCCGACCGTTACGGCGTGCCCCGCATCTGCTTCGTCAACAAGCTCGACCGCACCGGCGCGGAGTTCCACCGCTGCGTCGACATGATCGTGGACCGCCTCGGCGCGGTGCCGCTGGTCATGCAGCTCCCGATCGGCGCGGAAGCCGACTTCAAGGGCGTGGTCGACCTCGTCCAGATGAAGGCGCTGGTCTGGTCCGCGGAAGCGACCAAGGGCGAGATGTACGACACCGTCGACATCCCGGACACCCACGTCGAAGCGGCCGACGAGTGGCGCGGCAAGTTGCTCGAGGCCGTCGCCGAGCACGACGACGCCATGATGGAGCTGTACCTGGAGGGCCAGGAGCCCGACCAGGACCAGTTGATCGCGGCCATCCGCCGGATCACCCTGGCCTCCAAGGGGACCAAGGACTCCGTCACCGTCACCCCCGTGTTCTGCGGCACCGCGTTCAAGAACAAGGGCGTTCAGCCCCTGCTCGACGCGGTCGTGCGCTACCTCCCGTCGCCGCTGGACGTCGAGGCCATCGAGGGCCACGCCGTCGGCAACGCCGACGAGATCATCAAGCGCCGGCCGTCGGACGAGGAGCCGTTCTCCGGCCTCGCGTTCAAGATCATGAGCGACCCGCACCTGGGCAAGCTCACCTTCGTCCGGGTCTACTCGGGCCGCCTGAACGCGGGTTCGGCTGTGCTGAACTCCGTCAAGGGCAAGAAGGAGCGCATCGGCAAGATCTACCGCATGCACGCGAACAAGCGTGAGGAGATCGAGTCGGTGGGCGCGGGCGACATCATCGCCGTCATGGGCCTGAAGCAGACCACCACCGGTGAGACGCTGTGCGACGACAAGAGCCCGGTGATCCTGGAGTCCATGGACTTCCCGGCGCCGGTGATCCAGGTCGCGATCGAGCCCAAGTCCAAGGGTGACCAGGAGAAGCTGGGTGTCGCCATCCAGCGGCTCTCGGAGGAGGACCCCTCCTTCCAGGTCCACTCGGACGAGGAGACCGGCCAGACCATCATCGGCGGTATGGGCGAACTGCACCTCGAGGTGCTGGTCGACCGTATGCGGCGCGAGTTCAAGGTCGAGGCCAACGTCGGCAAGCCGCAGGTCGCGTACCGCGAGACCATTCGCAAGACGGTCGAGCGCATTGACTACACCCACAAGAAGCAGACCGGTGGTACCGGTCAGTTCGCGAAGGTGCAGATCATGCTGGAGCCGCTGGAAGGCGGCGACGCGACCTACGAGTTCGTCAACAAGGTCACCGGTGGCCGCATCCCCCGCGAGTACATCCCGTCGGTGGACGCCGGTGCGCAGGAGGCCATGAAGTTCGGCATCCTGGCCGGTTACGAGATGGTGGGCGTCCGCGTCACCCTGATCGACGGCGGCTACCACGAGGTCGACTCCTCCGAACTGGCATTCAAGATCGCCGGTTCGCAGGCGTTCAAGGAGGGTGCCCGCAAGGCGAGCCCCGTGCTCCTCGAACCGATGATGGCCGTCGAGGTCACCACGCCCGAGGACTACATGGGCGATGTCATCGGCGACCTCAACTCCCGCCGTGGCCAGATCCAGGCCATGGAGGAGCGCAGCGGCGCCCGTGTCGTCAAGGGCCTGGTTCCGCTGTCGGAGATGTTCGGCTACGTCGGTGACCTGCGGTCCAAGACCTCGGGCCGGGCCAGCTACTCCATGCAGTTCGACTCCTACGCCGAGGTTCCGCGGAACGTCGCCGAGGAGATCATCGCGAAGGCCAAGGGCGAGTAACGCCTGAAATCCTCAGCGCGTTTCACCCTTTAGGCTTGACAGCAGGCTTCGGGGCAATCCGCCGCAAACCGGAAGGTGTGTACCGGACGGTGCGCGGCGGGTGCCCCGGCAGTCCGCATTCCAGCAAAGATCACCTGGCGCCGATGAAGCAAGGCGTACAGATCCACTCCCCAGGAGGACCCCAGTGGCGAAGGCGAAGTTCGAGCGGACTAAGCCGCACGTCAACATCGGCACCATCGGTCACATCGACCACGGTAAGACGACCCTTACCGCGGCGATCACCAAGGTGCTGCACGACGCGTACCCGAACCTGAACGAGGCCTCGGCCTTCGACCAGATCGACAAGGCTCCTGAGGAGCGCCAGCGCGGTATCACCATCTCGATCGCGCACGTCGAGTACCAGACCGAGTCGCGTCACTACGCGCACGTCGACTGCCCCGGTCACGCGGACTACATCAAGAACATGATCACCGGTGCGGCGCAGATGGACGGCGCCATCCTGGTGGTCGCCGCGACCGACGGCCCGATGCCGCAGACCAAGGAGCACGTGCTCCTGGCCCGCCAGGTCGGCGTGCCGTACATCGTCGTCGCCCTGAACAAGGCCGACATGGTGGACGACGAGGAGATCCTGGAGCTCGTCGAGCTCGAGGTCCGTGAGCTGCTCTCCGAGTACGAGTTCCCGGGCGACGACCTGCCGGTCGTGCGCGTCTCCGCGCTCAAGGCGCTTGAGGGCGACAAGGAGTGGGGCGAGAAGCTCCTCGGCCTCATGGAGGCCGTGGACACCGCGATCCCGACCCCCGAGCGTGACGTCGACAAGCCGTTCCTGATGCCGATCGAGGACGTCTTCACGATCACCGGTCGTGGCACCGTCGTCACCGGCCGCATCGAGCGTGGTGTGCTGAAGGTCAACGAGACCGTTGACATCATCGGCATCAAGCAGGACAAGACCACCACCACGGTCACCGGCATCGAGATGTTCCGCAAGCTGCTCGACGAGGGCCAGGCCGGTGAGAACGTCGGTCTGCTCCTCCGTGGCATCAAGCGCGAGGATGTCGAGCGCGGCCAGGTCATCATCAAGCCCGGTTCGGTCACCCCGCACACCGAGTTCGAGGCCCAGGCCTACATCCTGTCGAAGGACGAGGGTGGCCGTCACACCCCCTTCTTCAACAACTACCGTCCGCAGTTCTACTTCCGCACCACGGACGTGACCGGCGTCGTGACCCTCCCCGAGGGCACCGAGATGGTCATGCCGGGCGACAACACGGCCATGAGCGTCCAGCTCATCCAGCCGATCGCCATGGAAGAGGGCCTGAAGTTCGCCATCCGTGAGGGTGGGCGCACGGTGGGTGCCGGTCAGGTCACGAAGATCAACAAGTAGTGGCTTGCGGCTCGCTCTGAGCCAACGAGGGTGCCCCGGATCGCTTCCCGCGATCCGGGGCACCTTTGCGTTGCGCCCCGTCAGGCCCTAGAGGGCGAGGGACTGGTGGAAGACGCGGGGGGTGGCGGGGAGGGTGTAGCGGAGTGACAGGGGGCCGGAGGGGGTGAGGGCGGCGGAGGGGAGGCCGCCGGGGGCGGGGAGGGCCGGGAGGGGGGCGTAGGCGACGGCGCCGCCCGGCTTGGGCTGGGCCCAGTGGTGGACGGTGGTGTGGCCGGAGGCGAAGACGTGGATACGGCCACGGCGGTCGGTGACGACGGCCAGCCCGTCCTGGACCTCGGCGCCGCCGAGATCGCGCCAGGGGCTCCAGACGCCGGCGGTCAGCACCCGGGTGCTGACCCCCTTGGCCGCGTTGCGCGCGAAGAGGTGCACGGTGCCGTCAGGGGCCGCGACGGCGACCGGCGCACCGGTCCTGCGCGTACGGTCCGGGTGCGTCTCGGGACTGCCGAGCGAGGACCAGCCCCCGTCGCGCCACATCACGATGTCGCGGGTGTTCGGCCCGCCGTGCCCCTCCAGGACGGCGAAGCGCAGCGCGAACAGCAGGGTGCCGCCGTCGCGGGTCCGCACGCAGGACAGCGCCGGGGCCAGCGTCCCGCCGCCGAGATCCTGGGGCGGCCCCCAGACCCCGCTGCCCGGCCGGGTCTCCTCGCGCCGCACTGCCCGCGTACCGAGCACTTCGTACGCGGCCCCGCCGACCACGATCCGGCGCGCCCCCGGATAGCGGCGGTGCGTCGAGCGGATCCACCCCTTGGGGTTGGCCAGCGGCTCGTTCTCGCCCTGGCCGTAGTCACCGCAGCCGCCCGGATTCCCGCAGCGCCACGCCTGGTTGCCGCCGTACTGGAAGAGGAAGCGCGCCTTGAGCGCCACGGTCGCGGGCGGCAGGTTGTACGGCCAGTGGTGGTTGTAGTAGCCGCGGTACGCGGTGGTGCTGAAGGCGGGCACCGCCCGGCCGGGGCCGTTCGCCGACTCCGACACCCACTGCGCCATCGCCTTCCAGGTGAACAGCGCCGTCGCGGTGTGGTCCCGGTGGTCGGAGAAGCCGGGCTGCTCACTGGCGGCCGGATGCCGCTTGTCGTGCACCTGGATGTCGGGGTCCGGGTCGAGCGTCCTGATCTCCGTCGGGCGGAAACGTTCCATCAGCCCGGCCAGGACGTCCACCAGCTTCTGGTGGGTGTACGTGCCGCGGCCGTTGGCGGGCGCGGGCGCGTTCTGCGCCACCACGTACGACAGTACGGTGCCCGGCACCTCCCACATCATCGGCAGGCTCGCGCTGGAGCTCAGCTCGTGCATCGACACCTGGAGGAACACCAGGCGCGCGTGCATCGCGCCGTGCCGCAGCTCGTCCACCTCCGCGTGCAGACCGCCGCCGACGTCGATCACGTCGGTGGTCCACCGGGTGAAGTGCGGCAGCCCCAGCATCGTCGCGTACGCCTGCCGCAGGCCCTGGTGGCGGGAGGAGGAGTACGCGGCCTGGTCCCTGCGGTGGCGCCTGCGCGGGCCGAACGGTTCGTGGTTGACGCCTGTCGACTCGCCCGCCGTCACGTACACCGACACCACGGGCGTGCCCGCCTGGAACGAGTGCAGCGTGTCCGGGTTCATGAAGAACAGGTCGTCGTCCGGGTGCGCCATCACCTGGAGCACCAGCGGGTCGCCCTGCGGGCGGTACGGCTGCGTCGCCAGCGGGTCCGCCGGGGCCGGGAGCCGGCGCGGGGCGGTGTCCTGGGCCTGGGAGGTGCAGCCGCTCAGGGCCGCTGCCGCGGCCGTCGCTCCCGCCGTCGCCACCGCTGCCGTCAGCAGGGAGCGGCGGGAGGGGTGGTCTGGGCTGTGGTGGTCCTTCACGCCCGCTAAGAGCCGCTTCGCGGCGATCAGGTTGCCTCCCTCCTCCGCCGACACCTCGCGCAGGACGGTGCCTCGTCAGGGGCGCGGGGAACTGCGCGGCCCGGCCCCACCGGGCCGGTGGTCCGGGGACAACCGGTCTGCCCCGCTGGGGCGGGTGGTGACGTGCGGGAGCGTCGTGGCTGAGCGCGCAGTTCCTCGCGCCCCTGAAGACCTGGCCCTGCGCGAGGGCGCCGGCTTTTTTGGGGAACCCCCCGGAGGGGTCAGTGGCGGATGAGGCGGTCGGCGGCGCGGGTGGTGAGGAGGAGAAGGAGGGCGGTGAGGAGGGCGGTGGGGAGGAGGAGCTGGGCGGCGGAGCCGGGGTGGAGGCCGTGGACGAGGGGCGGGTCGAGGAGGAGGGCGAGGGCGGTGACGGAGACGAGGGGCCCGGCGGCGTACCAGGCGAGGAAGATCAGCGGGCCGGGCCCGCCGACGGGGGAGCCGCCGCCGAGGAAGAGGAGCTGGGTGCGGGCGGGGCCGCGGCACGCGGAGAAGAGTGCGGCGGCGGTGAAGGGCGGGGCGCACAGGGGCATGAGCAGCAGCGCCGAGGGGGTGCCGGTTACGGCGAAGGGGACCGCGGCGAGCAGGCCGAGGAGCGCGCCGAGGACGGCGGGCACGACGGCGTGGTGCAGCATCAGCGTGCGGAAGCGGAACGGCGCCCAGGCGGCCCGCCGCACATCGTCGGTCTCCAGCCGCGCGGCCTCGGCGAGCGCGCCGACCGCCATGTAGCCGAAGAGCAGGCCGAGGACGAGGCCGACGACTCGCCGCTCCCCGCCGAGGTCCACGCCGAGCCCCGCGGTAGCGGCGCCGCACGCGGTCCAGACGGCGGCCTTGCCGAGCCGCCCGGGGGCCCGCAGCAGCGCTAGCAGGTCGCGCCACTCGACGACGAAGTGCCGGCCGAGTCGCCCGCGCGGCGGACGCAGCCGCAGCCCGCGGGCGGTGGACGCGCCGCCCGCCTCCATGATCGCCAGCTTGGCGGCGCGCAGCTCCATCGACCACATCACGGAGGACACGGTGGTGGCCGTCGCCGCCCGCTCCCTGAGCTGCGTGGTCGGCACGCGGGCCGCGTCCCCGTACGCGCGGACGGTGGCGACGGCGGTGAGCGCCACCAGCAGCACGACCGCGGCGGGCCAGCCGGGCACCGAGCCGCCGGTGGCCCGTACGACCGGCTGCGCGGCCCAGCCCCACGGCCCCGACCACAGCTCGATCCACTCCAGGACCGACGAGCGGTGGCCGGTCGCGGCCAGGACGGTCTGGGCGGTCAGCGCGCCCAGCAGCAGGACGGCGGGCGCGGTCCACCGCTGGACGGCCCGGATCAGCCGGGGCCGCCGCTCGACGGCCATGCCGAGCGCGACCGCGAGCAGCGGCAGGCACAGCGCGGCCGGGAGCACCCCGAGCAGTGCGGGGCCGATCGCCGCGCGCCCGGTGACGCGCAGTACGACGCCGCCCGCGACCCCCACCAGCAGGCCGGGGATCAGCGCGATCCCGGCGGAGAGCCGGAACCACGGGCGCAGCACCGCCGCCCGCCGTACCGGCTGGGCCAGCAGCCAGCCCACGGTCGGGCCCGGCACGACGACCGGGCCGCGCCACAGCGCGTCGCGCGCCGCGAAGAGCGCGAGGGCGACGGTCAGGGTCGTGAACAGCGCGGGCAGCCCGCGCTGGAGGTCCCGGCCGACCCCGCTGTAGTCCGCGCCGTTCTCCAGCTCCCGCAGGAAGTGCACGGCCACCCCGCTGCCGTACCCGATGCCGCCGAGCAGCACGGAGTACAGCAGGACGGCCAGGTCCCGGCCCTGTTCCCTGCGGTGTGCCCGGCGCTTGCGCTTCAGCCAGGCCAGCGTCTCGGCCGTCCGGTCGTCGTCCTCCTCGCTCCAGACCTCGTCGGGGTCCGGGTCCCCGATGTCGGACGCGATGTCGGACGCGACGTCGGACGCGACGCCGGAGTCGTCGCCGTCGTCCACCGGGTCCCGGCCGTCCGCCTGCGGCGGGATCGACGCGGCCGTCACGGGCGCAGCCCCAGCTCGCGCAGGACCGTGGCGGGCGCGCCGGTGGCGATCACACGGCCGTCCTCCAGGGCGATCATGCGGTCGGCGACGGCCTCGGCGAGGTCGGGCTGGTGGGTGGCGAGCAGTACGGCGACGCCGTCGGCCTTCTCCACGACGAGGAGTTCGGCCAGGCGGCGCCGGGCGTCGGGGTCGAGGCGCTGTTCGGGCTCGTCGAGCACGAGCAGGTCGCGGGGGCGGACGAGGGCGGCGGCCAGCAGCAGGGACTGCATCTGGCCGGAGGAGAGCGAGCCCGGCAGGGCGTTGGCGTGGTCGGACAGCCGCCGGTCGGCCAGCACCTGGTCGATCCAGGCGGCGGCGTCGTCCACGGCGTGCGCGACGGTGACCAGCTCCAGGTGCTCGCGGACGGTCAGGTCCGGGTAGCAGGCGACGGTGTCGCCGACGACCGCGACCCTGGCGCGTACCTCGGGGTCGTCCTCGCTCATGGTGCGGCCCGCGAACAGCGCCTCTCCCGAGGTGGGCGCGTCCCGGCCGCTGGCGATCCGCAGCAGGGTGGACTTGCCGGAGCCGTTGTGGCCGAACAGGGCCGTGCAGCGGCCCGGCGCCAGGCTCAGGTCGAGCGGCAGCAGCGCCTTGCGTTCCCCGTAGGTCCTGCTCACCTTCCGCAGTCGCAGGAGCGCGCCCGCACCCTTGGTCGCCTTCATGCGGGGCCTCCGTGCCGAGGTGGGTGGATACGTCGTGACCTTAGTACGACGGGTACGGCGGCCCGGCCGCCGGTCGGCACAGCGCCGCCGCATTGGTATAGACCTATAGCGGGTCGCCCGGATAGCATGCGAGCGCAATCGCACCACCTCCGCACGGTCCCTGACTGTCTGTCAGGGAATCACCCTGTTCAAGGAGTTGGAACGTGAGACAACGCATCGGACTGCTCGCCGCCGCCGCGGTGGCGATCCTGGCCCCGCTCGGCGCCGCGACCTCCGCCAGCGCCGCGGGCGAATTCCACGTCTCGGGCGTCTACTACACGCAGGAACAGTGCCAGGCGGCGGGCGCCGCGGGCGTCGCGCTCTGGGGTCCCAACTACTTCTGCTCCCAGGCCAACGGCTTCGTGTACCTCTACACGCACTGACCCCGTGACCCCGCGGACCCGCTGATCCCACCGGGCTCACCGGCGGCACGGGACCGGGGGCGCGGCGCGGGCCCGCCCCCGGTCGTCACCGGTACGACACCCGAACGTCTTCCTGCGGTGGTGCGTTCAGGACAGAATCTCCCCTCGTGACGATGACGGATGCCACGGAGACCGCCCACGCCGGCGGGAACGGCCCTTCGGCGCTGCTGCGCGGGCTGCTGGTCGGCGGGGCGTTCGGCGCCGGGGCGGCGGCGATCGTGGTCGGCGGCACCATCGGCAAGGTCGCGGTGTGGGGCAGCGGCATCGCGGCCCTGGCACTGCTGGTCCTGACCACGGCCGCGTTCAGCGCGCGGCGCCGGGCGCGGCGGCCGGTCGTGGAGCGGGTCAAGGCCGTCGCCATGATCGAGAGCAGGCGCGCCACCAGCGGGGAGTACGCGGACGTGCCGGTGGCCTTCGACCTGACCGTGGCGCCGGACGACCGGCCCGCGTTCCGGGCCCACGTCCACCGGTCGGTGAATCTGGTCGACCTCCCCGACTTCCCGGTGCGCGGCATCGTGGTGGTCGAGTACCGGCCCGACAGGCCGTGGGACGTCACGATCGTCAGCGAGCCGGACGCGGAGTGGGCGAGCCGGGCGGCGCGGGCGTCGCTGGACTCGGCGCCGGAGTCCACGCGGGTCCGCGATCCGGAGAAGGCCGGCCCCTGGTGCGCGATCGCCGTCCTCGGCATGCTGGCCGGCGCCGCGGTCGTCGTCCTGGTCTTCCGCGGCGACCTCTTCACGGACGACCCGGCGAAGCCCTCCTCGTCCGCGACGAGCCCCGGCGCCTTCGGCGGTTCCGGCCGTTCCGGCGGTTCCGGCGCCACGAGCACGACCGTCTCGCGGAGCGTGACCACGGCCGACGTCAGCACCTCGATCCTCATTGGAGGGCAGTTGCGCGCCACCTCCGACGCGCTGCTCAAGGCCGGGGTGTCCACCGCCGTCAGCGTCAGCGTCACCGACCGCCGTATGACGGCCCGCGGTACGAAGCCGGACGAGTGGGCCCCGGGCCAACTGCCCGTGGTGCTGACCGACCTGCCGTACGAGCGGATGCCGGAACTCGTCAGGGAGGCCAGGACCAACCTCGGGGTCACGGGCGCGGGCGCCGGCTCCTGGAGGATCGACATCGCCCGCGACGCGAAGACCAGGGCCGTGGTGATCCGGGTGACCGTCACCGGCGGCAACGGCACGGCCGACGTGCAAGCGGACGGAACAGGACGTATCACCGCGACCCACTCGCTGTGAGGGCCGCCGCCGCACGCCTCAACGAGCCCAGGTTTGGCGGCCGAACGCGGAGGGGTAAGCTTTCCGGCCCGATTGGCCACGGCCATGCCCCATATGGCACACTGTCCAAGTTGCTCGGTCGAGCGCCGATGCTGCGCGCCTCCCGTCGGGAGGACCGGAAGCGAGTCCCACAGTACTCGTCGCCTTAACTGCCCCTCGGGGCAGCGCTGGGGCGGACGTACGGGAATCTTCCGGGAAGCGTGAGCGCGGTTCCGACCAGGCATCCGGTGGGTGTTATCTCCCACGCAACCCCCTGAAGAGGGATTTCCGCATGCGGAAATTCACGGAAGGGGCGCGACACGCCCGACCGCGTGGGTCGGCGAAGCGGATGTCAGAGCGTAAACAGAGACAAGGACTACGGAGTAGCCATGGCGGGACAGAAGATCCGCATCCGGCTCAAGGCCTACGACCACGAGGTCATCGACTCCTCGGCGAAGAAGATCGTCGAGACGGTGACGCGTACTGGTGCGCAGGTCGCGGGCCCGGTGCCGCTGCCCACTGAGAAGAACGTGTACTGCGTCATCAAGTCGCCGCACAAGTACAAGGACTCGCGCGAGCACTTCGAGATGCGCACGCACAAGCGCCTGATCGACATCCTCGACCCGACGCCCAAGACCGTTGACTCGTTGATGCGCCTGGACCTTCCGGCCGGCGTCGACATCGAGATCAAGCTCTGAGAGGCGCGGAGAAGATGACCAAGCAGATCAAGGGCATCCTGGGCGAGAAGCTCGGCATGACCCAGGTCTGGGACGAGAACAACCGTGTCGTCCCAGTGACTGTCGTCAAGGCCGGTCCGAACGTTGTGACCCAGGTCCGTACGAACGACGCCGACGGTTACGAGTCGGTTCAGCTCGCCTTCGGCGAGATCGACCCGCGCAAGGTGAACAAGCCCCTCAAGGGCCACTTCGCGAAGGCCGACGTCACCCCCCGCCGCCACCTGGTGGAGCTGCGCACCGCGGACGCCGCGGAGTACACGCTCGGCCAGGAGATCACCGCCGAGGTGTTCGAGGCAGGCGTCAAGGTCGACGTGACCGGCAAGAGCAAGGGCAAGGGCTTCGCCGGTGTCATGAAGCGTCACAACTTCAAGGGCCTCGGCGCCGGGCACGGCGTGCAGCGCAAGCACCGCTCGCCGGGCTCCATCGGTGGCTGCGCCACCCCCGGCCGTGTCTTCAAGGGCATGCGCATGGCGGGCCGCATGGGCAACGAGCGGGTCACCACCCAGAACCTGACCGTCCACGCCGTTGACGCGGAGAAGGGACTGCTGCTCATCAAGGGCGCTATCCCCGGTCCGAACGGCGGCCTCGTCCTGGTCCGCACCGCGGCCAAGGGGGCCTGAAGGCTATGAGCACCATCAACGTCCTGTCGCCGTCGGGCGACACCGCCGGGACCGTAGAACTCCCGGCCGAGATCTTCGACGCCAAGGTCAGCATCCCGCTGATCCACCAGGTCGTCGTCGCGCAGCTCGCCGCCGCCCGCCAGGGCACGCACAAGGTGAAGACGCGTGGCGAGGTCCGCGGTGGTGGCCGCAAGCCGTACCGCCAGAAGGGCACCGGCCGCGCCCGTCAGGGCTCGACCCGCGCCCCGCAGTTCGCCGGCGGTGGCGTCGTCCACGGTCCCGTACCGCGTGACTACTCGCAGCGCACCCCCAAGAAGATGGTCAAGGCCGCCCTCCGCGGCGCCCTGACCGACCGTGCGCGGCACAACCGCATCCACGTCGTCTCCGGCGTCGTCGAGGGCTCCGCCCCGTCGACGAAGGCCGCCAAGAGCCTGCTCGGCAAGATCAGCGAGCGCAAGAACGTGCTCCTGGTCATCGAGCGCGCCGACGAGGCCGCGTGGCTTTCCGCCCGCAACCTGCCCCAGGTGCACATCCTGGACGCAGGCCAGCTCAACACGTACGACGTGCTCGTCTCCGACGACGTGGTCTTCACCAAGGACGCCTTCGAGCGTTTCGTGGCGGGATCCGGTCCTGAGTCGGCCTCCGGCAAGGCCGTCGCCTCCGAGGATGAGCTCGAAGGGAGCGAAGCCTGATGAGCGACGACACGACCACCACCGGACCCGTGATCACCAGCAAGACGTACACGGACCCCCGTGACCTCTTGATCAAGCCGGTGGTCTCGGAGAAGAGCTACGCGCTGCTGGACGAGAACAAGTACACGTTCGTCGTCGACCCGCGCGCGAACAAGACCCAGATCAAGCAGGCCGTCGAGGCGGTCTTCTCGGTCAAGGTCACCGGGGTCAACACGATCAACCGGCAGGGCAAGCGCAAGCGCACCCGCACCGGTTTCGGCAAGCGCGCCAACACCAAGCGCGCCATCGTGACCCTTGCCGAGGGCGACCGAATCGACATCTTCGGCGGCCCGGTCTCCTAACGGAGGCCGGATCGTGTCGAAGTCCTGAATTCATCCGAGGACTGAGAAATGGGTATCCGCAAGTACAAGCCGACGACTCCGGGCCGTCGTGGCTCCAGCGTCGCCGACTTTGTCGAGATCACGCGGTCCACGCCGGAGAAGTCGCTGGTCCGCCCGCTGCACAGCAAGGGCGGCCGTAACAACGCCGGTCGTGTGACCGTCCGCCACCAAGGCGGTGGCCACAAGCGCGCCTACCGTGTCATCGACTTCCGTCGCCATGACAAGGACGGCGTGCCCGCCAAGGTCGCGCACATCGAGTACGACCCCAACCGCACCGCGCGCATCGCGCTGCTGCACTACGCGGACGGCGAGAAGCGCTACATCCTCGCCCCCGCGAAGCTCCAGCAGGGTGACCGGATCGAGAACGGCCCCAACGCCGACATCAAGCCGGGCAACAACCTGCCGCTGCGCAACATCCCGGTGGGTACGACGATCCACGCGATCGAGCTGCGGCCCGGTGGCGGCGCGAAGATCTCCCGCTCCGCGGGCGCTTCCGTCCAGCTACTGGCGAAGGAAGGCACCATGGCCACCCTTCGCATGCCGTCCGGTGAAGTCCGCATGGTCGACGTCCGCTGCCGCGCCACGATCGGCGAGGTCGGCAACGCCGAGCAGTCGAACATCAACTGGGGCAAGGCCGGCCGCATGCGCTGGAAGGGCGTCCGCCCGACCGTCCGCGGTGTCGCCATGAACCCGGTGGACCACCCGCACGGTGGTGGTGAGGGCAAGACCTCCGGTGGTCGCCACCCGGTCTCCCCGTGGGGTCAGAAGGAAGGTCGTACTCGCTCGCCGAAGAAGGCATCGAGCAAGTACATCGTCCGCCGCCGCAAGACGAACAAGAAGCGCTAGGAGCGGGTTTAGATGCCGCGCAGTCTCAAGAAGGGGCCCTTCGTCGACGACCACCTGATCAAGAAGGTGGACGTACAGAACGAAGCAGGCACCAAGAACGTCATCAAGACCTGGTCCCGCCGCTCGATGATCATCCCGGCGATGCTGGGTCACACGATCGCGGTGCACGACGGCCGTAAGCACGTCCCGGTGTTCGTCACTGAGTCGATGGTCGGCCACAAGCTCGGCGAGTTCGCACCGACCCGCACCTTCCGCGGGCACGAGAAGGACGACCGCAAGTCGCGGCGTCGCTGAGCGGGCTGAACCGTGACGACGAAGACAGACACTGAAGGGACAACCATGGAAGCCAGGGCCCAGGCGCGGTACATCCGCGTCACGCCCATGAAGGCCCGCCGCGTGGTGGACCTCATCCGTGGCATGGACGCCACGGAGGCTCAGGCGGTCCTGCGTTTCACCCCGCAGGCCGCGAGCGTGCCGGTCGGCAAGGTGCTGGACAGCGCCATTGCCAACGCCGCGCACAACTACGACCACACCGACGCCGAGTCGCTGTTCATCAGCGAGGCGTATGTGGACGAGGGTCCGACCCTCAAGCGGTTCCGGCCGCGCGCCCAGGGCCGCGCCTACCGCATCCGCAAGCGGACCAGCCACATCACCGTGGTCGTCGCCAGCAAGGGAGAGACCCGGTAATGGGCCAGAAGGTAAACCCGTACGGGTTCCGCCTCGGCATCACCACGGACTTCAAGTCCCGCTGGTACGCCGACAAGCTGTACAAGGACTACGTCAAGGAAGACGTGGCCATCCGCAAGATGATGACGCAGGGCATGGAGCGCGCCGGTATCTCCAAGGTGGAGATCGAGCGCACCCGTGACCGCGTCCGCGTCGACATCCACACCGCCCGGCCGGGCATCGTCATCGGCCGTCGCGGCGCGGAGGCCGACCGCATCCGCGGTGACCTGGAGAAGCTGACCGGCAAGCAGGTCCAGCTCAACATCCTCGAGGTCAAGAACCCGGAGATGGACGCTCAGTTGGTGGCCCAGGCCGTCGCCGAGCAGCTCTCCTCGCGCGTCTCCTTCCGCCGTGCCATGCGCAAGAGCATGCAGGGCACCATGAAGGCCGGCGCCAAGGGCATCAAGATCCAGTGCGGTGGCCGCCTCGGCGGCGCCGAGATGTCCCGCTCCGAGTTCTACCGCGAGGGCCGTGTCCCGCTGCACACCCTGCGCGCCAACGTGGACTACGGCTTCTTCGAGGCCAAGACCACCTTCGGCCGTATCGGTGTCAAGGTGTGGATCTACAAGGGCGACGTCAAGAACATCGCCGAGGTCCGCGCCGACAACGCCGCGGCCCGTGCGGGCAACCGCCCGGCGCGTGGTGGCGGCAACGAGCGTCCGCAGCGCCGCGGTGGCGAGCGCGGTGGCCGCGGTGGCGGTGGCGGCCGTCGTCCTCAGACCGACGGCGCGTCCGGCTCCCCGGCCTCCAAGACGGATGTTCCTGCCGTCGAGGCCCCGGCAGCAGCCGCGGAGACCCCCGGAACGGAAGGCTAAGTACCATGCTGATCCCCCGTAGGGTCAAGCACCGCAAGCAGCACCACCCCGGGCGCGACGGAATGGCCAAGGGCGGCACGGAGCTGGCGTTCGGCGAGTACGGCCTTCAGGCCGTCACGCCCGCCTACGTGACCAACCGGCAGATCGAGTCCGCTCGTATCTCCATCACCCGTCACATCAAGCGCGGCGGCAAGGTCTGGATCAACATCTACCCGGACCGCCCGCTGACCAAGAAGCCCGCCGAGACCCGCATGGGTTCCGGTAAGGGTTCTCCCGAGTGGTGGATCGCGAACGTCAAGCCCGGTCGGGTGATGTTCGAGCTGTCATTCCCGAACGAGAAGGTTGCTCGTGAGGCGCTGACCCGCGCCGCGCACAAGCTTCCGATGAAGTGCCGCATCGTGCGGCGCGAGGCAGGTGAGTCGTGATGGCGGCCGGTACCAAGGCTTCCGAGCTGCGCCAGCTTGGTGACGAGGAGCTCGTCAACAAGCTGCGCGAGGCGAAGGAGGAGCTGTTCAACCTCCGCTTCCAAGGGGCCACCGGGCAGCTCGAGAACAACAGCCGGCTCAAGGTGGTCCGCAAGGACATCGCCCGGATCTACACGTTGATGCACGAGCGTGAGCTGGGCATCGAGACTGTGGAGACGGTGGAGAGCGCCTGATGAGCGAGAAGAATGTGACTGAGACGACCGACGAGCAGCGCGGCTTCCGCAAGACCCGCGAGGGCCTTGTGGTCAGCGACAAGATGGACAAGACCGTAGTGGTCGCCGTCGAGGACCGTGTGAAGCACGCCCTGTACGGCAAGGTCATCCGCCGCACCAACAAGCTCAAGGCGCACGACGAGCAGAACGCCGCGGGCATCGGCGACCGGGTCCTCCTCATGGAGACCCGGCCGACCTCCGCGACCAAGCGGTGGCGCGTCGTCGAGATCCTCGAGAAGGCCAAGTAATCCCTGAGGGCACTCCCTCAGGACCGTTCCGTCAGGCTCGGCGGTGGCCCGCTCCCCGTGAGTGGGCCCCGCCGGGAACCGACGCGACAAACAGGAGATAGACGTGATCCAGCAGGAGTCGCGACTTCGTGTCGCCGACAACACTGGTGCCAAGGAGATCCTTTGCATCCGTGTTCTCGGTGGCTCGGGTCGCCGCTACGCGGGAATCGGTGACGTCATCGTCGCCACCGTCAAGGACGCGATCCCCGGTGGCAACGTGAAGAAGGGCGAGGTCGTCAAGGCGGTCATCGTCCGGACCGTCAAGGAGCGCCGTCGCGCCGACGGCTCGTACATCCGGTTCGACGAGAACGCCGCCGTCATCCTCAAGAACGACGGCGACCCCCGCGGCACCCGTATCTTCGGCCCGGTGGGCCGTGAGCTGCGCGAGAAGAAGTTCATGAAGATCGTCTCGCTCGCGCCGGAGGTGCTGTAACCGATGAAGATCAAGAAGGGCGACCTGGTCCAGGTCATCACCGGTAAGGACAAGGGCAAGCAGGGCAAGGTCATCGTTGCCTACCCCGCGCTCGACCGTGTCCTCGTCGAGGGTGTCAACCGGGTCAAGAAGCACACCAAGGCCGGCCAGACCGACCGCGGTTCGAAGACCGGCGGCATCATCACCACCGAGGCGCCCATCCACGTCAGCAACGTGCAGCTCGTTGTTGAGAAGGACGGCAACAAGGTCGTGACCCGCGTCGGCTACCGGTTCGACGACGAGGGCAACAAGATCCGCGTTGCCAAGCGGACCGGTGAGGACATCTGATGACTGACACCGCTACGACGCACGCACAGCCGCGTCTCAAGACGCGCTACCGCGAGGAGATCGCGGGCAAGCTGCGCGACGAGTTCTCGTACGAGAACGTCATGCAGATTCCCGGTCTCACCAAGATCGTGGTCAACATGGGTGTGGGCGACGCCGCCCGCGACTCCAAGCTGATCGAGGGCGCCATCCGCGACCTCGCCACGATCACCGGCCAGAAGCCGCAGGTCACCAAGGCCCGGAAGTCCATCGCGCAGTTCAAGCTGCGTGAGGGTCAGCCGATCGGCGCCCACGTCACCCTCCGCGGTGACCGCATGTGGGAGTTCCTGGACCGCCTGCTGTCGCTCGCGCTCCCGCGTATCCGCGACTTCCGCGGTCTGTCGCCGAAGCAGTTCGACGGCCGGGGCAACTACACCTTCGGTCTCACGGAGCAGGTCATGTTCCACGAGATCGACCAGGACAAGATCGACCGCGTCCGGGGTATGGACATCACCGTGGTCACCACGGCGACCAACGACGATGAGGGCCGCGCCCTCCTTCGTCACCTCGGCTTCCCGTTCAAGGAGGCGTGAGCCGTGGCGAAGAAGGCTCTCATTGCCAAGGCCGCTCGTAAGCCGAAGTTCGCTGTGCGCGCGTACAACCGCTGCCAGCGCTGCGGCCGGCCGCACTCCGTCTACCGCAAGTTCGGCCTGTGCCGCGTGTGCCTTCGTGAGATGGCCCACCGTGGCGAGCTGCCGGGCGTGACCAAGAGCTCCTGGTAGTCCGGGCAATCCGGATCACCAGGAACTCTCGGTAAGCATCTGGACGGTCGGGGGCCCAACCTTTTTCCCGTAAGGTAGAAGGGTTGGGCGTCCGCCGCCCGATTCGACTTACTACGCCGTAGGTCCCCGTACCGCACCCGTCCCGACGTGTCCGCCACCGCGCGGCGCACCTCTCGGGGAGAGGGATGGCACAGATAGGAAACCCCGGCGAGAGAGGCCCAGGGCCAACTCATGACCATGACCGACCCCATCGCGGACATGCTGACCCGTCTGCGTAACGCCAACTCGGCGTACCACGACGACGTCGAGATGCCGTTCAGCAAGATCAAGTCGCACATCGCGGAGATCCTCCAGCAGGAGGGTTACATCACCGGCTGGAAGGTCGAGGACGCCGAGGTCGGCAAGAACCTCATCCTCGAGCTGAAGTTCGGTCCGGAGCGGCAGCGCTCCATCGCCGGGATCAAGCGGATCAGCAAGCCTGGTCTGCGGGTCTACGCGAAGTCCACCAACCTGCCGAAGGTGCTCGGCGGCCTGGGCGTGGCGATCATCTCCACGTCCCACGGGCTGCTCACCGGCCAGCAGGCGCAGAAGAAGGGCGTGGGTGGGGAAGTCCTCGCCTACGTCTGGTAACCGGGAAAGCGAGGTATAGCAATGTCGCGCATCGGCAAGCTGCCCATCTCGGTTCCCGCCGGAGTGGACGTCACCATCGACGGCCGCACGGTCGCTGTGAAGGGCCCCAAGGGTTCCCTTTCGCACACCGTTGCCGCGCCGATCGAGATCGCCAAGGGCGAGGACGGCACTCTGCTGGTCACCCGCCCCAACGACGAGCGTGTCTCGAAGGCCCTGCACGGCCTGTCCCGCACGCTGGTGGCGAACATGATCACCGGCGTGACCGCGGGCTACAGCAAGCAGCTCGAAATCAGCGGTGTCGGCTACCGCGTCCAGGCGAAGGGCTCCAACCTGGAGTTCGCCCTGGGCTACAGCCACCCGATTCTCGTCGAGGCCCCCGAGGGGATCTCCTTCAAGGTCGAGAACCCGACGAAGTTCTCCGTCGAGGGCATCGACAAGCAGAAGGTCGGCGAGGTGGCCGCCAACATCCGCAAGCTGCGGAAGCCCGACCCGTACAAGGCCAAGGGCGTCAAGTACGCCGGCGAGGTCATCCGCCGCAAGGTCGGAAAGGCTGGTAAGTAGCCATGGCATACGGTGTGAAGATCGCCAAGGGCAAGGCGTACAAGGGTGCGGCACTCAAGCGTCGCCACATCCGCGTCCGCAAGCGGGTCTCGGGCACGGAGGCGCGTCCGCGTCTGGTCGTGACCCGTTCCAACCGTGGCATCGTGGCGCAGGTCATCGACGATCTCGCGGGCCACACGCTCGCGTCCGCGTCGACCCTCGACGCGTCCATCCGCGGCGGCGAAGGCGACAAGAGCGCCAAGGCCAAGCAGGTCGGCCAGCTCGTGGCCGAGCGTGCGAAGGCCAAGGGCGTCGAGGCTGTCGTGTTCGACCGTGGCGGCAACCAGTACGCGGGGCGCATCGCCGCCCTGGCGGACGCCGCCCGCGAAGCCGGACTGAAGTTCTGATCCGGTTCCGTAGCTAGCGGAAAACGAAGAGAGGTAATTCCAATGGCTGGACCCCAGCGCCGCGGAAGCGGTGCCGGTGGCGGCGAGCGACGGGACCGTAAGGACCGGCGGGACGGCGGCCAGCAGGCCGAGAAGACCGCCTATGTCGAGCGTGTCGTCGCGATCAATCGCGTCGCCAAGGTTGTGAAGGGTGGTCGTCGCTTCAGCTTCACCGCGCTGGTCGTGGTGGGCGACGGTGACGGCACCGTGGGTGTCGGTTACGGCAAGGCCAAGGAGGTGCCGGCCGCCATCGCCAAGGGTGTGGAGGAGGCCAAGAAGCACTTCTTCAAGGTCCCCCGTATCCAGGGCACCATCCCGCACCCGATCCAGGGCGAGAAGGCCGCGGGCGTCGTCCTGCTCAAGCCCGCTTCCCCCGGTACCGGTGTGATCGCCGGTGGCCCGGTGCGCGCCGTCCTGGAGTGCGCCGGTATCCACGACGTGCTGTCCAAGAGCCTCGGCTCGGACAACGCGATCAACATCGTGCACGCCACGGTGGCCGCGCTCCAGGGGCTTCAGCGCCCCGAGGAGATCGCCGCCCGCCGCGGTCTGCCGATCGAGGACGTCGCGCCCGCCGCCCTGCTGCGTGCGCGTGCCGGGGTGGGTGCGTAATGGCTCGCCTCAAGGTCACCCAGACCAAGTCCTACATCGGCAGCAAGCAGAACCACCGTGACACCCTGCGGTCGCTCGGCCTGAAGCGGCTGAACGACGTGGTGGTCAAGGAGGACCGGCCGGAGATCCGCGGCATGGTCCAGACCGTCCGCCACCTCGTCACGGTCGAGGAGGTCGACTGATCATGGGTAACGAAAGCCCGATCAAGATCCACAACCTCCGTCCGGCCCCCGGCGCCAAGACCGCCAAGACCCGTGTGGGTCGTGGCGAGGCGTCCAAGGGCAAGACGGCCGGTCGTGGCACCAAGGGCACCAAGGCCCGCTACCAGGTTCCGGAGCGCTTCGAGGGCGGGCAGATGCCCCTCCACATGCGTCTCCCGAAGCTCAAGGGCTTCAAGAACCCGTTCCGCACCGAGTACCAGGTCGTCAACCTGGACAAGCTCGCGACCCTCTACCCCGAGGGTGGCGAGGTCACGGTGGCCGATCTGGTCGCCAAGGGCGCGGTACGCAAGAACCAGCTCGTCAAGGTGCTCGGCACCGGCGAGGTGACCGTGGCGCTCCAGGTGACCGTGGACGCGGTTTCCGGGTCCGCCCAGCAGAAGATCACCGCCGCCGGCGGTACCGTGACCGAACTCATCTGAGTCAGATGTCACACGACGACCGGGGATGCCCAGCACCTAGGGGCATCCCCGGTCGTTGTTTCCTTGTATTTCCTTGGCCGATTGGTCATTCCTAGGGAGCCCGCCTCGCGGGTAGGGTGACGTCGGTTGTTACTGTTCGCAGAGCCTGTGTGCTTTCGCGGGTGGTACAGCCGTATGGCCAGCGCCGTATCTGCCCGTATCAGTCAGTACCTCATCAGACCGTCCTTCCGCCGTGCGCGGGGGGTGCAGGAGGCACCGTGCTCACCGCGTTCGCACGGGCGTTCAGGACGCCCGACCTGCGGAAGAAGCTGCTGTTCACGTTGGGCATCGTGGTGATCTATCGCCTCGGTGCGCATGTTCCGGTGCCGGGGATCGACTACTCGGTGGTCAACCAGTGCATCAAGGACACGAAGAGCAGCAACAGCCTCTTCGGCCTGGTGAACATGTTCAGCGGCGGCGCTCTTCTCCAGCTCACGATCTTCGCGCTCGGGATCATGCCGTACATCACGGCGAGCATCATCCTGCAGCTCCTCACGGTGGTGATCCCACGCCTGGAGGCCCTCAAGAAGGAGGGCCAGGCGGGCACCACCAAGATCACGCAGTACACCCGGTACCTGACCGTCGCGCTCGCGGTCCTCCAGGGCACCGGCCTCGTCGCCACCGCCCGCTCCGGCAGCCTGTTCTCCAGTTGCCAGAACAAGTTCGACATCGTGCCGAACCAGTCGATCTTCACCACCGTGACCATGGTGACCACCATGACCGCGGGCACCGTGATGATCATGTGGCTCGGTGAGCTGATCACCGACAAGGGCATCGGCAACGGCATGTCGATCCTGATGTTCGTGGCCATCGCCGCCGGATTCCCCGGCTCGCTGTGGGCGATCAAGGTCTCCGGCAAGATCGCCGGCGGCTGGGTGGAGTTCCTCGCGGTGATCGCCGTCGGTCTCGCGATGGTCGGCCTGGTGGTCTTCGTCGAACAGGCCCAGCGCCGAATTCCGGTGCAGTACGCGAAGCGCATGATCGGCCGCCGCTCGTACGGCGGCACCTCCACGTACATCCCCCTGAAGGTCAATCAGGCGGGTGTGATCCCGGTCATCTTCGCGTCGTCGCTGCTCTACATCCCGGCGCTGATCGTGCAGTTCTCCGGGTCGACCGCGGGCTGGGCGCAGTGGATCAGCCGCAACATGACCAAGGGCGACCACCCGATCTACATGGCCGCCTACTTCCTGCTGATCGTGTTCTTCGCCTTCTTCTACGTCGCTATCTCGTTTAACCCCGAGGAAGTGGCGGATAATATGAAGAAGTACGGTGGCTTCATCCCCGGCATCCGGGCCGGCCGCCCCACCGCGGAGTACCTGAGTTACGTGCTGAATCGCATCACGTGGCCGGGATCGCTGTATCTGGGTCTCATCGCTCTCGTGCCAACGGTCGCCATCGCGGTCTTCAACGGGAGCAACGGCAGCTTCCCGCTGGGCGGCACCAGCATCCTGATCATCGTGGGTGTCGGTCTGGAGACGGTGAAGCAGATCGAGAGCCAGCTCCAGCAGCGTAACTACGAAGGGTTCCTCCGCTGATGCGAATCGTCCTGGTCGGTCCCCCCGGCGCGGGCAAGGGGACGCAGGCCGCGTTCCTCGCCAAGAACCTGTCGATCCCGCACATCTCCACGGGAGACCTGTTCCGCGCCAACATCAGTCAAGGGACCGACCTGGGCAAGCAGGCGAAGGCGTTCATGGACGCCGGTGACCTGGTACCTGACGAGATCACCATCGGCATGGCGGAGGACCGCCTGGAGCAGGCGGACGCGGCGGAGGGCTTCCTGCTCGACGGCTTTCCGCGCAACGAGTTCCAGGCCCGCGCGCTGGACGCGTACATGGCCGGGCACGGGATCGCGCTCGACGGTGTGCTCGACCTGGAGGTCCCCGAGGACGAGGTCGTCAAGCGGATCGCCGGCCGCCGGGTGTGCCGCAACAACAGCGCGCACGTCTTCCATGTCGAGTACAGCAAGCCCGCCACCGAGGGCGTCTGCGACGTCTGCGGCGGCGAGCTGTACCAGCGCAGCGACGACGCGGAGGACAAGGTCCGCAACCGGATCGAGGTCTACCACCGCGAGACCGAGCCGATCATCGACTACTACAAGCAGCAGGACCTTGTGGTGACGATCTCGGCGCTCGGCCCGGTGGCCGAGGTCACGCAGCGCGCGATGGACGCGCTGCGCGCGGGCGAGCGGCGGTAGCCGCCGCAGAGCACGGCATCGGCCGTGGTGCCCTGACGGGCGCCACGGCCGTATCGTTGAGTGGGCACATGCCGTCCCCGAGGGGGCGGGCGGTGCCCGAGCACTGACGTACACAAGGAAGGCGCCAGCCGTCATGGTGGAGATCAAGACCCCCGAGCAGATCGCCAAGATGCGCGAGGCCGGGTTGGTCGTGGCGGCGATCCACCGGGCGACGCGCGCCGCGGCGGTGCCCGGCGCCACCACCAAGGACCTGGACGAGGTCGCCGCGAAGGTGATCGCCGACCACGGCGCCAAGCCGAACTTCCTGGGGTACGGCGGCTTCCCTGGCAACATCTGCACGTCGGTCAACGACGTGGTGGTGCACGGCATCCCGGACCGCGAGACGGTGCTCAAGGACGGCGACATGATCGCCATCGACGCCGGCGCCATCGTGGACGGCTGGCACGGCGACGCGGCCTTCACGTGCTTCGTGGGCAGCGGGCACGCGCCGGAGCTGATCGAGCTGAGCCGGGTCACCGAGGAGTCCATGTGGGCGGGCATCGCCGCCTTCCGCAAGGGCAACCGGTTGGAGGACATCTCCAAGGCGATCGAGGGCTACATCCGCCGCCAGCCGCGGCCCGCCTCCGGCAAGTACGGCATCGTCGAGGACTACGGGGGCCACGGCATCGGCACCCAGATGCACATGGACCCGCACCTGCTGAACTACGTCACCAAGAAGCGCGGGCGCGGCATCAAGCTGATCCCCGGCGTCTGCCTCGCCATCGAGCCGATGGTCACCCTCGGCACCCCCCGCACCCACGTCCTCGCCGACGAGTGGACGGTCAAGTCCGACGACGGCTCCTGGTCCTCCCACTGGGAGCACTCCATCGCCCTCACCGAGGACGGCCCCCTCGTCCTGACCGCCGAGGACTGCGGCAGGGCCAAACTGGCCGAGTACGGCATCACGACCGCCCCAGACCCGCTTGCTTAAGGATCTTCGGGGCAGGGCATACATCCCTGATTCGTCTTTCCGGGTGGCGTGACGTAGACTGACACGTCGGCTCTCGCGTGTCTTTTGGCATGTCTGGGGCCGACCAAGGTAGCCGATCCCGAAAGCAGGACATGGCCAAAAAGCAAGGCGCCATCGAAATCGAGGGCACCGTGATCGAGTCTCTGCCGAACGCGATGTTCAAGGTGGAGCTGCAGAACGGTCACAAGGTCCTCGCGCACATCAGCGGCAAGATGCGGATGCACTACATCCGCATCCTCCCGGATGACCGGGTCGTTGTGGAGCTCTCTCCGTACGACCTGACGCGCGGACGGATCGTCTACCGATACAAGTAGCAACGAGTAGATCTCAAGACCCGGAGAACCTCACCTCATGAAGGTCAAGCCGAGCGTCAAGAAGATCTGCGACAAGTGCAAGGTGATCCGCCGTCACGGCCGGGTCATGGTCATCTGCGACAACCTGCGCCACAAGCAGCGCCAGGGCTGACGCACGCCGACCTACCTGCATCCGCAGAACTTCGCGCGACGCACACACGTACATACGCAGTGCCCATCTCCTGCCACAAGGGGATGACACCTCCGGCGGAGGCCGGGGACCTGGTCGTACCACCGCTCAGCACACGAGCGGTCGGCGGTCAGGAGCCGGCACTGCGGAAGACCTCCGAAACCATCAGGAGCCAAGAAAATGGCACGCCTTTCAGGCGTTGACCTCCCGCGTGAGAAGCGCGTGGAGATCGCCCTCACCTACGTCTTCGGCATCGGGCGCTCCCGCTCCCAGCAGGTGCTGAAGGAGACCGGTGTGAACCCCGACATCCGCGTCCGCGACCTGGCCGAGGAAGACCTCGTCAAGCTGCGCGAGTACGTCGATGCCAACTTCAAGACCGAGGGTGACCTCCGTCGCGAGGTGCAGGCCGACATCCGCCGCAAGGTGGAAATCGGTTGCTACCAGGGTCTGCGCCACCGTCGTGGCCTGCCGGTCCACGGTCAGCGCACTCACACCAACGCCCGTACCCGCAAGGGTCCGCGTCGCGCCATCGCCGGTAAGAAGAAGCCGGGCAAGAAGTAGTCCTCAGCGGACGCTCATCAGCGGTCTTCGCTGTAGGACCGACCACCTCCACCGGGAGAAGTTGACACATGCCTCCTAAGGGCCGTCAGGGCGCAGCCAAGAAGGTGCGCCGCAAGGAAAAGAAGAACGTCGCTCATGGGCACGCCCACATCAAGAGCACGTTCAACAACACGATCGTCTCGATCACCGACCCCGCGGGCAACGTGATCTCCTGGGCCTCCGCCGGCCACGTCGGCTTCAAGGGCTCGCGCAAGTCCACCCCCTTCGCCGCGCAGATGGCCGCCGAGTCGGCCGCCCGCCGGGCGCAGGAGCACGGCATGCGCAAGGTCGACGTCTTCGTGAAGGGTCCCGGCTCCGGCCGCGAGACCGCGATCCGCTCCCTTCAGGCCACGGGCCTCGAGGTCGGTTCGATCCAGGACGTCACCCCGACCCCGCACAACGGCTGCCGCCCGCCCAAGCGCCGCCGCGTCTGACAAGCTGATACAGGAGACACGAGACAATGGCGCGTTACACCGGGGCCGACTGCAAGCGTTGCCGTCGGGAGAAGCAGAAGCTCTTCCTCAAGGGGAGCAAGTGCGAGAGCGCGAAGTGCCCGATCGAGATCCGTCCTTACCCCCCGGGTGAGCACGGACGCGGGCGCACCAAGGACAGCGAGTACCTTCTCCAGCTTCGTGAGAAGCAGAAGTGCGCGCGCATCTACGGTGTCCTCGAGAAGCAGTTCGTGAACTACTACAAGGAAGCGAACCAGAAGTCCGGCAAGACCGGTGAGAACCTTCTGCGCATCCTTGAGACCCGCCTCGACAACGTGGTGTACCGGGCCGGCTTCGCCAAGTCCCGCGACCACGCGCGGCAGCTCGTCCGTCACGGACACATCACCGTCAACGGCCGCAAGACCGACATCCCGTCGGCCCGTGTGTCCGTGAGCGACATCGTCGAGGTCCGCGAGTCGTCCCGCAACCTGACCCCGTTCGCGGTGGCCCAGGGCGAGGCCGGCGACAAGACCGTGCCCGCGTGGCTCGAAGCCAACGCCGGCAAGCTGCGGATCCTCGTGCACAGCCTGCCCGAGCGCCAGGTGATCGACACCCAGGTGCAGGAGCAGCTCATCGTCGAGCTGTACTCGAAGTAAGCAATTACTTCGGCGTACGGACCGAGGCGATGCCGGGCGGTACGACGGGCAACCGTCGTACCGCCCGTATCCTCGTAGTACAGGGGGCGTCAAATAGCGGGCGCCCACGAATGAAGGACCGACACTCATGCTGATCGCTCAGCGTCCCTCGTTGACCGAAGAGGTCGTCGACGAATTCCGCTCCCGGTTCGTGATCGAGCCGCTGGAGCCGGGCTTCGGCTACACCCTCGGCAACTCGCTCCGCCGTACGCTCCTCTCCTCGATCCCCGGTGCCGCTGTCACCAGCATCCGGGTCGACGGTGTCCTGCACGAGTTCACCACCGTGCCGGGCGTCAAGGAGGACGTGACCGACGTCATCCTCAACATCAAGCAGCTCGTCGTCTCCTCGGAGCACGACGAGCCGGTCGTGATGTACCTGCGCAAGCAGGGCCCGGGTGTCGTCACCGCCGCCGACATCGCGCCCCCGGCCGGTGTCGAGGTGCACAACCCCGACCTGGTCCTGGCGACGCTGAACGCCAAGGGCAAGCTGGAGATGGAGCTGACCGTCGAGCGCGGTCGCGGCTACGTCTCCGCGGTGCAGAACAAGCAGCAGGGCCAGGAGATCGGCCGCATCCCGGTCGACTCCATCTACAGCCCGGTGCTCAAGGTCACCTACAAGGTCGAGGCGACCCGTGTCGAGCAGCGCACCGACTTCGACAAGCTGATCGTCGACGTCGAGACCAAGCAGGCCATGCGCCCCCGTGACGCCATGGCGTCCGCGGGCAAGACCCTGGTCGAGCTGTTCGGCCTGGCCCGCGAGCTGAACGTCGACGCCGAGGGCATCGACATGGGCCCGTCCCCCACGGACGCCGCCCTGGCCGCTGACCTGGCGCTGCCGATCGAGGAGCTGGAACTCACCGTCCGCTCCTACAACTGCCTCAAGCGCGAGGGCATCCACTCCGTGGGTGAGCTCGTGGCACGCTCCGAGGCCGACCTGCTCGACATCCGCAACTTCGGCGCGAAGTCGATCGACGAGGTCAAGGCGAAGCTGGCCGGCATGGGCCTGGCCCTCAAGGACAGCCCGCCCGGATTCGACCCCACCGCCGCCGCCGACGCCTTCGGCGCCGACGACGACGTGGACGCCGGTTTCGTGGAGACCGAGCAGTACTGATCGCCTCCGGCGCGGCCGGGACCCCTGGTCCCGGCCGTCGCCGGGCGCCTTCCCGGTTCGCACCGAACGGGGAGGGCACCGGGGCCCGGCCCCGGACCCCCATCGAGCTGGCAGCCGCCAGTTCGCACTGACATCGGTACCTCGTACGGCCGGTGCAGCGGAGAAGGAGAAAGACCATGCCTCAGCCCGCGAAGGGTGCCCGCCTCGGCGGCGGCGCCGCGCACGAGAAGCTGCTGCTCGCGAACCTCGCGAAGTCGCTGTTCGAGCACGGCAGGATCAAGACCACCGAGGCCAAGGCGCGCCGTCTGCGTCCGGTCGCGGAGCGGCTGATCACCAAGGCGAAGAAGGGCGACATGCACAACCGTCGCCAGGTGCTGCAGACGATCACGGACAAGAGCGTCGTCCACACGCTCTTCACCGAGATCGCGCCGCGGTACGAGAACCGCCCGGGTGGCTACACCCGGATCACCAAGGTCGGTAACCGCCGCGGCGACAACGCGCCGATGGCCGTCATCGAGCTGGTCGAGGCGCTGACCGTGGCGCAGGCCGCCACGGGCGAGGCCGAGGCCGCCACCAAGCGTTCCGCCAAGGACCGCGCCGGTGACGAGGCTCTGGCCGACCTCAAGAAGGACTCCGAGCCGGCGGACGCCACGCCCGAGACCGCGGACGACGCGGTCGAGGACGCCGCTCCGGCCGACGAGGAGCCCAAGGAGTCCAAGGACGCCTGAGCGTTCTGAGACCCCGGGAGCGACCCCGCGGGCCCGTACCCCTCTGCCGGAGGGGTACGGGCCCGTTCCGCTGGTCCCCGCGATCCCCGGCCCCCGAAGTCCCCGAAGTCCCCTGATCCCGCTGAGAGGAATGCGCGCGTGAGCGACGAGGTGGCGCCCGGCGCCGTACGGGTGCGGCTGGATCTGGCCTACGACGGTACGGACTTCTCCGGGTGGGCCAAGCAGCGCACCCGGCGGACCGTGCAGGGGGAGTTGGAGGCGGCGATCCCGACGGTGCTGCGGATGGCGGAGCCGGTGGAGCTGACCGTCGCGGGGCGCACCGACGCCGGGGTGCACGCGCGCGGGCAGGTGGCGCACGTGGACCTGCCCGCGGACGTGTGGGCGGCCGAGGGCGGCAATCTGCGCCGGCGGCTGGCCGGACGGCTGCCGTGGGACGTACGCGTCTGGGACGTCTCGGCGGCACCCGCCGGGTTCAACGCGCGGTTCTCGGCGGTCTGGCGGCGGTACGCCTACCGCGTCGGCGACCACCCCGGCGGTGTGGACCCGCTGCTGCGCGGCCACGTGCTGTGGCACGACCGTCCGGTGGACGTCGACCGGATGAACGCGGCGGCCGAACTCCTGCTCGGCGAGCACGACTTCGCCGCGTACTGCAAGAAGCGCGAGGGCGCCACGACCATCCGCACCCTGCTCGACCTGCGCTGGGAGCGTACGGCCGACGGTCTCGCGGTCGCCACGGTCCGCGCCGACGCCTTCTGCCACAACATGGTGCGCGCGCTGATCGGCGCGATGATCCTGGTCGGTGACGGCCACCGCCCGGTCGGCTTCCCCGGCGAGGTCCTGGCCGGGCGCGAGCGCCACTCCGCCGTCAAGGTCCTGCGCCCGCACGGCCTCACCCTGGAAGAGGTCGGCTACCCGGCGGACGACCAGCTGGCCGCCCGCTCGGTGGAGGCCCGCAACAGACGGACCCTGCCGTGCGCCCCCGCCGCGCCCGCCGCCGCCGTTACGGGGTAGCGGCGCTCGCGGCGTCGCGGCCGCGCTGGATGACGCGCTGGAAGGCGAAGTCGGAGGCGTCGTTGGCGGCCTGCTTGGCGGTGGTGTCGGCCTTGGTGAGGGTCTTGCCGGTCTTGAAGCCGGAGATGGTGAAGTAGGCGTAGCGGCCGACGGCGTTGGACGTCATCTGGCAGGCGACGGCGTGGCAGAAGTCCTTGATGCCGCCGCCGTTGAGCGGGCCGAGGTAGTGGGCGGTCTTCTGCACCTTCGCCGCGTGGGCGGTGTCGTCGAAGACGGCGACGCCGACGGTGACGGCCACGCCGCCGCGTACGTAGGTGGCGCGGATCAGCTTGCGGCAGCCGTTGGCGGTGAGGGCGGCGGCCAGCTCGCTGCGGGCGCCGTCGGCGCACTTGGCGGTGGTGGCGGCGGCGGTCTGGGAGTAGACGTTGCCGCCGATCCGGAACTGCTTGCCGGGGAAGAGGCCGCCCACGGTGATCGGGGCGGTGTCCTTGGCGGCGGTGGAGATGAAGTCCAGCGGGTTGGGCGGCGGCGGGGGAGCGACCGAGGAGAACGAGGGCGCGGGCGGCAGCGGCGACTGCGACGTGGCGCCGCTGGTGGCCGAGGACGGCCCGGCCACCGGCTCGTCGTCCGAGCCGCCCGACATGACGACGGCGGTGGCGACGCCGCCCGCTATCACCGCGACGGCGACGATTCCGCCGCCGAGCATCAGCAGCTTGCGCCGCTTGGCACCGCTGGCGGCCTGCTGCTCGGCGAGCGCGCCCCAGTCGGGTGTCCCGCCCGAGGGCGGGCCGCCCGGCCCTGAGGCGGGCGTGTGCGCCCCTTGCCGACGCTGTCCCGGGCCGCGCTGCTGGCGCGGGAAGGGCTGACGGTGGGTGCCCATGCCGGGCGCGCCCTGCGGGGCGCCCTGGGGGCTCTGCGACGGGCTTCGGGGTGCGCCCTGGGCGGGGGCCTGGGGCGTGCTCCGGGGCGCGGTCTGGGCGGTCGGCCGCGGGTCTGTCGGGCTGGTGGGCCGCGCGGGAGCCGCGGGGGTCTCGGCGGCACCCGGCGCCGCGGCGGCGGGCGGCAGCGAGGCGTGCGGCCGGGCCGCGCCCTGGCCGGGGACGCCGGGCCGTACCTGGTACGCGCCCGGCTGCTCGGCCTGCGGCGACCACGCGGGACCGGAGGACGGCGCCTGCGGCTGCGACTGTCCGGGCTCGTGGCGGAACCCGCGCCGCGGGTCGTCCGCGTAGCCCCCCGGCGGCCCGGCGGGCTGGTCGGCGGCCGGGCCCGACGGCGGCTGCGGGCCCTGCGGCGCCTGCGCGTCGTACGGCGACGGCTGCTGCGGGGGTGCCTGGGCGGCGGCGTGGCGCGGCTGGGGCCGAGAGGGGATGACGCGTCCCTCAAGGACCTCGCGCTCGCCCTCGGGGGCGCTCGTGGGGGGTTCCTGCGGAGGCTGCGGCTGCTGTCCGGGCCCATCAGTCATGCCGCGCATCATATTGCCGGTCAGGCCGCGCACATATTCCGGTGAACACACCGGAGAACGCACCGGTGAACGCGCCGGTGGAGACCTCACGAAAACGAGTTGGGGCGGATCGCGCCCCACAGGGAGAATCCAGGACATGGGACATGTGGAAGCAGCGCACTTGGAGTACTACCTGCCGGATGGGCGGGCGCTGCTCGGCGACGTCTCGTTCCGGGTGGGCGACGGCGCCGTGGTCGCGCTGGTCGGCGCCAACGGCGCGGGCAAGACCACGCTGCTGCGGCTGATCTCCGGCGAGATCAAGCCGCACGGCGGCACGGTCACGGTCAGCGGCGGCCTCGGGGTGATGCGGCAGTTCGTCGGCAGCGTCCGCGACGACCGCACCGTACGTGACCTGCTGGTCTCCGTCGCGCACCCGCGGATCCGGACCGCCGCCAAGGCGGTCGACGCGGCCGAGCTGGCGATCATGGCGCAGGACGACGAACCGGCGCAGATGGCGTACGCGCACGCCCTGGCCGAATGGGCCGAGGCGCGCGGCTACGAGGCCGAGACCCTGTGGGACATGTGCACGATGGCCGCGCTCGGCGTGCCGTACGAGCGGGCGCAGTGGCGCGAGGTGAAGACGCTCTCGGGCGGTGAGCAGAAACGGCTGGTTCTGGAGGCCCTGCTGCGCGGCCCCGACGAGACGCTGCTGCTCGACGAGCCGGACAACTACCTGGACGTACCGGGCAAGCGCTGGCTGGAGGAGCAGCTCGCCCTCACCAAGAAGACCGTGCTGTTCGTCAGCCACGACCGGGAGCTGCTGGCCCGCAGCGCGCAGAAGATCGTCGCCGTCGAGACCGGCCCGGCCGGGTCCACGGTGTGGGTGCACGGCGGCGGTTTCGACACCTTCCACGAGGCCCGCAAGGAGCGCTTCGCGCGCTTCGAGGAGCTGCGGCGGCGCTGGGAGGAGGAGCACGCCAAGCTCAAGGCGATGGTGCTGCGGCTGCGCCAGCAGGCGGCGAACAGCCCCGACATGGCGTCCCGCTACCACGCGGCGCAGACCCGGCTGAAGCGGTTCGAGGACGCGGGCGCCCCGCAGGAGCCGCCGCGCGAGCAGGACATCCGGATGCGGCTGCGCGGCGGACGTACCGGCGTACGGGCGGTGACCTGCGAGAAGCTGGAGCTGACCGGTCTGATGAAGCCGTTCGACCTGGAGGTCTACTACGGCGAGCGGGTCGCGGTGCTCGGCTCCAACGGCTCGGGGAAGTCGCACTTCCTGCGGCTGCTCGCCGGGGACGGGAGCGTCGCGCACACCGGGACGTTCAAGCTCGGCGCGCGGGTGGTGCCCGGCCACTTCGCGCAGACCCACGCGCACCCGGAACTGCTCGGCCGCACCCTGGTCGACATCCTGTGGGGCGACCACGCGCACGACCGGGGCCGCGCCATGGGCGTCCTGCGGCGGTACGAGCTGGAGCGGCAGGGCGACCAGCCCTTCGACAAGCTCTCCGGCGGGCAGCAGGCCCGCTTCCAGATCCTGCTCATGGAGCTGGCCGGGACCACCGCGCTGCTGCTGGACGAGCCCACGGACAACCTCGACCTGGAGAGCGCCGAGGCCCTTCAGGAGGGCCTGGAGTCGTACGACGGCACGGTGCTCGCGGTGACGCACGACCGGTGGTTCGCGCGCAGTTTCGACCGCTATCTGGTCTTCGGGTCCGACGGTCTGGTCAGGGAGTCCACGGAGCCGGTCTGGGACGAGCGGCGGGTCGAGCGCAAGCGGTAGGGCCCGGCGGACGCCCGGTCCCCACGGGTCCCGAACGGCCCCTCCCGGCCCGGGAATCCGACGCGTTTTGACCCGTACGGGGGCGCGCGGGTATTCTTCGATGTCGTTATGCGTATTGGCTTGCTCTATCTCACGTGAGGGGCCCTTACGCCGGTCCACCGGGCCGATGACCAGCGGCAGGCAGACGGGTTGCGTCCCCGAATGCCGCCAGGGCTGGCCTGATCGTCCGGGTGGCCTTGTACAAGGACCCGTTTCCCCGGCCCCTCACGGGCTCGTGGAGACACCATCACTGAAGAAGCGAAGGCGACCGTGCGTACGTTCAGCCCCAAGCCCGGCGATGTCACCCGCCAGTGGCACGTAATCGACGCGCAGGACGTTGTCCTGGGCCGTCTGGCCACCCAGGCCGCGACCCTCCTGCGGGGCAAGCACAAGCCCATCTACGCCCCGCACGTCGACACCGGTGACTTCGTCATCATCATCAACGCCGACAAGGTGCACCTGTCGGGCAACAAGAAGACCCAGAAGATGGCGTACCGCCACTCCGGGTACCCGGGCGGCCTGCGCTCCGTGCGCTACGACGAGCTGCTCGACAAGAACCCGGAGAAGGCCGTGGAGAAGGCCATCAAGGGCATGCTCCCGAAGAACACCCTGGGCCGTCAGATGCTCTCGAAGCTGAAGGTCTACTCGGGCGACCAGCACCCGCACGCTGCCCAGCAGCCGGTGCCGTTCGAGATCACCCAGGTCGCGCAGTAGTACCGGCCACCAGCTACCAGAAAGAATCTGAGGAGAATCGTGGCTGAGACCACTGCCGAGACCGTCGTCGAGGGTGAAGAGACCTTCGAGGAGATCACGACCTTCGAGTCCGAGACCCCCGAGTCGGAGTACACCTCCGAGTCGCTCGCCTCGCGCTTCGGCGACCCGCAGCCGGCCGCCGGCACCGGCCGCCGCAAGCAGTCCATCGCCCGTGTCCGGATCGTTCCGGGCAGCGGCAAGTGGAAGATCAACGGCCGCACCCTTGAGGGCTACTTCCCCAACAAGGTGCACCAGCAGGAAGTCAACGAGCCCTTCAAGGTGCTCGAGCTGGACAACCGGTACGACGTCGTGGCCCGCATCAGCGGCGGCGGCATCTCCGGCCAGGCCGGTGCCCTGCGCCTGGGCGTCGCCCGCGCGCTCAACGAGGCGGACGTGGACAACAACCGCGGCCCGCTGAAGAAGGCCGGCTTCCTGACCCGTGACGACCGCGCGGTCGAGCGGAAGAAGGCCGGTCTGAAGAAGGCCCGCAAGGCCCCGCAGTTCAGCAAGCGCTAAGTCGCCTCCGGCGCGGGAACCAAACCCGCGCCGGGCGCATCGAACGCCTCGGAGACACTTTGTGCCTCCGAGGCGTTCGCATTCCTGGGAATCGGCACATTTGTCTGTTGATATGGCTCTGAGCCCTGGATGGTGGAGCCATGTCCCCGCACCGGGGGCGCGGACCGCGGGGCACGGGAGGCCCGGCGGCGCAGGGATCGTCGCGTCCCGGGACGGCCGCACGACCGCACGGATCATCGGAGGAAACACTGTGGGACGACTCTTCGGCACCGACGGCGTGCGGGGCATGGCCAACGCCGACCTCACCGCCGAGCTTGCTCTCGGCCTGTCGGTCGCGGCGGCACACGTGCTCGGCGAAGCGGGCAGCTTCGCGGGCCACCGGCCGGTGGCGGTCGTGGGGCGCGACCCGCGCGCCTCGGGCGAATTCCTGGAGGCGGCCGTCGTGGCGGGCCTCGCGAGCGCGGGCGTGGACGTCCTGCGGGTCGGTGTGCTGCCCACCCCGGCGGTGGCGTATCTCACCGGCGCGCTGGGCGCCGACCTCGGCGTGATGCTCTCCGCGAGCCACAACGCGATGCCGGACAACGGCGTGAAGTTCCTGGCGCGCGGCGGCCACAAGCTCGACGACGAGCTGGAGGAGCGGATCGAGGCGATCTACGAGGAGCACCGCACCGGCGCCCCCTGGAACCGCCCGACCGGCGGCGGCGTCGGCCGGGTCCGCGACTACGACGAGGGCTTCGACCAGTACGTGGCCCACCTCATCGCGGTGCTGCCCAACCGCCTCGACGGCCTGAAGGTCGTCCTGGACGAGGCGCACGGCGCGGCCTCCCGCGTCTCGCCCGAGGCGTTCTCGCGCGCCGGTGCCGAGATCATCACCATCGGCGCCCAGCCCGACGGGCTCAACATCAACGACGGCTGCGGCTCCACCCACCTGGAGCTGCTGAAGGCCGCCGTGGTCGAGCACGGCGCCGACTTCGGCATCGCGCACGACGGCGACGCCGACCGCTGCCTGGCCGTCGACGCCACCGGTGAGGAGGTCGACGGCGACCAGATCCTCGCGATCCTCGCCCTGTCGCTGCGCGAGCGCGGCGCCCTGCGCGAGAACACCGTCGTCGGCACCGTGATGTCCAACCTCGGCTTCAAGCTGGCGATGGAACGCGAAGGCATCGAGATGGTGCAGACCGCCGTCGGCGACCGCTACGTCCTGGAAGCGATGAAGGAGCACGGGTACGCGCTCGGCGGCGAGCAGTCCGGGCACGTCATCGTGCTCGACCACGCCACCACCGGCGACGGCACCCTGACCGGTCTGCTGCTGGCCGCCCGCGTCGCCGCCACCAAGCGCACCCTGGCCGACCTGGCCGGGGTCATGGTGCGGCTGCCGCAGGTGCTGGTCAATGTGCCGGACGTCGACAAGAGCCGCGTCGACTCCACGCCCGAGCTGCTGACCGCCGTCGCCGAGGCCGAGACCGAGCTGGGCACCACCGGCCGGGTCCTGCTGCGGCCCTCCGGCACCGAGCCGCTGGTGCGCGTGATGGTCGAGGCCGCCGACATCGACCACGCCCAGTCCGTCGCCGGGCGGCTGGCCGACGTCGTCAAGTCCACCCTGGGCTGAGCCGCCCCGCGCGGGGGCCGACCGTACGCCGTCAGGCGGCGGGTATGTGCCGCTTCGCCCAGAGCCACTTCTGGGCGAGCAGCGTCAACGTGCCCGCCACCGCGATGCCCGCCAGGTTGATCACGAGCTGCAAGGTGGAGCCCCACGCCTCGCCCCAGGCCCCGTAGCTGATCCCCAGGGCGGCGTTCGCGGCGGCCGGCACCGTCGTCACCGAGATCGCCACGCCCACCAGCGCGCCCGACTTGGACGAGGTCAGGGAGAGGATTCCGGCGATCCCGGCGAGGAACGCGACGACGAACGAATCCCACGTCGGCTGCCAGATGAACTCCGTCGCCGGGTGCGGCGCGTCGAACCGCGCCTGCGTGAACAGCCCGAACAGGCTCATCAGATCGCTGAACCCGCCGGTGATCAGCATCGCCACCGGGAAGCCGATCAGCAGCGCCGCCACCGACCGCCCCACCAGGCGGCGCTGACGTCGCACCACCCCCGTACAGATCCCGGCCAGTGGCCCGAACTCCGGCCCGACCACCATCGCGCCGACGATCAGGATCGAGCTGTCCAGCATCACGCCGTACGCGGCCAGCATCGTCGCCACCGTCAGGAACGCGATGTACGTGACCGTCAGCGTCGACTCCTCGTGCGTCTCCTCGACCAGCGACTCCCACAGCACCGCGTCCGCGCCCTCGCCCGGCGCGTCCTCCTCGGCCTTCTCCGCACTCGTCGACAGCGTCAGGTCGATGTTCTCGACCGCGATCGAACCGGTCTCCGCCACGCCCAGCTCACGCAGCCCGACCAGCAGGCCGTCGGCCGCCTCCCGCGCCACGTCGCAGGTCAGCACGTCACCGAGCGGGTCGTACGCGGCGCCGCGCATCACCGTCAGATGGGTGGCGCCGAGGGTCGCGCCGACCAGTCGCGCGACCTCCTCGGTGCGGTCGGCGGGCACGATCATCCGCAGGTGCAGCACGGCGGGGCTCCCGTTTCCTCGACATCTGGCGGCCCGCGTCGGGCGAGCCGCGTCATGTGACCGGCGCCGGGGTGGCCGGCGTCAGAGCTTGCGCAGCGACAGGCGCTGCACCTTGTGCCCCGGTCCCTTGCGGAGCACCAGCGTCGCCCGGCTGCGGGTGGGCAGCACATTCTGCTGCAAGTTGGGCTGATTGACGGTGCGCCACATCAGCCGGGCGTACTCCAGCGCCTCGTCCTCCGAGACCTGGGTGTACTTGCGGAAGTACGAGTGCGGGTCCTGGAAGGCCGTCTCGCGCAGTTTCCTGAACCGCCCCAGGTACCACTGCTCGATGTCCTCGGTGCGCGCGTCCACGTACACGCTGAAGTCGAAGTGGTCGGCCAGGCCGATCCTCGTCCTGCCGTCCTTGCCGGGCAGCGCAGGCTGGAGGACGTTCAGGCCCTCCACGATGAGGATGTCCGGGCGGCGGACTGTCAGCGTCTCGCCGGGCACGATGTCGTAGATCAGGTGCGAGTAGACCGGCGCGGTGACCTCGTCGCGGCCGGCCTTCACGTCCGCCACGAAGCGGGTCAGCGCGCGGCGGTCGTACGACTCGGGGAAGCCCTTGCGGGACATCAGGCCGCGCCGGTGCAGCTCCGCGTTGGGCAGCAGGAAGCCGTCGGTGGTGACCAGTTCGACCCGCGGGTGCTCGGGCCAGCGGGCCAGCAGCGCCTGGAGCAGCCGGGCCGTGGTCGACTTGCCCACCGCCACACTGCCCGCCACCCCGATCACGAACGGCGTCCCCGGCTGTGCGTGGTGCCCTCCCCCTGCCTTCGGCGGAGGCGCCCCCACCGCGTCCCCCAGGAAGGTGTTCAGCGCGCCGCGCAGCCGGTTGTGCGCGGCCACGTACAGATTCAGCAGCCGGGACAGCGGCAGATAGACGTCCACCACCTCGTCCAGGTCGATCACGTCGCCCAGGCCGCGCAGCCGCTCCACCTCCTCGGCGGTCAGCGGCAGCGGCGTGCGCTCGCGCAGCGCACTCCACTCCTCGCGGGTCAGGTCGACATAGGGGCTGGTCGCGGCTGGGGTCGTCGGCACGGGCCCCATTGTCCAGACGTACGTGTACGGAGCGCGGGCGGGGGGTGCGGCGCGCGGGCGGGGTGTGGAGCGCGGCCGGGGGTGCGGCGTGCGGCCGGGGGCACGGCGGGTGGGGGCACGGCCTAAGCTGGCCGGCATGAACGGCACGTCGAGCGAAGGGGATGGCCAGTGATCGTCGGGGTCGGGATCGACGTCGCCGAGATCGACCGCTTCGCCGCCGCCCTGGAGCGCACGCCCGGCATGGCCGACCGGCTCTTCCTCCCCGGCGAACTGCTGCTGCCGACCGGCGAGCGGCGCGGTGTCGCCTCGCTGGCCGCCCGGTTCGCGGCCAAGGAAGCGCTCGCCAAGGCCCTGGGCGCCCCCGCCGGGCTGCACTGGCTCGACGCCGAGATCACCACGGAGCCGTCCGGCCGGCCCCGGCTGACCGTCACCGGGACCGTGGCCGCGCGGGCCGCGGAGCTGGGGGTACGCGGCTGGCACGTCTCCCTCAGCCATGATGCCGGGGTCGCGTCCGCGGTGGTCATCGCGGAGGGCTGACCCGCGGGCGGGTGGCGGGGGCGGGCCGGGCGGATGCGCCGGGCGCGTCCGGTGCGTCCGGTCCGCCTGGTCGGGGGGCTGGGTGCGCGCCGGGCGCGTAGTGTCCGTTGAGGCTGTTTCCGTCGAGCCCTGCCGGAGGACTTTCCATGAGGTACGCGCACGCGGTGGAGACCGTACGGGCCGCCGAGGGCGAGTTGATGGCCCGGCTGCCCGAGGGCGCGCTCATGCAGCGCGCGGCGGCCGGGCTCGCGGCGGCGTGCCGGGACCTGCTCGGGCGTACGTACGGCGCGCGCGTCGTCGTCCTCGCCGGGAGCGGCGACAACGGCGGTGACGCGCTGTACGCCGGTGCCCGGCTGGCCCGCCGCGGCGCCGCCGTGCACGCCGTGCTGCTGGCCCCCGAACGCGCCCACCGCGGCGGCCTCGCCGCCCTGCTGGCCGCCGGGGGCCGCGCCGCCGCCGCGGAGGACGCCGAGGCGCTGATCGGGCGGGCCGACCTCGTGCTCGACGGGATCGTCGGCATCGGCGGCAAGGGCGGCCTGCGGCCCGGCGCCGTACCGCTCGCCGAGGCCGCCGGGGCCTCCCGCGCCCTCGTCGTCGCCGTCGACCTGCCCAGCGGCGTCGACGCCGACACCGGGGAAGTCCTCGGGGACGCCGTGCACGCCGACGCGACCGTCACCTTCGGTACGTACAAGCCGGGGCTGCTCGTCGACCCGGCCGCCACCTTCGCCGGGGCGCCCCGGCTCGTCGACATCGGCCTCGGGCCGTACCTCGGCGAACCCGAACTGGAGGCGCTCCAGCACGCGGACGTCGCCGCCGCGCTGCCGCGGCCGGGGGAGTCGAGCGACAAGTACCGGCGCGGTGTCGTCGGCGTCGTCGCCGGGTCCGGGCGGTATCCGGGGGCCGCCGTCCTCGCCGTCTCCGGCGCGCTGCGGGGCGGCGCCGGGGCGGTGCGCTACGTCGGGCCCGGCGGCGACGCCGTGCTCGCCCGGCACCCCGAGGTGCTGGTGTCCACCGGGTCCCCGCACAGCGCCGGGCGCGTTCAGTCCTGGGTGGTCGGGCCCGGCATCGGCGACTCCCCGGAGGCGCGGCAGGCCGTCACCGACGTGCTCGCCACCTCGGTGCCGGTCCTCGTCGACGCCGACGCCTTGCGCTTCCTCTCGCCCGCCGCCGTACGGGAGCGGAGCGCCCCCACCGTCCTCACCCCGCACGCCGGGGAGGCCGCCGCGCTGCTCGGCTGGGCGCGGGAGGAGGTCGAGGCGCGGCGCCTCGACGCCGTGCGGGGGCTGGCCGGGCGGTTCGGTGCCACCGTTCTGCTCAAGGGGGCCACCACGTTGGTGGCTTCGCCGTCGCCCCGGGCGGCCGTTCGCGTCAATCCGACGGGGGTCGCGTGGCTGGCGACGGCGGGGAGTGGGGACGTGCTGTCCGGGCTTGCGGGGTCGATGCTCGCGGCGGGGCTTGCGCCGATGGACGCGGCCGGTTGTGGGGCGTACCTGCATGGGCTCGCTGCGCGGCTGGGGTCGGGGGGAGCGCCGCTTGCGGCGTTGGATGTGGCCGCAGCCGTTCCCACTGCGTGGCGCAGCCTTTAGCTTGTCTTTCCCGCCCGCCCACCCCTGCGGGTGTTTTCTTCGTCTGCGGGTGCCGCTTGTGCCTGGTCGGTGCCGGGCCGGGGCACCTCCTCGGGCGACGAACGTGCCCGCACTTCGATGATGTCCAGCCCCTTTCCGTTCGTCCCCCTGCGGGGGCACCCCGGCCCGTCCCCTCCCGGTACGTCGGCGTCCGCCTGCCGGTGGGGGTGGCGGAGGGGGGTGGGTGGGCACGGGTACGTCGGCGGCCGACGGTCCGCTGTGGTGGCGGGCGGAGGGGGGTGGGTGGGCTCGGGTGCGTCGGCGGCCGACGGTCCGCGGGGGCGGCCGGGGTGCTCGTCCGGGGGGGGCAGGTGAGGCGGGGGATCGGGGGGGCTTGGGGTGGGGGGTAGGATCTGCGGGCCTTGTCGGGGTGTGCCGGTGGGGGTGGGCTGGTCCTGTGGGGGGATTGTCGATGACGTTCCGGCTGCGTGCTGTGCGCGCGTTGGTGTTGCTGGTCGGGTTCGTGTTGTTGGGGTTTGTGCTGTTGGCGGCGATGGCGGCGCTGGACTGGCTGCTGGTGACGCGGTGGTTCGCGGCGGGGGCGGCGTGGTTCGAGGGCACGATTTTGATGGTCACGGCGTTGGTGGCGGTGGCGATCGTGCGGGGGATGCTGGCGTTTCTGCGGGCCGGGCGGCTGGGGTCGGTGCCGGACGGGGTGGCGGTCACGGCGCAGGAGCAGCCCGAGTTGTGGGAGCAGGTGCGGGCGGCGGCGGAGGTGGCGGGGGAGCGGGCGCCGGACGAGCTGTACCTGGTTTCCGAAGTCAACGCGGGGGTGGCGGAACAGAGCCGTCTGCTGGGCCTGTTGCCGGGGCGGCGCCGTCTGCTGCTGGGCCTGCCGCTGCTCGCGGGGCTGACCGTGCCCCGGCTGCGGGCCGTTCTGGCGCATGAGTTCGGCCACTACGGCAATCGCGACACCCGGCTCGGCGGCCTCACCCTGCGCGGCCGGGCGGCCGTACTGCACACGGTGGAGGTGTTCAGCGAGGGCACCACGCGGATGCATTACGTGGTCGGCGCCGTCTACGTCGGCTACGCCCGGATGTTCCTGCGGACCTCGCAGTCCGTCGCCCGCCAGCAGGAGTTCGCCGCCGATGAGTCGGCCGCCCGGTACGCGGGCCGTGACGCGACGGTCGGCGCACTGCGCGCCATGCCGGTCATCGACGCCGCGTACGACCACTACGTGGACACGTACGCCGGGATGGGCGGCCCCGTGGGGGCGCTGCCTCCGGTCGGCGAGGTCCTCGGCGGATTCTCGCGACTGCTCGCCGCCCGGCCGGGGGAGAGGCTCGCCGCGCTCGCGGACGGTCGACGTCCGCCGAAGCCGCACCCGTACGACTCCCACCCGCCGCTCCAGGACCGGATAGCCCGGATCGAGCGGCTGCCCGCCGACGGTGCGACGGATGAAGGTGAGGGGGAGGCGAACGCGCTGTCCCTGCTGCGGGACCAGAGCCAGGTGTTCGCCGCTCTGGAGGCGCGCACGCTGCCCCCGGAGGCGGCCGAGCGCCCGCGTCTGGCCTGGGACGACCTGGTCATGGCCCGCGCCTCGGCGGATGCCGAGGGCTGGTCCCGACCGCTGCTGCTCGCGGTCGCCAGGGCGCTGCGCGCGGAGTCGCCGGACCAGGACGGCGCGGCCCGTACGTCCCGCCGCGCCTCCTCCGAGACGGTGACGGACACCGATCTGCCCACCCTGGAGGCCGTGCTCGACGCCTTCGACCACGGCCTGCTGTGGATGGCGGTCGCCGACCGTATCCCCAAGCCGCCGCAGGCGGGCCGCCTGACCGGCGCGTCGGCGCGCAACTTCATCCGGCCCGTGGTCTTCGACGGGCTGGCCGGTCTCATCCAGCTCCGTCTCATCGAGTCCGGACTCGCCGCCCCCGACATCGCCTGGACGGGCCGCCCCGGACTTGTTCTCCCGCCGGCCTGGGAGAACGGCATGGACGACGCCATCGACGCGGCCATCGCCGACACGCCCGACACGGCCCCCCTCCGCACGCTCCTCGCCGCCGCCGACCGGGAGGTCGTCCCGTAGCCGTCGCGGGGGTCAGGCCGGGCGAACGCAGAAGGGGTGCCCGGCCGGACTGGCGTAGACCCGGGCGCCCTCGCGGCCGGCAGAGCCGACGTCGCCGGTCGGCCGCAGCCGTCGGCCGCCGGCCGCGAGCACCCGCGTGTCGGCGCTCTCCATGTCGTCCGTCGCGAGGTCGAAGTGCATCTGCTGGGAGGTCCCGTCGGGCCACCGCGGCATGACATGCCCCGGAACCCGCTGGACCACGAGCACGGGGAATCCGTCGCTGCGCAGGAAGTGGTGCGTGGCCGTCCGGGTGACCGAGCCGCCGAGCAGGCGGTGCCAGAACGCGCCTTCGCTCTCCGGGTCCGCGGCGTCCACGATCAGTGACGTCAGCCTGAAGGTCACAGTGTCTCTCCTCGGAATCGCTGGGGCTCAGACGGTGGGGATGATGCCGCCGTCGACCCTGAACTGGGCGCCGGTGAGCCATTTGGCGCGGTCGGACGCGAGGAACGCGATCATCTCGGCGACGTCCTCGGGTTCGCCGGGCCGTCCCATCGGCAGCTTCAGGTGCTCCACGATCCGCTGCGTGACGTCGTCGACGCCGATGCCCTCACTGTCGGCCATCCGCCGGAGGTGGCCGGCGGCTCCCTCGGTGACGACGAAGCCCGGCAGCACGCACACCACGCGTACGCCGTGGCCGCCCACCGCCGTCGCCAGTTCGCGGCTGTAGGCGTTGAGCGCCGCCTTCGACGCGGCGTACGACGCCTCGGCGGGCTGGGGGAGGTGGCTGGCGATGGACGAGACGTGCACCACGACGCCCGAGCCGCGCTCGACCATCCCCGGAACCAACGCCCGGTCGAGCCGGACCGCGCTGAGCAGATTCATCTCCAGGTCGGCGAGCCACGACGCGTCGGACCGCTCCAGAGTCGGCATCGGCCCGGTCGCGGCTCCCGCGTTGTTCACCAGGACGTCAACGCCTCCGACGCTGTCCAGCACGCGCTGCCCCAGTTCCCGCACCCCCTCCTCGGACCGCAGGTCGGCCGGGATGAAGGCGGCGTCCAGGTCGTCCGGCGGCGCGGTGCGCGAGGCCGTCAGCACCGTGGCGCCCGCGGCGGCGAAGCGGCGGGCCGTCGCCTCCCCGAGCCCTCGGCTGCCGCCGGTCACCAGCACACGCAGGCCGTCAAGCCCCTCGTTCTCGATCGTCACGGACGTTCTCCCCAGTAAAGTGAACCCGACTCCGGAAACTGTACACAAGCGGAGTCCGATTCACCTTATGGAGGACTGTTGCCGTCACCACGCCCGTTGCGCGCCGACGCCCGCCGCAACCGCGAAGCGCTCCTCGCCGCCGCGCGCGAAGCACTCCTCTCCGACGACGACGCCCACGTCGAGGAGATCGCCCGCCGTGCCGGTGTGGCCGTCGGCACGCTGTACCGCCACTTCGACACCCGCGAAGCCCTTGTCGCCGACGTGTACCGCCAAGAGGTCGCCGACCTCTGCGCGGCCCCCTCCCGGCTGCTCGCCCAGCACGCCCCCGACGAAGCCCTGCGCGCCTTCCTCCTGCTGCTCGTGGAGCACGCGGCGGTCGGCCGCGGCATGGGCGAAGTGCTGGAGAGCATCATGGCGACCGACTCGCCCGTCTTCGACGACACCCGCGCCGAGATGGCCCGTGCCCTGGACCACCTCCTCACCGCCGGCGCCGCCGCCGGCCTCATCCGCGAGGACGTCAGCGGCCGCCTCCTCCTCCGCGCCCTCGGCGGCATCTGCGGCCTGCGCTCCGAAGGCTGGCAGGACGACGCCGTACGCATCGCCTCACTCCTCTACAACGGCCTCCGCCTCCCCACCTAGCGCCTGTCCGGCGAATCACGAACGGCCCCTGCGACCCCTGCCCCGCCCGGCCACCCCCGCGGACCGTCGGCCGCCGACGCACCCGAGCCCACCCCCTCCCCGGCCACCACAGCGGACCGTCGGACACTGACGTACCCGAGCCCACCCACCCCCCTCCGCCACCCCCACCGGCGGGCGGACGCCGACGTACCGGGAGGGGACGGGCCGGGGTGCCCCCGCAGGGGGACGAACGGAAAGGGGCTGGACGTTTTCGAAGTGGGTGCACGTTCGTCGCCCGAGGAGGTGCCCCGGACCGGCACCGACCCAGGCACAAGCGGCACCCGCAGACGACAAAACACCCGCACGGGTGGGCGGGCGGGCGGGAAAGACACGCCCAGCACCCGACCTGAGACACTGACCGCAATGGACGAGAAGCGGATGCGCGGCTGGGCACAAGTGGACCTGACCGCGCTGCGAGCAAACGTGAGAGCGCTGCGCGCAAAGGCACCCACGGCCGCGTTCATGGCCGTCGTGAAGGCCGACGCCTACGGCCACGGAATGGTCCCGTGCGCCAAGGCGGCCGTCGAGGCCGGAGCGACCTGGCTCGGCGTGGCCACCCCCGAGGAAGCCCTGACCCTGCGGGCAGCGGGCCTGAAGGCCCGCACCCTGTGCTGGCTGTGGACCCCCGGAGGGCCCTGGCGGGAGTGCGTCGAAGCCGACATCGACGTGACGGTGAGCGCGATGTGGGCGCTCCGCGAAGCCACGGCGGCGGCCGAGGCGGCCGGCCGCCCGGCCAGGGTGCAGCTCAAGATCGACGCGGGCCTCGGCCGCAACGGCGCCCAGCCCGCCCAGTGGCCCGAACTGGTCGCACGGGCCCGCGCGGCCGAGCGCGACGGCCTCATCCGGGTGACAGGAGTGTGGGCGCACTTCAGCTGCGCCGACGAACCGGGCCACCCCTCCATCGAGCGGGAGCTGAACGTCTTCAAGGAGGCCCTGGCGCAGGCCGAGGCGGCGGGCCTCACCCCCGAGGTGCGGCACCTCGCGAATTCGCCGGGCACCCTGACGCTGCCGGAGGCGCACTTCGACCTGGTGCGGCCGGGCGTGGCGATGTACGGCATCTCGCCGGTGCCCGAGATCGGCGGTTCCGCGGACTTCGGGCTGCGGCCGGTGATGACGGTCGTCGGCCGCCTGGCGTCGGTGAAGCGGGTGCCGGGCGGGCACGGGGTGAGCTACGGGCACAAGTACGTGACGCCGGGCGAGACGACGTTGGCGCTGGTGCCGCTGGGCTACGCGGACGGCGTGCCGCGGCACGCCTCGGGCACGGGCCCGGTGCTGGTCGCGGGCAAGTGGCGGACGGTCGCGGGCCGGGTCGCGATGGACCAGTTCGTGGTGGACCTCGGCGGCGACGCGGCCGAGCCCGGCGACGAGGCGGTGCTGTTCGGCCCCGGTGACCAGGGCGAGCCGACCGCCGAGGACTGGGCACGGGCGTGCGGCACGATCGCGTACGAGATCGTCACCCGCATCGGCGCGCGGGTCCCACGGGTATACGTGGGCGCCAGCGACGGCGCGCCGTGCCCGTAGGCGTGACCGGCCCCCTGGTCTCGGCGGGCGAGACCACAGGCGGCAGCGACGACGCCCCGTGTCCCACGGCGTGATCGGCGCGCGGGTCCCGCGGGTATACGTGGGGGAAGGCGCCGGTCCCGGCGCAGGCGACAGCGATGGAGCACCGTGCCAGAAGGCGTGAAGTGGGAGAAGGCAGGGCTGGTCGGCGCGGCGATCGGGGTGGTCGCGGCGGGCGCCGCCGCGGGCGTGGCGATCGAGCGGGTGACCGTCGGCCGCGGGATGCGCCGCCGCGCCCGGCTGGCGCTGGACTCGGCGGGCCCGTACGGAACGCTGCGCGGACAGCCCGGCACGGTCGCGGCGGAGGACGGCACGGAGCTGTACTACGAGACCGAGGACGTCGCGCCGCCCGAGCCCGAGCCGCAGACACCGCCCTCGCGCCGCAGCCGCGGCTGGCTGCGCCGCCGCGCCGAGGCGCCGCAGCCGGTGACGGTGGTGTTCTCGCACGGGTACTGCCTGAACCAGGACTCCTGGCACTTCCAGCGGGCGGCGCTGCGCGGCACCGTACGGGCGGTGTACTGGGACCAGCGCAGTCACGGCCGCAGCGAGCGCGGACGGGACCAGGTGGCGGGCGGGCCCGCCACCATCGACCAGCTGGGCCGCGACCTGAAGGCGGTGCTGGACGCGGCGGTGCCCGAGGGCCCGGTGGTGCTGGTCGGGCACTCGATGGGCGGGATGACGGTGATGGCGTTCGCCGACCAGTTCCCCGAGTACGTCGAGGAGCGGGTCGTCGGCGTCGCGTTCGTCTCGACGTCGGCGGGGAAGCTGGCCGCGGTGACGCTGGGGCTGCCCGCCGCGGGCGCGCGGGCGTTCCGGGCGCTGGCGCCCGCGGTGCTGCGGGCGCTGGGCAGCCAGGCGGATCTGGTCGAGCGGGGGCGGCAGGCCACCGCCGACCTGTTCGCGGGGATCATCAAGCGGTACTCGTTCGGCTCCGACGTGGACCCGGCGGTCGGCCGGTTCGCCGAGCGGCTGATCGAGTCGACGCCGATCGACGTGGTCGCCGAGTTCTATCCGGCGTTCACCGACCACGACAAGGGCGACGCGCTGTCGGTGCTCGACGGGCTGCCCGGTCTCGTACTGGCGGGGGACAAGGACCTGTTGACGCCGAGCGCGCACAGTACGGAGATCGCCGAGAAGCTGCCGGACGCCGAACTGGTGATCGTGGAGGGCGCGGGGCACCTGGTCATCATGGAGCGCCCCGAGGTGGTGAACGCGGCGCTCGCGCTGCTGATCGCGCAGGCCGCGGACTCGGTGCGCGCACCGGTCCCGCAGGTGCTGCGCGACCTGGCGGCGGCGCGGGCGTCGACCCGTACGACGGCCGCCGACGCGTAACATTCGCGTTCATGGCCACACCGCACGATGCCACGCCGCCGCACGAGCCCGCCGCGCAGAACGCCGCCGAGCACGAGGCGGTGCGGCGCGGCGCGACACCGCACGAACCGGGCTCCGTGGGGATCACCGTCCCCACCCCCGACCTGATGCGCGACCTGGGCCGCCGCCTGGCCGCGCTGCTCGCCCCCGGCGACCTGGTGCTGCTCAGCGGCGAGCTGGGCGCGGGCAAGACCACGCTGGCCCGCGGCCTCGGCGAGGGTCTGGGCGTACGCGGCGCCGTCACCTCCCCGACCTTCGTGATCGCCCGCGTCCACCCCTCCCTGACCGCGGGTCCCGCGCTGGTGCACGTGGACGCGTACCGCCTGGGCGGCGGCCTGGACGAGATGGAGGACCTGGACCTCGACGTGTCGCTCCCCGAGTCCGTGGTCGTCGTGGAGTGGGGCGACGGCAAGGTCGAGGAGCTGTCGGAAGCGCGGCTCCAGGTCGTCATCGCCCGTACGGTCGGCGGCCCGGCGGACGGGGACGGCGAGGGCGACGACGTACGCGAGGTGACCGTCACCGGCGTCGGCCCGCGCTGGACCGGCCAGGACCTCACCGCGCTGCGCGCCTGACCCTCGCTCCGATCCCCCGTTCGGCCCCCGCTCCGCCCTCCGTTCCGACAGGCTGTCGGCAAGATGTTGCGCGAGGGCGGCCGGGCGTGGTCTGCTGGTTGCGGGTACCTGGTTAGGGCGCCCTAACTACGTCTCTTCGGGGAGGCGCACATGTCGGCCCAGATCCGGACCCAGGACACGCGGGACCCGCGGCGGGACACCCCGCCGCCCAACGTCGGCGCCCTGCTGGCCGCCGGAGCCGCGGCCCGCACACTGTCGACCCCGCCGGACGACGGCGAGGAGCCCGCGCCGACGGACCCGCCGGTCACCACGGCGACGGGCAGGACGACGGACGCGCCGGAGGCAGAAACCGGCGCGTGAGACGCGCGGCTACTTCACGACGCGTCTACTCCGCGTGCCTACTTCACGACGAAAACACTGCTGCCAATCGTCGCGATCTGCCACAGCGCCGTGCCGTCGAGCCGCGTCTCGCGGATCGCCGCCGTCTGCTTCGAGGGATCAGGCTTCGCCAGCGACCCGTCCGCGGCCGCGCTGAAGCCGACGTTTATCCCGTCGGTCGTCGCGAAGAGCACCACGTGCTCGACCTGGGCGCCGTCGCCTCCTATGCCGGAGGCGCGCCGCGAGAAGACGCGGTGTATCCCCACGCTCGGCGCCACATTGCCCGCGACCACCGCGTAGGTGCGGTCGACCTTCTCCGCGTCACCGACCAGCCACACCCGCTTGGCGGAGATGCTGTAGACCACGCGCCTGCCGGTGCCGGAGGCGGCGGGCAGCGGATACGTCTTCGGCGTCGGCTTCGTGCTGGGCGACTTCACGGCCGAGGTGGAGGGCCTGGCCTGCGGCGGCTGGTCGGGCGCGGAGCCCGCCGCCTGCGCGGCGAGCACGGCGATGACGACCAGGGCAGCCGCAGTGAGCCCCGAGACCAGGGTGCTCGACTTGATCCGCGCCACGGTTGTCCTCCGGATGGGGTTCGCACATGCTCCCGGTTGACGGTAGCAGCCGCGCCGCCCGCGGCCACGACCGTACGGGCGCGCGCCGTACCCTTGGGGACGTGCTGCTGCTTGCCTTCGATACCGCCACACCCGCCGTCACCGCCGCCCTGCACGACGGGGAGCGGGTCCTCGCCGAGTCGACCGTCGTCGACGCGCGCCGGCACGGCGAGTTGCTGATGCCCGCGATCGACCGGGTCCTGGTCGCCGCCGACCGTACGCTCGCCCACGTCACCGGCGTCGTGGTCGGCGTCGGCCCGGGACCGTACACCGGGCTGCGCGTCGGCCTGGTGACGGCCGCGTCCTTCGGGGACGCGCTGGGCGTCCCCGTGCACGGCGTGTGCACCCTGGACGGGCTGGCCTGGGCCGCGGGCGCGGCCGGGCTCGACGGGCCGTTCACCGTGGCCACCGACGCCCGCCGCAAAGAGGTGTACTGGGCGCGCTACGACGACCCGCGGCACCGCGCCACCGAGCCCGCCGTGGACCGCCCGGCCGACATCGCGGACGCGGTACGCGGCCTGCCGTCGGTCGGCGCGGGCGCCGCGCTGTACCCGGAGGTCTTCACCGACCGCCGTCAGGGCACCGAGGACCAGTCGGCGGGCGCGCTCGCGGCGCTGGCCGCGTACCGGCTGGCCGCTGACGAGCCCTTCGACCCGCCGCTGCCGCTGTACCTGCGGCGGCCGGACGCGCAGGTGCCCGCCGGGTACAAGGCGGTACTGCCGAAGTGACCGGGGCCGCTCACGGGAGCGCCACCGCCGTGACGCTGCGCGAGATGCGCTGGTGGGACCTGGACGCCGTACTGGCCCTGGAACACGACCTGTTCCCCGAGGACGCCTGGTCGCGCGCGATGTTCTGGTCGGAGCTGGCCGACGCCCGGCACCCGGCCGCGACCCGCTTCTACGTGGTCGCGCAGGACGCCGGGGGACGGCTCGTCGGCTACGCGGGGCTCGCCGCCATCGCCGGAACGGGTGATGTGCAGACCATCGCCGCCGCCCGCGACCACTGGGGCACCGGGCTCGGCGCCCGGCTTCTCACCACACTGCTGCGCGCCGCCACCGACGCCGAGTGCCACGAGGTGCTGCTGGAGGTACGGGTCGACAACACCCGCGCCCAGCGGCTCTACCAGCGCTTCGGCTTCGAGCCGATCGGCTTCCGCAAGGGCTACTACCAGCCGGGCAACGTGGACGCCCTCGTCATGCGGCTCGCCGACCCGGCCGCCACCCCCGTCGCCCCCGCCGCCTTCGCGCAGACCGACGAAACCGACCCGGCCGCCCCGCCTCCCACCCGTACAGGAAACTGAGATCCATGGCTGACGAACCCCTTGTCCTCGGCATCGAGACCTCGTGCGACGAGACCGGCGTCGGCATCGTGCGCGGCCACACGCTGCTGGCCGACGCGGTCGCCTCCAGCGTCGACGAGCACGCCCGGTACGGCGGTGTGGTCCCCGAAGTGGCCAGCCGCGCGCACCTGGAGGCGATGGTCCCCACCATCCAGCGCGCGCTGAAGGACGCCGGGGTCGCCGCGAGCGACCTGGACGGCATCGCGGTCACGGCGGGCCCCGGGCTCGCGGGCGCGCTGCTGGTCGGGGTGTCGGCGGCGAAGGCGTACGCGTACGCGCTCGGCAAGCCGCTGTACGGCGTCAACCACCTGGCCTCGCACATCTGCGTGGACCAGCTCGAACACGGCGCGCTGCCCGAGCCGACGATGGCGCTGCTGGTGTCCGGCGGGCACTCGTCGCTGCTGCTCGCGCCCGACATCACCAGCGACGTACGGCCGTTGGGCGCGACCATCGACGACGCGGCGGGCGAGGCGTTCGACAAGGTCGCCAGGGTGCTGGGGCTCGGCTTCCCCGGCGGCCCGGCGATCGACCGGCACGCCCGCGAGGGCGACCCCGGGGCCATCGCCTTCCCGCGCGGCCTGACCGGCGGGCGCGACCCGGTCTACGACTTCTCCTTCTCCGGCCTGAAGACCGCCGTGGCGCGCTGGGTCGAGGCCCGGCGCAGGGACGGCCAGGACGTGCCGATCGCCGATGTGGCCGCGTCCTTCCAGGAGGCCGTGGTGGACGTGCTGACCCGCAAGGCGATCCGCGCCTGCCGGGACAACGGCGTCGACCACCTGATGATCGGCGGCGGTGTCGCCGCCAACTCCCGCCTGCGGTCACTGGCGTTGGAGCGCTGCGAGGACGCGGGCATCCGGCTGCGGGTGCCGCGCCCCGGCCTGTGCACCGACAACGGCGCGATGGTCGCGGCCCTCGGCGCCGAGATGGTCGCGCGCGGCCGGGCCTCCTCCACCCTCGACCTGCCCGCCGACTCCTCGCTGCCGGTCACGGAGGTGTCGGTGCCCGGCCACACCCACCCCGGCCCGCACGGCCACGGGCCGGGCCACGGGCACCCGCACGCACACGACCACGGGCCGGGCCACGCGCACGACCACGACCATGTGCACGAGCTGAGCAAGGACAACCTGTACGGATGACCGTCACGCTGATGTGGGAGGCCGCCGCCGCAGAAGGCCGCGGCCCCGACCTCCTCGACTGGGCCAGGAAGCAGGCCCGTACGCTCCCCGGCACGCCGACCCGCCGCGAATTCCTCACCGCGCCCGACGACCGGGTGCTCATCCTCACGTGGTGGGACGCGCCCTACGACGCCGTACTGCCGGAACTGCCCGACCCGGACGGGACGTTGGTGCGCCGCCAGGTGCACCGCTGGCGCTTCACCTCGGTGTCGGTGGAACCCGGCGCCTGAAAGTCGCATCAGCCAGGGTGTGCACCACGATCCCCTGACCCCCGTCCCCACCCGCGCCCGTCGCCGCCCCGGCGGTCGCCCGGCCCGTACCGGCAGCAGGGCCGCTCTCCCGCTGCTGGCGGCGGCCTGCCTGCTGCTCGTCGCGGGCTGCTCGGGCAGCACCTCGACGTCCGCCTCGACGCCCGGCCCGTCCGCGCCGACGGGCACGGCCACGAGCGCGGGCGGCACCGGGAAGCCCACCACGCCAGGCGGCTCCGCGCAGGCCGAGCGCGCCGCCGCCTTCCGCAAGTGGGGCATACCCGTGCTCGCGGACCCGCCCCCGCCGCCCGCGGTGAAGCCGGTCAAGACCGGCAAGGGGCTGCTGCCGGTGGTCAGCGACGTCCCGACGACGCGGAAGATCGTCTTCGTCACCTTCGACGACGGCGCGGAGAAGGACCCGAAGTTCGTGCGGATGATGCAGGACCTGAAGATCCCCTTCACCATGTTCCTGACGAACGCGATCATCCAGAACGACTACGGCTTCTTCAAACCGCTCCAGGCGCTGGGCAACTCGATCGAGAACCACACCCTGACCCACCCCAACCTGAACACCGAGTCGCTCGCCGCGCAGAAGCACGAGATCTGCGGCCAGCAGACGAAACTCACCCACGAGTACGGCACCGCGCCCGGCCTCTTCCGCCCGCCCTACGGCAACCACAACGCCGCCACCAAGGAGGCCGTGCGGTCCTGCGGTGGCCTGCGCGCGATCATCCTGTGGCGCGAGTCGATGCAGATCAAGAAGGTGCAGTTCCAGCGGCCCGACCACATGTTCCACCCCGGCGACATCATCCTGGCGCACTTCCGCGGGCCCAGTGAGCTCAAGGGCGAGTCGATGACGAGGATGACCGCGAACATGCTCCGGCAGATCGCCCAACAGGGCTTCACCGTGGCCCGGTTGGAGGACTACGTCTGAGAGGTCCCGGTCACCGGCCGCCCGAGCAGCATCGAGGGCGCGCCCGCCACCCGGGTCAGGAACACGGTCGCCGCGTGCGGCCCCCGCGGCTTGACCCGGCGCCGCACCTCCTCGGGCTCCACCGCCGACCCGCGCTTCTTCACCGTCAGCACGCCGACCTCGCGCTCCCGCAGCAGCGCCTTGAGCCGCTTCAGCCCGAACGGCAGCACATCGCCGATCTCGTACGCCGTCGCGTACGGCGTCGGCCGCAGCTCGTCCGCCGTCACGTACGCGATGGTCTCGTCGATCAGGCCGCCGTCCAGCGGGGCCGCCGCCTCCGCCACCAGATGCGCGCGGATCACCGCGCCGTCCGGCTCGTACAGATACCGGCCGACCGGGCGGACCTCCGGGTCGGGCAGCGGTGCCGCCGTGCGCAGACTGGCCCCGCCGGGCAGCAGCGTGGCGCGTACGGCGCCGGGCTCGGTGCCGAACCACAGCGCCGCCTCCTTCACGTCACCGCGGTCCGAGACCCACTCCGCCTCGGCCTCCGGCGGCACCGCCTCGTGCGGAATGCCGGGCGCGACCTTCACCGCGGCGAATGGCACCGCACGGGCCGCGGCCAACGCCCAGGACAGCGGCGGCGCGTACGCCTCGGGGTCGAAGGTCCGCCCGCCCGCCGCCCGGCCGCCACCCCTCATCGACGTGCCGCGCGCGGCCCCGCCCGGTCCGCCGGTCCGGCGCGCCGGGTCCACGAACACCGCGTCGAACCCGGCGGTGTCCACCTCCGTCACGTCCGCGCAGCGCACCTCGATCAGGTCGGCCAGGCCCAGCGCCGCCGCGTTCGCCCGCGCCGCCGCGCACGCCAGCGGGTCCCGGTCCACGGCCAGCACCTCGATCCCGGCCCGCGCCAGCGCGAGGGCGTCCCCGCCGATGCCCCCGCACAGATCCGCCAGCCGCCGCACGCCGAGCGCCCTGAAGCGCTCCGCACGGTGCGTCGCGACACTCTTCCGAGTGGACTGCTCCACGCCGTTCGGCGTGAAGTACATCCGGTACGCGTCCTCCTCGCCGAATTTCGCCACGGCCCGCTGCCGCAGCCGCGCCTGCCCCAGCGCCGCCGACACCAGCCCGGCGTCGTACGTGCGCCGCAGCCGGGTGGCCGCCGCCAGCTCGTCGGCGGGGCTGTGCTCCCGCAACTCCGCGAGCAGCGCCTGTCCGTCGCCGGACAGCAGCCCGGCAAATCCTTGGAGGTCCACCCGGCCATTGTCCCCGCCCGCCATGCGCCGGACGACGGGGCCTGGTACCCCCGAGGGGTACCCCTTTGGAGGGCGTCGCCTGGCACTCCGCTTGACCGAGTGCTAAGCGCGTCCTAGTCTCGGTTCTGGCACTCGGCACCGCTGAGTGCCAGCACTCAGCGACGGGCAGGTCCGGCACCCGCGACGACGGGCCTACCAGGTCGCCGACCCAGACAGACACTCTTCCGTGAGCCCTTTGAAGGGGGAGGTCGGATCGTGACGACCGCCAGCACCAAGGTTGCCATCAAGCCGCTCGAGGACCGCATCGTGGTCCAGCCGCTGGATGCCGAGCAGACCACGGCCTCCGGCCTGGTCATCCCGGACACCGCCAAGGAGAAGCCCCAGGAGGGCGTCGTCCTGGCCGTCGGTCCGGGCCGCTTCGAGGACGGCAACCGCCTGCCGCTCGACGTCTCCGTGGGCGACGTCGTGCTCTACAGCAAGTACGGCGGCACCGAGGTGAAGTACAACGGCGAGGAGTACCTCGTCCTCTCGGCTCGCGACGTCCTCGCGATCGTCGAGAAGTAAGCACCGCTTTTACCGCAGCAGTGATCCCGCCCCGGGTTTCCGCGTCCTACGGACCGGGCGCCCGGGGTGGTTTCGTTGCCTGCTCCTGCCGTCCTTGACGACGTGATTTGACGAGTAGACGAGGTAGTTCACAGGCATGGCCAAGACCCTGAAGTTCGACGAGGACGCCCGTCGCGCCCTTGAGCGCGGCGTCAACAAGCTCGCCGACACCGTGAAGGTGACGATCGGTCCCAAGGGCCGCAACGTCGTCATCGACAAGAAGTTCGGCGCCCCCACCATCACCAACGACGGCGTGACCATCGCCCGTGAGGTGGAGCTGGAGGACGCCTACGAGAACCTGGGCGCCCAGCTCGTCAAGGAGGTGGCGACCAAGACCAACGACATCGCGGGTGACGGCACCACCACCGCGACCGTGCTGGCCCAGGCCCTGGTCCGCGAGGGCCTGCGCAACGTGGCCGCGGGCGCCTCCCCGGCCGCCCTGAAGAAGGGCATCGACGCCGCCGTCAAGGCCGTGTCCGAGGAGCTGCTCGCCACCGCCCGCGCGATCGAGGGCAAGGAGGACATCGCTGCCGTCGCCGCGCTGTCCGCGCAGGACAAGCAGGTCGGCGACCTGATCGCCGAGGCGATGGACAAGGTCGGCAAGGACGGTGTCATCACCGTCGAGGAGTCCAACACCTTCGGCCTGGAGCTGGACTTCACCGAGGGCATGGCGTTCGACAAGGGCTACCTGTCGCCGTACTTCGTCACCGACCAGGAGCGGATGGAAGCGGTCCTCGACGACCCCTACGTCCTCATCCACCAGGGCAAGATCTCCTCGATCCAGGACCTGCTGCCGCTGCTGGAGAAGGTCATCCAGTCCGGCGCGTCCAAGCCGCTGCTGATCATCGCCGAGGACGTCGAGGGCGAGGCCCTGTCGACCCTGGTGGTCAACAAGATCCGCGGCACGTTCAACGCCGTCGCCGTCAAGGCGCCCGGCTTCGGTGACCGCCGCAAGGCCATGCTGGGCGACATCGCGACGCTGACCGGCGCCACGGTCATCGCCGAGGAGGTCGGCCTCAAGCTCGACCAGGCCGGTCTCGACCTGCTCGGCACCGCCCGCCGCATCACCGTCACCAAGGACGACACCACGATCGTCGACGGCGCCGGTGACAAGGCCGAGATCGAGGGCCGCGTCAACCAGATCAAGGCCGAGATCGGCACCACCGACTCGGACTGGGACCGCGAGAAGCTCCAGGAGCGCCTGGCCAAGCTCGCCGGCGGCGTCTGCGTCATCAAGGTCGGCGCGGCCACCGAGGTCGAGCTCAAGGAGAAGAAGCACCGTCTGGAGGACGCCATCTCCGCGACCCGCGCCGCGGTCGAGGAAGGCATCGTCTCCGGCGGCGGCTCCGCGCTCGTCCACGCCGTCAAGGTCCTGGAGGGCAACCTCGGCAAGACCGGTGACGAGGCGACCGGTGTCGCCGTCGTCCGCCGCGCCGCCGTCGAGCCGCTGCGCTGGATCGCCGAGAACGCCGGTCTCGAGGGCTACGTCATCACCGCCAAGGTGGCCGAGCTGGAGAAGAACCACGGCTTCAACGCCGCCTCCGGTGAGTACGGCGACCTCGTCAAGGCCGGCGTCATCGACCCGGTCAAGGTCACGCGCTCCGCGCTGGAGAACGCGGCCTCGATCGCGTCGCTGCTGCTGACGACGGAGACGCTGGTCGTGGAGAAGAAGGAAGAGGAGCCCGCTGACGCGGGGCACGGTGGGCACGGTCACTCCCACTGAGTGACGTCCGTCGGTTCCACCGGGGCGGCCCCGGCACCCTCACGAGGGTGCCGGGGCCGCCCCCTTTCCCCACCCCCGGGGCGGTTCTTCTGCCGAGGCGGCACGCCGTGTAGTTAGGGGCGCGGGGAACTGCGCGCTCAGCCACGGCGCTGGTGCGCCGTGAAAACCGGCCCCAGCGGGGCAGTCGCTGTTGTTCTCGGGCTGAAAGCCCGGTGGGGGCTGGTCGCGCAGTTCCCCGCGCCCCTAAAAGCAGGCCCTGCGTCGGCGCCGCGCGTGTACCCGTGCCCCAGAAAAACAGGCCCTGCGTCGGCGCCGCGCGCGTACCTGCGGCCCTGGGGGCGTGAGCTGAGGGATTGGCTTACCCACGGGGGTCGAAGCGGCGGCCGGCGCGGGTGGAGGCGGCTGCGTAGAGGCCGGGAGGAAGGTGCCGGGCAAGAGAGACGGCGAGTTTGTAGCGGGCGGAGGGCACGCTGAGAATGCGCCGGCGGGCGAGATCACGCAGGGCCGCCGTGACCACGGCATCGGCGTCGAGCCAGGCGAAGGAGGGCAGCCGGGAGGCGTCCATCCCGGCCCGGGCGTGGAATTCGGTGCGGACGAAGCCGGGGCACAGGGCGAGGAGCCGCACCCCGGACCCGGCCGTCTCGGCGGCCACGCCCTCGGTGAAGTGGACGATCCACGCCTTGCTGGCCCCGTACGTGCCGCGAGGCATGTAGGCCGCGACGGACGAGACGTTGATCACGTACCCGCGCCCCCGCGGACGCATGGTCTCGATGGCCGCGCCGGTGAGGCGCAGCACGGCCTCGCAGTGCAGCTTGAGCATGCGCAGCTCGTCGGACATGGGGGCGTCGAGGAAGGTGCCGTGGTTGCCGAAACCGGCGTTGTTGACGAGGACGTCGACGGGCCGTTCCCGGTCGCGCAGCCGCGCTTCCACGGCGGCGATCCCGTCGTCGGTGGTGAGGTCGGCGGGGAGCACCTCGACGTCGGCCCCGTACAACTCGCGCAGCCCGGCCGCGGTGTCGGCGAGCCGCTGTTCGTCGCGGGCGACGAGGACGAGGGCGTGTCCGTCGGCGGCGAGCCGTCGTACGAAGGCCGCTCCGATGCCGGAGGTCGCGCCGGTGACCAGTGAAGTCGTCATCCCGGCAGCGTACGGGCCGCCGCCGGACCCTTCGTCAACGCGCCGGACTCAAGCGGCTGTTGACCGCCTCCAGATACGTACGGTTCATGGTGTCGGCCGCGGCCATGACCCGCGGCAGCAGCTCGGGCTCCAGCGTCATCGCCCGGAAGAGGAAGGCCACGGTGACCTCGTGGTCCGGCCGGTGCACGACCTCGACCGGGTCCCCGGCGCGGACCTCGCCCGGTGTGATCACCCGCAGGAACGGGCCAGGCAGCCCCTCCCGGGTGAACCGCTTGACCCATCCGCGTTCGTCCAGCCACCCGGCGAAGGTGCGGCACGGGATGCGGGGCGAGGTCACTTCGAGGACGAGCCCCGCGGCGCCGATCCGCCAGCGCTCGCCGATCAGCGCGGCGTTGACGTCGATGCCGGTGGTGGTCAGATTCTCGCCGAAGCGGCCGTCGGGCAGCTCGCGCCCCAGCCGCCGCTCCCAGCGGTCGAGATCCTCGCGGGCGTACGCGTACACCGCCTGTTCGTCGCCGCCGTGGAAGCGCAGGTCGCAGACGGTGTCCCCGGCGAGGCCGCCGCCCGCGACGCCGCGCGGTCCGGGCGCCGTGACGGCGACGGGTCCGGTCACCGGGAGCTTCCCGATGCCGGTGAGGCCGCCTTCGCCGTCGGTGTAGGGCACGACGAGGGGGCGGGCGACGTTCACGGAGCGCACTCGGGACATGGGAGGCAGCCTATTTCGCGTCGCGGGCGAGGCGGCGGCGGATCGCGTCGCGGTCCTCGCGGGGGAGGGCGTCGAGGCCGGTCAGCAGCGGCAGCAGTTCGGGCTCGGTGGTGAAGGCCCGGAAGGACAGCGCGACGGTGACCTCGTGGTCCGGCCGGTGCACGACCTCGACCGGGTCCCCCGCGCGGATCTCGCCCGGCTCGATCACCCGCAGATACGGGCCCGGCAGCGCCGCGTCGGTGAAGCGCCGCAGCCACCGGTTCTCGCCGAGCCAGCCCGCGAAGGTCGCGCACGGGATGCGCGGGCAGGACACCTCCAGGAGGGGTCCGCGCGCGCCGATCCGCCAGCGCTCGCCGATCAGCGAGGCGTTGACGTCGATGCCGGAGGTGGTCAGATTCTCGCCGAAGAAGCCGTTGGCGAAGGTACGGCCCAACTCGCGGCCCCAGTGGTCGAGGTCTTCGCGGGCGTACGCGTAGACGGCCTGGTCGGCGCCGCCGTGGTGCTTGACGTCGTGCGCGCGGTCACCGGCCAGACCGACCGCGCCGTCCCCCTTCGGACCCGGCGCGGTGACCCGTACCGGGCCGGTGACCGGCCGTTTGTCGATGCCGGTCGCCGGCAGCCGCTTCCACGGGTTGGGGCGCGGGTGGCCGATGTTGACGCTCAGCAGCAGTCCCATGCGGGGCGCGCCTCCGCTCTCAGGGCTGGTAGAGGTACGGGGTGGTGACGCTCAGGGCACTGAAGCCGAGGCGCTGGAGGATGGGGCGGCTGGCGTCCATCGCGTCGACCTGGAGGTAGCGGTAGCCGCGGGCGGCGGCGATACGGGCCCGGTGGGCGATCAGCGCGCGGTAGACGCCGCGCCCCCGCCACTCGGCGACGGTGCCGCCGCCCCACAGGCTCGCGAAGTCCTTGCCCGGCGGCATCTCCATGCGGGCCCCGCAGACCGGCCGGTCGCCCGCCATCGCCAGCACCAGCGCGATCTCGTCCGGCGCCTGCGCGAGCGCGTCCAGCAGCCGCTCGCGCAACTGCTCCGCGCCCGTACCGAACGCCTCCTCGTGCACGGCGGCCAGCAGGTCCACCCCGGCGGCGTCGGTCACCTCCACCAGCCGTACACCGTCCGGCGGGACGGGCTCGCCGGGCAGCGCCGCGACCTCCGCGACCATCAGCGTCTCCGGCTCCTCCGGCACGAACCCCGCCGCGCGCAGCCGCTCGCCCAGATCGGCCGGCCGGTCGTGCGAGTAGAGCTTCCACTCGAACTCCCGGCCCGCCCCCTCGGGCGACTTCAGCCACGCGAGCTGCGCCTGGACCGCGGGGCCCGCGCTGCCCTCGTCCAGCTCCGACCAGAGCACCCCGCTCCAGTCGTGCACGGCGGCCCCCACCTGCCGCACCACCCCGCCGCTCCGCTCCACCCGCGTCCCCGCCCCCTCCGGCGGAGCGTCCCGCCGCATCTGAGCATCGAACAACCCGAGTACATAAGCGCGATCCATCCCCCCATCCCAACACGCCCACCCCCCCACCCCCAACCGATTTCCCCCCGCGACGCGCCCCGCCGGGAGAGGCGTCAGGCGAGGGATTCGAGGGTGTGGTCGATGTCGGAGGGGGTGTTGTAGAGGTGGAAGGCGAAGCGGAGGGAGGTGGTGGGGGTGGAGAAGCGGACGGCGGCGGCGGTGAGGCGGGCGGGGGCGGTCGGGGGGAGGGCGACGGTGACGGTGGCGGAGGGGCCGGGGACGGGGGTGTGGCCGAGGGCGGTGAGGCCGTCGCGGAAGCGGGCGGCGAGGGCGGTGTCGTGGGCGTGGATCGCGGGGACGCCGATCTCCTCGATCAGGGAGAGGGAGGCGGCGGCGCCGACGAGGGGGAGGTAGGCGGGGCGGGCGTCGAAGCGGCGGGCGCCGGGGGCCAGCCGGGTGACGGGGCCGTAGCACCACTCCCAGGGGTCGTCGGCGGCGTACCAGCCCGCGAAGCCGGGGGAGAGGGTCGGCTCGGCGCCCGCGCGCACGGTCAGGAAGCAGGCGCCGTGCGGGCTGAGCAGCCACTTGTAGGCGTGGCAGACCACGTAGTCGTAGTCGTCGGCGCACAGCGGGAGCCAGCCGACGGACTGGGTGCCGTCCAGGAGCGTACGGGCGCCGTGGGCCGCGGCGGCGGCGCGGATCGCGGGCAGGTCGGCGACCCGGCCGTCGGCGGACTGCACGGCGCTGACGGCGACCAGCGCGGTGCCCGGCCGCACCGCGTTGGCGAGCGCGTCCAGCGGCACGATCCGCAGGTCCAGGTCCTCGCGGGCGGCGAAGGGCTGCACGAGGGAGCTGAAGTCCCGGTCGGCGACGACCACTTCGGCGCCGGGCGGCAGCCGCGCCGCGATCAGCCCGACGCTCTCGGCGACCGTGCTGGCCAGCGCCACCCGCTCCACCGCCACCCCGACGATCCGGGCGTAGGCGGCGCGCGCCGAGACGACGGCCGCCTCGAAGGCGTCGGTGTCGGGGCGGCCCGCCGCCCACTCGTCGACGGCCCCGCGCAGCGCCGCCGCGGTGCGGGCCGGGAGCAGCCCGACGGTGGCGGTGTTGAGGTAGGGCGCGGCGGGGTCGAGGTCCGGATACTCGGCACGGATGAGGCGGTCCGCGGCGAGGCCGTCCCCCGAGGCGCCGCCGGCGCCCGCGCCCGTACCGCTGCCTGTGCTGCCGAATGCGATGGCGTCCATGGCTCCTCAGCGTGGCGCGGGCCCGCCTCAAAGTCCATTACCGATATCTGTCGGGTATCCCTAAGTTCCGCTTATGGTGGGCGGATGATCGAGGCACGTCATCTCCGGGTGCTGCGGGCCGTCGCCCGCACCGGTTCGTTCTCCGCGGCGGCCCGCGAACTGGGCTGCACCCAGCCCGCCGTCAGCCAGCAGATGAAGGCGCTGGAGCACTCCGCGGGCACCCCGCTGCTGGTCCGCGGCGCCCGCGAGACCCGGCTGACGGAGGCGGGTGACGTGCTGGTCAGGCACGCCGTCGGCATCCTGGCCGGGCTGACGGCGGCCGAGGAGGAGGTCGCGGCGATCGCGGGGCTGCGGGCCGGACGCGTACGCCTCACCTCGTTCCCCTCGGGCAGCTCCACGCTGGTGCCGGGCGCGGTCGCGGCGATGCGCGCGCAGTACCCGGGCACGAAGGTGTCGCTGGAGGAGGCCGAGCCGCCGCGCTCGGTGGAGATGCTGCGCGCGGGCGACTGCGACATCACCCTGGCGTTCCGCTACGTGGATCTGCCGACCCCGGCCGAGGAGTCGTGGGACGACCTCGTCGTGCGCCCGCTGCTCACCGACCGGCTGGTCGGCGTCGTCCCGGAGGGGCACGCCCTCGCCGTCGGCGGGCGCCCGGTGGACATCGCGGAGCTGGAGCAGGAGCAGTGGATCGCGGGGTGCGCGCGCTGCCGCCGCCACCTCGTGGAGGTGTGCGAGCGGGCCGGGTTCACCCCGCGGATCGACTTCGCGACCGACGACTACCCGGCGGTGGTCGGCCTGGTGGCGGCCGGTCTCGGGGTCGCGGTGCTGCCGGAGCTGGCGCTGGAGTCGGTACGTCCCAAGGGCGTCGCCGTGGTGGAGGTGCGTCCGGCCGTGCAGCGCGAGGTGGTGGCCCTCACGCTGCCCGATCTGGCGAACGTCCCGGCGGTGGACATGATGCTCGGCCGCCTCGCGCAGGCGGCGGCCCGCTGATCTCAGGGCACCGGTCGCCCGTCAGCCGGGCCCGGCGGGCGGCGCGCCGCGCGTGCCGTACGCGGCAGGGCGGACGGGGCCGACGGAACCGGGAGTGCCGACGGAACCGGGAGTGCAGGAACGATTCTGCTGGCGTCTCGCGGAAGCGCGCTCACACGTGGGACGCGTCGCGGATGTCGGACGCGTCGTGCAGGTCGGCGTCGTGCAGGTCAGAATCGTGCAGGTCGGCGTCGTGCAGCTCGGACCTGTCGTGCAGGTCGGTGTCGTCCAGGTCGGCGCCATGCAGGTCGGCGTCGTGCAGGTCGGTCGCGTCGCGCACGTCCGACGGCTCGCGCTCGGAGCGGCCCGCTTCGGCGTCCGCCGAGGGCATCCGCGACCGCGAGCGGCCCGTCATCGCCTCGCGCTCGTCCTCGGTGAGGCCGCCCCAGACCCCGTAGGGCTCGCGGACGGCGAGGGCGTGGGTGGCGCATTCGGCCCGTACGGGACAGCGCATGCACACCTCCTTGGCGGAGGCCTCGCGCGCGCTCCGGGCGGCGCCCCGCTCGCCCTCGGGGTGGAAGAAGAGCGAGCTGTCGACGCCTCGGCAGGCGGCCACGAGCTGCCAGTCCCAGAGGTCGGCGTTGGGGCCGGGAAGGCGGGAGAAGTCTGCCATTGCTTATCCCCTCGGAGGGTGTGTGTCGGTCTGGGAGGCCGTGAAGAGTCAGCGTCTCGACCGTACATCTACTGTCGTAGTAGATGTAAATATGACTCATCGCCAATCTAGTGGCGAATAGCCCACAAGGCGCGAAAGAGCGTCCAAACAGTGAAAAATCTGGCATAACACCCGTTCGGCAGCATCCGGGCAGGGCCGCTCGGCCGTAGAGGAATCGTTCCGCCTCCGAAATACCGGCTCTCTCACCCGTCTGACCTGCGGCCTGGGCAATCCGTGTGCGCATGATCACGTAGAGTGCCGATGACCGTCGGCAAACTTCGTAACTCTTTCGGGTGAGGGTCGTTGAGTCTGGCGGAAGCGGTTGGCGGACAAGTGAATCGGGCAGGTGCCCGAGGCCGTCAGCCTCAACGGTGAACATTCGTACAGCCTGGAGGCACAACGTGACGCGGTTCAGCTGCGGAGGGCGGTCATGACTTCTGTCCTCGTCTGCGACGACTCCCCGCTCGCCCGAGAGGCCCTGCGCCGCGCGGTGGCCACCGTGCCCGGTGTCGAGCGCGTAACCACCGCGGCCAACGGCGAGGAAGTCCTCCGCCGCTGGGGTGCCGACCGGTCGGACCTGATCCTGATGGACGTCCGCATGCCCGGCCTCGGCGGCGTCGAGACCGTACGGCGGCTGCTGTCGGCCGACCCCGGCGCCCGGATCATCATGCTCACGGTCGCCGAGGACCTGGACGGCGTGGCGCTCGCCGTCGCCGCCGGTGCCCGCGGCTACCTGCACAAGGACGCCTCGCGCGCCGAACTGCGGGCGACCGTGACGCAGGCGCTGGCCGACCCCACCTGGCGGCTCGCCCCGCGGCGGCTGCGCTCGGCCGAGATGGGCGCCGCGCCCACCCTCACCGCCCGCGAGATCCAGGTGCTCGAAGGCATGAGCCACGGACGCTCCAACGCCGAGATCGGCCGCGAGCTGTTCCTCTCCGAGGACACCGTGAAGACGCATGCCAGGCGGCTGTTCAAGAAGCTCGGCGCGTCCGACCGGGCCCACGCCGTGGCGCTCGGCTTCCGCTGGGGCCTGGTTCGCTGAGCCGTCGTGTCGTACGCCCGAGAGGGCGGCCGTTCCGGCGAAGTCGCCCACAAGTCCTCGGTTTCCCGGGGGAGGACGCATGCTTGACGTATGGACTTCCTCGGGGATCGGCGGGGGCCTCACATGGCGGAGATGACAGCGTCGGGTTCGGCCGCTCATAACGCTTCGGTGCAGAAGTACGGCCGCGATGACGCGGATCGCGCCGCGGCGAGGCACCATGGGTGGATGCGCGACGACGACACTCCGGCCATCGGTGCCCTTGTCCGGCGCGCAGTCGACGGCGACGAGCAGGCGACACACGACCTGCTCGCGCATGTCCACCCGCTCGCCGAGCGGTACTGCCGCACCAAACTGTCCCGTCTTCCGGGCGACGCCCGGCACTTCGTCGACGACCTCGCCCAAGAGGTCTGTCTCGCGGTGCTGTGCGCCCTGCCCCGCTACCGCGACCTGGGGCGGCCGTTCGAGGCCTTCGTGGTCTCCATCGCCGCCCACAAGGTCGCCGATCTGCAACGGGCCGCCATGCGCGGGCCCGGCAGCACCGCCGTTCCGTCCGACGAGATGCCGGAGAAACCGGACGATTCTCTCGGCCCCGAGGAGCGCGCGCTCCTCAACAGCGACGCCGCCTGGGCCAAGAAGCTGCTCGACAACCTCCCTGACCACCTGCGCGAGTTGGTGCTGCTGCGGGTCGCCGTCGGGCTGAGCGCCGAGGAGACCGGCCAGGTGCTCGGCATGTCGCCGGGGGCCGTACGGGTGGCGCAGCACCGCGCGCTCAGCCGGCTGCGCGCCATCGCGGAACAGACGGCGGGGGCGCCCGCCGCCGGGGACGCGCCGGGACTCTCGGCGTAGGACACGCGGAAACGGACGGGCGGGCCCGGCACCGGGCCCGGCACCCGGGTGCGACGGCGCGGTCCGGCCGCGCGGTCCGACCGCTGGTGACCGTACGGGTGTACGGGCCCGGCCGAGGGCGTCATGGGAATAGCGGCGAAGCCACTACCATTGAACAACTCGCCGGGCAAGACCATTCGGGAAGGTGTCATGACGCTGAACGCCGACGGAGTAGCTGAGAAGTTCGCCACACTCGGGCTGACCTATGACGATGTGCTGCTGCTTCCGGGGGCGTCAGAGGTGCTGCCCAACCAGGTGGACACCTCCTCCCTCATCTCCCGCAACGTCCGGGTGAACATCCCGCTGCTGTCCGCCGCCATGGACAAGGTCACCGAGGCCCGGATGGCCATCGCGATGGCCCGCCAGGGCGGCGTCGGCGTGCTGCACCGCAATCTGTCGATCGAGGACCAGGTCAACCAGGTCGACCTGGTGAAGCGGTCCGAGTCCGGCATGGTCACCGACCCGATCACCGTCAGGCCCGACGCGACGCTCGCCGACGCGGACGCGCTCTGCGCGAAGTTCCGGATCAGCGGCGTGCCCGTCACCGACGCGTCCGGGCGGCTGCTCGGCATCGTCACCAACCGCGACATGGCCTTCGAGAGCGACCGCTCCCGCCAGGTCCGCGAGGTCATGACCCCGATGCCGCTGGTCACCGGCCAGGTCGGGATCTCCGGGGTCGACGCGATGGCGCTGCTGCGCCGCCACAAGATCGAGAAGCTGCCGCTGGTCGACGCCGACGGCAAGCTCAGCGGGCTCATCACCGTCAAGGACTTCGTCAAGGCCGAGCAGTACCCGAACGCGGCGAAGGACTCCGAGGGCCGGCTGCTGGTCGGCGCCGCCGTCGGCGCCAGCCCCGAGGCGCTGGACCGCGCCCAGGCGCTGGTCGGCGCGGGCGTCGACTTCCTCGTCGTGGACACCTCGCACGGCCACAACAGCAACGCGCTGAACTGGATGGCGAAGATCAAGTCCAGCGTCGGCGGGGTCGACGTGGTCGGCGGCAACATCGCCACCCGTGACGGCGCACGCGCCCTCATCGACGCCGGTGTCGACGGCGTCAAGGTCGGTGTCGGACCCGGCTCCATCTGCACCACCCGCGTCGTCGCGGGCATCGGCGTCCCGCAGGTCACCGCGATCTACGAGGCCGCGCAGGCGTGCATCGAGGCCGGGGTGCCGGTCATCGGCGACGGCGGCCTCCAGTACAGCGGCGACATCGGCAAGGCGCTCGCCGCGGGCGCCAGCAGCGTCATGCTCGGCAGCCTGCTCGCCGGGTGCGAGGAGTCCCCCGGGGAGCTGCTCTTCATCAACGGCAAGCAGTTCAAGTCCTACCGGGGCATGGGGTCGCTCGGCGCGATGCAGTCCCGCGGCCAGGGCCGCTCCTACTCCAAGGACCGCTACTTCCAGGCCGAGGTCTCCTCCGACGACAAGCTCGTGCCCGAGGGGATCGAGGGCCAGGTGCCGTACCGCGGACCGCTGTCCGCCGTCCTCCACCAGCTCATCGGCGGTCTCCGGCAGACCATGGGCTACGTCGGCGCCGCCGCCGTCTCCGAGATGGAGTCCAAGGGGCGGTTCGTCCGCATCACCGCCGCCGGGCTCAAGGAGTCCCACCCCCACGACATCCAGATGACCGTAGAGGCCCCCAACTACCACGGCTGACGCCGCGCTTGCGCGGGACCTGGTCCTCCGGGCCGCGGCCCCGGGCGGTTCTTCTCCCCGCGCCCCCACGGGGCACAGGTCCTGTGCCGAGGCAGCGCGCGGGGGCGCATCCCCGACGGGGCACGGGCCGCCCGCGGGCCGAACGGGGATACTGAGGGGCCGCAGGTCAAAAGAAAGGCGCAGGACGTGACAGAGATCGAGATCGGTCGGGGCAAGCGAGGCCGCAGGGCGTACTCGTTCGACGACATCGCCGTCGTGCCGAGCCGGCGCACCCGGGACCCGAAGGAGGTCTCGATCGCGTGGCAGATCGACGCGTACCGCTTCGAGCTGCCGTTCCTCGCGGCGCCCATGGACTCGGTGGTGTCGCCGGAGACGGCGATCAGGATCGGGAACCTCGGCGGCCTCGGGGTGCTGAACCTCGAAGGGCTGTGGACCCGGTACGACGACCCGGAGCCGCTGCTCGCGGAGATCTCGGAGCTGGACGACACCCGGGCGACGGCCCGCCTCCAGGAGATCTACGCGGCGCCGATCCGCGAGGAGCTGATCGGGCAGCGGATCAAGGAGGTCCGGGACGCGGGCGTCGTGACGGCGGCCGCGCTGTCGCCGCAGCGCACCGCGCAGTTCTCGAAGGCGGTCGTGGACGCGGGCGTCGACCTGTTCGTGATCCGCGGCACCACGGTCTCCGCCGAGCACGTCTCCGGCTCGCACGAGCCGCTGAACCTCAAGCAGTTCATCTACGAACTCGACGTGCCGGTGATCGTCGGGGGCTGCGCCACGTACACGGCGGCGCTGCACCTGATGCGGACCGGCGCCGCGGGCGTCCTCGTCGGCTTCGGCGGCGGCGCCGCGCACACCACGCGCAATGTGCTGGGCATCCAGGTGCCGATGGCGACCGCGGTGGCCGATGTCGCCGCCGCCCGCAGGGACTACATGGACGAGTCCGGCGGCCGGTACGTGCACGTCATCGCGGACGGCGGCTTCGGCGCCAGCGGTGACCTGCCCAAGGCGGTCGCGTGCGGCGCGGACGCGGTGATGATGGGCTCGCCGCTGGCCCGCGCCACCGACGCGCCGGGCCGCGGTTTCCACTGGGGCATGGAGGCGGTCAACACCGAACTGCCGCGCGGCAAGCGGATGAACCTCGGCACCGCGGGCACCACCGAGCAGATCCTGCTCGGCCCGTCCCACGCGCCCGACGGCTCGATGAACTTCTTCGGCGCCCTGCGCCGCTCGATGGCCACCACCGGCTACTCGGACCTGAAGGAGTTCCAGCGCGTCGAGGTGACGGTCTCCCCGACCCACCACCGCTAGGGCGTGTCCGTAAAGTCTCGCCTGGCTGGCGGCGCCTGGCACGCACGCTCGCTGCGTTGTCGGGCTCATCCGAATAGGCCCACTATGAGGACGCCCCTCCGCCTTGCGATCGCACGCACCAGACACCGCCAGCCCCGCCCTCCGGGCGGACGACGCGACTTTACGGACACGCCCTAGATGTATTGACCTGGAGGGTTGTTGACGCGGGTGATGGGTGGCTGGCCGCCGAGTGCGGTGTGGGTGCGGTGGTGGTTGTAGGTGTGGAGGAAGTCTGC
>NZ_JBIBIC010000019.1:0-172359 GCF_042957385.1 Streptomyces sp. NPDC008079
TGCGGTGCAGTCCTAGACAGCTCCACCACACCGGAGGTCTTCGCCATGATCAAGCACCGGCACATGTCAACAACGCTCGTGATCAATACACCTAGACCGCACACGCCGGAGAACGCACGAGGGGCCGTACCGCGCAGGCGGTACGGCCCCTCGTCGCGTCACGGCGCGGTACGCGTCACCGCGCCGGGGCGGTTGTCGTCAGTTGTCGCCCGCGTGCTTCGCGACGCCGAAGGAGATGAACGCGGCGACGGCGAGGAAGAGGAAGCGCATGAAGCTGAAGTCCTGCTTCCACGAGTCGAGCAGGTCGCCGAAGTGGTGGAAGAAGATGTCGGTGACCGGCATCGAGCCGCCCTGGCCCGACACGTAGTGGCTGATCACCAGGGCGCCGCCGAAGAGTTCGCCGAAGACGACCGCGAACAGCGCGAGCAGGACGGCCACGAACGGCAGGGCCGGGTTGCGTCCGCCGGCCTTGCCGACGGCGAGGCCGACGAGCGCGCCGACGCCGATCGCCATCAGCCGGAATTCGTGGGTGCTGCCGTCGTCGCTGGACAGCGCGCGCAGGATGCCGCCGTACGCGAGCGCGGCGACGATCGCGGCCAGCAGGCCGACCAGGAAGCCGAGTCCGGGGTTGTCGCGGCGGGCGACCGGCGCCGGCGGCGGGTAGGCGGCCGGGTTGAAGGCGCCGGGCGCGGGCGGCGCGCCCCACTGCTGCTGGGGCTGCTGACCGTAGGGCGCCTGGGGCTGCTGGCCGTACGGGGCCTGGGGCTGCTGCGGGTAGCCGTATCCGGCGCCCGGCGGCGGTCCGTACGGATTCTGGCCACCGGGCTGCTGCGGCTGCTGCGGCGGCGGGTAGTTGGCGCTCATGGGGTCCCCCGGGATACGGCATTCGACGATGGACGCCGAAATCTAGCAGCAGGGGGTGACAATCGGACAAGTTGTTCTTCCGGTCGTTACATGACCACTACACGCGGATCGGGAACCCCGCCGCGGCGGGCCGCTACAGCCGCGCCGCCGCGCCCGCGGGCGTCGCCCCCCTTGTGTCCAGCAGGAGTTGCGCCTTGACCGCCAGACCCTGGAGGTCGTACGTGCGGTGGTGCTGGAGCAGCACCGTCAGATCGGCCTCGGAGGCGGCCTCCCACAGGGAGTCGGCGCGCGGCACCGGACGGTCGAGAACGCGCCACTGCGGTACGTAGGGGTCGTGGTAGCACAGCTGCGCGCCGAGTTCGATGAGCCGGGTGCCGATCTCGCGGGCGGGGGCGCCCTCCTGGGAGGCCAGGTCGGCCTTGTAGGTGACGCCGAGCAGCAGGACGCGGGCACCGCGCAGGGACTTGCCGTGCTCGTTGAGCAGCGCGGCGGCGCGCTGGACGACGTAGCGCGGCATGCGGGAGTTGACCTCCTGGGCCAGTTCGACCATCCGCAGCGGGTGGCCGAGCATGCGGACCTGGCCCTGGGCGGGCATGGCGGCGAAGAGCGGGACGGCGTTGGGGTCGAGGGCGGCGGCCGGGCCGCCGACGCCGGGTCCCGGTCGGAACGCCTGGAAGCCGAACGGCTTGGTCTCGGCGCAGCGGATCACGTCCCACAGGTCGACGCCGAGGTCGTGGCAGAAGACCGCCATCTCGTTGGCGAAGGCGATGTTGACGTGCCGGTAGTTGGTCTCCAGCAGATTGACCGCCTCGGCCTCGCGGGGGCCGCGGGCGCGCACGATGCGTTCGGTGAAGCGGCCGTAGAAGGCGGCGGCGGCCTCGGTGCAGGCGGGGGTGCAACCGCCGATCACCTTGGGGGTGTTGGCGAGGTGGAAGTCCCGGTTGCCGGGGTCGAGGCGGCTGGGGGAGTAGGCGAGGTGGAAGTCCCGGCCCGCGCGCAGCCCGTCGGCCTCCAGCAGCGGGCGCAGGAACCCCTCGGTGGTGCCGGGGTAGACCGCCGACTCCAGGACGACGGTGGTGTGCGGGCGCAGGTGCCCGGCGAGCGCGCGGGCGGCGGCGGACACCGCCGTCAGGTCCAGGGCGCGGTCCTCGCCGAGCGGGGTGGGCGCGCAGATCACGGCGGTCCTGACCCGGCCGAGCACCGCCGGGTCCGCGGTCGCGCGGAAGCCGCCCGCGAGCATCCGGCGCAGGTCGGCGGCGGCGAGCGTGCCCGGCGGTACGCGGCCCGCGTTGATGTCGGCCGCGGCGGCCGGGTCGGGTTCGTAGCCGATGACGCCGACGCCCGCGGCGGTCGCCGCCTGGGCGAGGGGAAGTCCGGTGCGGCCGAGTCCGAGCACTGCGAGGTCTGCGGGCATGCGGTTCAGTCCTCTCCCTTGCGACCACCACGGGGACTCCACGGATGGCTCCACGGATGGCTTTAAATCAGGCTAACCAGACAAATGACTGATATGACTGCACGGCGCGCCGTGCAGTCATCCGGGTTACGGGCAGAAGAGGCACGGGATCGCCGGGTAGGAGAGGGACGGCCCGGACGCCCTGCCCGCAGGGCGTTCACCGCCTCGCCGCACCGCGGGCGCGCCCCGGCACCCCCCTCGACGGCGGGTCAAGGGTGGCCGCTCGCGGCGGTGGCGGTCACTATCGAGTGGAGGGCTATCCACCGCGGCGGCACGCGAGAGCGCCGCCACCATGGGAGGCACACGGATGCGTACGTCAACACTGGGCCCCGCCGAGCGGGCCGGGGCACTGGCCCGGATGGCCGAGCACGAGCTGGACCTGCTGGTCGTGGGCGGCGGGGTGGTCGGCGCGGGAACAGCGCTGGACGCCGTCACCCGTGGCCTGTCCACCGGTCTGGTCGAGGCCCGCGACTGGGCGTCCGGCACGTCGAGCCGGTCGAGCAAGCTGATCCACGGCGGCCTGCGCTACCTGGAGATGCTGGACTTCGCGCTGGTCCGCGAGGCCCTCAAGGAGCGCGGCCTGCTCCTGGAACGCCTCGCCCCGCACCTGGTGCGGCCGGTCCCGTTCCTCTACCCCTTGCAGCACAAGGCGTGGGAGCGGCTCTACGCGGGCTCCGGCGTCGCGCTGTACGACACCATGTCGGTCTCCTCCGCGCACGGCCGCGGCCTGCCGGTGCACCGCCACCTCACCCGTAAGCACGCCCTCCAGGTCGCGCCCGCGCTGCGCAAGGACGCGCTGGTCGGCGCGCTCCAGTACTACGACGCGCAGGTCGACGACGCGCGCTTCGTCACCACCCTGGTGCGTACCGCCGCCTCCTACGGCGCGCAGGTCGCCAACCAGGCGCGGGTGATCGGCTTCCTCCGCGAGGGCGAGCGCGTCGTCGGCGCGCGGGTGCAGGACGGCGAGCAGGGCGGCGAGTACGAGATCCGCGCCAAGCAGATCGTCAACGCCACCGGGGTGTGGACCGACGACACGCAGGCGCTGATCGGCGAGCGCGGCCAGTTCCACGTCCGCGCGTCCAAGGGCATCCACCTGGTGGTCCCCAAGGACCGGATCCACTCCACCACCGGGCTCATCCTGCGGACCGAGAAGAGCGTGCTCTTCGTCATCCCCTGGGGCAGGCACTGGATCATCGGCACCACCGACACCGACTGGGACCTGGACAAGGCCCACCCGGCGGCGTCCAGCGCCGACATCGACTACCTGCTCGAACACGTCAACTCGGTGCTGTCCACCCCGCTGACCAGGGACGACGTCCAGGGCGTCTACGCGGGCCTGCGTCCGCTGCTGGCCGGGGAGTCGGACGCCACCAGCAAGCTCTCGCGCGAGCACACCGTGGCGCACCCGGTGCCGGGACTCGTGGTGGTCGCGGGCGGCAAGTACACGACGTACCGCGTGATGGCCAAGGACGCGGTCGACGAGGCCGTGCACGGCCTGGACCACCGGGTGGCCGAGTGCTGCACGGAGGATGTGCCGCTGGTCGGCGCCGAGGGCTACCACGCGCTGTGGAACGCCCGCGCCCGCACCGCCGCCCGCACCGGACTGCACGTCGCCCGGGTGGAGCACCTGCTCAACCGGTACGGCTCGCTCGCCGAGGAGGTGCTCGCGCTGATCGCCGAGGACCCGTCGCTGGGCGCCCCGCTGACCTCGGCCGACGACTACCTGCGGGCCGAGATCGTCTACGCGGCGATGTACGAGAGCGCCCGCCACCTGGACGACGTGCTCGCCCGCAGGACCCGGATCTCGATCGAGACCTTCGACCGCGGCACCCGCAGCGCCCGCGAGGCCGCCGAGTTGATGGCACCCGTCCTGGGCTGGGACAAGGACCAGATCGACAAGGAAGTGGCCTACTACGAGAAGCGCGTGGAGGCCGAGCGCGAGTCGCAGCTCCAGCCCGATGATCTGACCGCGGATGCGGCCAGGCTGGGCGCGCCCGATATCGTTCCCCTCTAGGCACGGTGCGTCTCGGGGGAGACGCGGCGCGCGTCGGGGGAGCGGGCGGAAGGGCGCGAGATGACGGGACAGGCCGACGAGGGGCGGTTGGTCGCGGGCCGGTACCGGCTGCTCGAACGCATCGGCCGGGGCGGCATGGGCACCGTGTGGCGGGCCGAGGACGAACTCCTCGGCCGGCAGGTCGCGGTGAAGAAGCTGCACCCGCCCCAGCCGCACATGCACGACGACGAGTTGGCCACCCTCTTCGAACGCACCCGCCGCGAGGCGCGCGCCGCCGCCCGGATCAGCCACCCCAACGTGGTGGTCGTGCACGACGTCGTGGACGACGAGGGACTGCCGTCCATCGTCATGGAGTACGTCCCGTCGGTCACGCTCGGCGAACAGCTCAAGAAGCACGGACCGCTGCCGGTCGCCGAAGTCGCCAGGATCGGCCGCGGCATGGTCGCCGCGCTGCGGGCCGCGCACCGCGCCGGAGTGCTGCACCGCGACGTCAAGCCGGGCAACGTCCTGCTCGGCGTCGAGGGCGGCGCGCCCGTCGAGGGCGCTTCCGCGGAACAGGGCTACGGCAGCGGGCGCGTGGTCCTCACCGACTTCGGCATCGCCCAGGCGTCCGGCACCTCCACCCTCACCCGGACCGGCGAACTCATCGGCTCCATCGACTTCCTGTCGCCCGAGCGGATCAGGGGCGCCCTGCCGGGACCCGAGGCCGACCTGTGGGCGCTGGGCGCCACCCTCTACCAGGCCGTCCAGGGCGAGTCGCCCTTCCGGCGGCCGACCGCGATCGAGACCGCGTACGCCATCGCCGAGGAGCCGGTGCTGCCGGCCGCCAACGCGGGCGCGCTGACCCAGGTGATCGCCGGGCTGCTCGCCAAGGAACCGGCCGAGCGGCTGTCCGCGGCCGAGACCGAGCGGCTGCTGCGGATTCCGCTGGCAGAACCCGACACCGGGCAGGTCGACACCGACCGGTTCACCTACTCCGCGGGCGACGGCCGGACCGCCACCGTGACCCAGGTGCCCGGCGCCCCGCCCCCCGGCGCCCCGCCCCCCGGCGGCGCGCACTCCCCTCCGTACGCCGACTCCTTCGGGCCCCCTCCGCCCTACTCCACGGGAACCGGTACGGGAACGGCCGCCGGTTTCGGTACGGGCGCGGGCGGTTCAGGCCCCGACACCGGCCCGCACTCCGGCGCGCACCGCCCCGAACGGCCGCGCCGCCGTACCGGAGCGTGGATCGCGGGCGTCGCCGTCCTCGCCCTCGTGGCCGCGGGCACCGCCTTCGCCGTCATCCACAACGGCGGCTCCGGTACGGACGCGAGCCCCGGCCCCACCACCGCGGTCAGCACACCGCCCACCGGCACCACGTCCTCGGCCGGTCCCACGCCGAGCACCACGGCGCCGCCCCCGCCGGTCCCCGACGGCTACCACCTGGTCACGGAGTCCGACCACGGTTACGCGGTGCCGGTGCCCGACGGCTGGACGCGGCAGGTCAAGAACGACGGCGACGAGGTCGACTTCATCGACCCGACCGGCAAGATCGGCCTGAAGATCAGCTCGCTGGACTTCGGCAGCGACGACCCGTACGAGCACTGGCTGACTCTGGAGCCGCAGACCCAGGAGCAGGTTGACGAGTACCACCGTGAACGGATGATCCGCACCGTGCAGTTGGGGATGCCCGCCGCGCTGTGGGAGTTCACCTTCCAGGGCTCGGTCCGCAAGTTCCATGCGATCGACCTCGGATTCGGCAAGCCGGGTGGTCGTGAGTACGCGGTCTACCTGTCGGCTCCGGACGCCGAATGGGACACCTACCGACCGGTGTTCACGAACGCTGTGGCCGGTTTCCGGCTATCGAACCCATAAGCCGGGTTCGCTTCCGCGTCCCCCGTTCGGGGATGATGGGTGTTTACACGTCCAGCACTCCAGAGGGATCCCATGAGCGAGGTCGAAAGTACCGACGGACGCGTGCTCGCCGACCGGTACCGCCTCGGCGAAGTCCTCGGCAAAGGCGGCATGGGCACGGTGTGGCGCGCCGTCGACGAGACGCTGGGCCGTACCGTCGCGGTCAAGGAGCTGCGTTTCCCCGGCAACGTCGACGAGGACGAGAAGCAGCGCCTGGTCACCAGGACCCTGCGCGAGGCCAAGGCCACCGCGCGGATTCGCAACACCGGCGCGATCACCGTCTTCGACGTGGTCAAGGAGGACGACCGGCCGTGGATCGTCATGGAGCTGGTCGAGGGCCGCTCGCTGTCCGACGCGATCCGTGAGGACGGCCCGCTCACGCCCAAGCGCGCCGCCGAGGTCGGCCTCGTCATACTCGACGTCCTCAAGGCCGCCCACAACGCCGGCATCCTGCACCGCGACGTGAAACCCTCCAACGTCCTGCTCGCCGACCGCGGTTCGGACCCCGCGGGCCGCGGCGCCGGGCGCGTGGTCCTCAGCGACTTCGGCATCGCCCAGATCGACGGCGACCCGTCCGTCACCTCCACCGGCATGCTCGTCGGCGCCCCCTCGTACATCTCGCCGGAACGCGCGCGCGGCCAGAAGCCGGGCCCGCCCGCCGACCTGTGGTCGCTCGGCGCGCTGCTCTACGCCTCGGTCGAGGGCCGCCCGCCCTACGACAAGGGGTCGGCCATCGCCACCCTGACCGCCGTGATGACCGAGCCGGTCGGGACGATGACCAACGCCGGGCCGCTCGCCGAGGCGATCAAGGGCCTGCTGGTCAAGGACCCGGCCCAACGCCTCGACCACGACGCCGCGTACGCCCTGCTGTCCACCGTCGCGCACGCCCCCGAACGCCCGGTCGCGCCGCCCACCTCCGACGCCCGTACCGTCGTGCTGAACGTGGACCCGCAGCCCACCCCGACCGACGCTCCCGCTGCCTCCGGCGGGGGGACCCCCACCGCCGGAGGCGAAGCCGCCGCCGACCAGGCCCGGGTCCGCGACGCGCTGCGCTCGGTCCGCAAGGCCGCCGCCGCCAAGATCCCCGCGAAGCCCGCGACGTCGGCCGCCGCCCCTGAGCCGGGCGGCCACGTCCCGCCGCCCGCCCCGCCGCGCGCGTCGCTCACCGACGTCGTACCGCGCCGCACGATGGTCATCGTGGCCGCGGCGATCGTGATCGTCCTGCTGGGCACGGTGATCGGCATAGCGCTCGCCAACTCCGGTGGCGGCGACGGCGGGAACGGATCGGCGTCGAAGCCGAAGGGCGGGGCCTCGGCCTCCGCGTCCGCGTCGACCGGCGCGAAGAACGACGACGACAGCAAGGGCGGCACGGACGACAGCAAGTCGCCGTCGTCGCCGGGCGGTTCGGCCTCCGCGCCGACCACCCCCGCCTCGTCCCCGCCGGCCACCGGCGGCTCGGACGCCGTACCGGCGGGCTTCTACCGCTACGACGACTCCGAGGGCTTCTCGATAGCCCTGCCCAACGGCTGGAAGCGCGTGGGGGACAACGGGTACGGCAGCGGCTCGAAGTTCCGGGGCTCGGACGGCAGCGAGTTGCTCGTGGACTGGACGCATTCGCCGGGGCCGAGCGCGCTCAAGGACTGGCAGAACGCGGCGAAGACCGCCAAGTCCGGCCGGAACGGCATGCCCGGCTACCAGGAACTCAAGGTGGCCCAGACGCAGTACCGCTCGTACGACGCGGCCGACTGGGAGTACAAGCGGGACGTGAAGGGTAAGCAGGTACACGTCCTGAATCGCGGCATGGTGACGGACCCGAAGCACGGGTACGCCATCATGTTCACGACTCCGGCCGACGCGTGGACCAGCGATACCAGCACCAAGGCCCTCACGACCTTCTTCGCTACCTTCAAACCGGCCAAGTGAGCCTTCCGCAGCACGTATTGTGAGTAGCCGTGGACTGTCCGCAGCCGGATTCCGTTCGGATCGGACCGCTTCGGGTACAAGGTGGGGTGCGGGCGAGGGTTCCCGCACGGATGGCATCGGGTCGGGAAGGGCCGGAGAGGGGGCGTCGTGGACGAATACGCGGGCCGCGTGCTCGCCGACCGGTACCGGCTGCCCCGGCCGCCCGCCGACGAGTTCGAACTGGTCGAGACGCGCGCCTTCGACACCTACAGCGGCCAGGAGGTCCTGGTCCGGCAGGTGCTGCTGCCCGAGGTCGTCACGGCCGAGGACCCGGGCGACGACCGGGGCTACGGCGACCAGGACGCGCTGAGCGACAGCGCCCGGCGCGCCCTCGAGGCCGCCCGCGCGGCGGCGGCGATACCCGACCACCCCCGCCTGGTCCAGGTCTTCGACATCTTCATCGAGGGCGGCAGTCTCTGGATCGCGAGCGAACTGGTGTCCGCCCGGCCGCTCGCCGCGTTACTCGCCGACCGGCCGCTGGACGCCTATCGCGCCGCCGAGGTCGCCTCCGACGTGCTCACCGCGCTGCGTGCCGTGCACGCGTACGGCTGGACGCACCGCAATGTGACCGCGAGCACCGTGCTGGTCTGCGACGACGGCCGGGCGATGCTCGCCGGGCTCGCCGCGGGCGCCGCCCAGGAGGCGCTGTGCGGCTACGACCCCGTGCCGCAGCACATCCAGGTCCTCGCGGGCGGCGGCCTGTCGGGCGCGGGTGAGGACCAGTCGTGGCACGGCCCCGAGTCCGCGCTCGAACAGGAGCGGGCCCGGCAGAACCGGATCACCGTCATCGGCGCCGTCACCGAGCGCTGGGCGCCGGAGCAGGCGCACGAGGTGCACGAGAACTGGCGGCTGTCGCCGCCGGTCGGCCCGGCCGCCGACCTGTGGGCGCTCGGCTCGCTGCTCTTCCGTACCGTGCAGGGGCATCCGCCGTTCCCCGAGGAGAGCGCCGCCGAACTGGTGCAGATGGTGTGCGCCGAGCCGCCCGCCTTCGCCGAGGAGTGCGGCGCGCTGCGGCCGATCGTCGAGTCGCTGCTCCGGCCCGACCCCGAGGAGCGGCCGGAGGCCGAGGAGTTGGGCGGCTGGCTGCGGTCGCTGATCCGCTCCGCGCCCGAGCCGGATCTCGGCCTCGACATGGTCCAGGTGCCGACGGATCCGGCCAAATTGCCGATCGTGCGCCGCAAGGGCGAGTTGGTACGGCGGCGGCGCCGCAAGGCCGCCGCCGAGGCCGACGTCGCCGGGATTCAGCACCGCAGGCACGCCCGCGGCAAGCAGGCCAGGGTCACCAAGGCCAAGCGCGAGCAGGCGCGGCGCAGCGAGATGCGGCAGGAGCAGATCCACCAGGAGCAGGAGGTCGTCTACCGCAAGCCCCCGCGCGGCGGCGACGAGGCACCGCGCAAGCTGGGCGTGCGGCTGCTGATCGCGGTCCTGGTGGTGCTCGCGGCCGTCGTCGCGTACGCGGTGCTCGCCATGCCCGGCAACGGCGACACGTCGGACAACGGGGCCAAGGGCGGCGACCGTACGGTCCCGGCCGAGGTGCCGGGCGGGCACAGCGGCGGCAAGAAGCCGACGCCGACGCCCACTCGTACGACCGCGGCGCCGACGACGAAGCCGGCCACCACGAAGCCGGCCCCGCCGCCGAGTACGGCGGTGCCGCCGCCGGACCTCGGCAGCGACTTCGTCATGCGGACCGATTCCGCCGGGTTCACCGTCGCCGTCCACACCGGGTGGCAGCGCTCCGGCAAGAACGGTCAGGGGCAGGTCCGTTACTCCGGCAGCGACCTCCAGCTCACCGTCGTGCCCGGCCGTGACAAGGTCTCCGACCACGGCAGCGATCCGCTCGCCTACCAGCTCGAAGAGCCCGAACTGGCCGCCTTCCGCGGCTCCTCCTGGTCCGCCGCCTCCGGTCTCCACACGCTCGACCTGCGCGGGCACAGTGCCGCCGAGGGCGAGTACAGCTACCGCGACGCCAACGACACGCAGATCTACGCCCTCAATCTCGCGGTCATCATCGACGGCTCGTACCACGTCGTCGTCGTCAGCGGGCCGGACGCTCGGCGCGCCGATGTCCAGCGTGCCTTCGACAAAGCCGTCGAAACCTACGCGGCGAGCTGACGCCCGCCCCACGCCAAGGGCTCGCCGCCCCGGCCCGTTCACCAGGGGCCTGCGCCCCTGCCCGTTCACCTTCCGCGGTGGGGTCCGCCCCCATCGGCCGGTGGTGGGTTGCTCGCGCAGTTCCCCGCGCCCCTAACGGGGCCCACCTCTTCCGCCCGGGACGGTGAGCCGATCTTTTAAGGGGCGCGGGGAACTGCGCGACAAGCCACGACGCTTCCGCTGGTCACCACCGGCCCCGGTGGGGCGGTTCGGTTGTTTTCGGGCCGCGGGCCCGGTGGGGGCTGGTCGCGCAGTTCCCCGCGCCCCTGAGGAACACGCCCTGCGGGGAGGGGCCGTTCGGGGCGGGGGCCCTGGAGGGTGGGCCGGGGTGGGGAGGGTGGATAGCCTGGGGGGTATGGGGAGTGACGGGGGGTGGACGGCGGAGGCGGAGCCTCGGGATGTGGTGGCGGGGAGGTACCGCATCACGGGGCGGCTCGGCCGCGGGGGGATGGGGACGGTGTGGCGGGCGGAGGACGAGCTGCTGCACCGACCGGTGGCGGTCAAGGAGCTGCACCTGCCCGAGGGCGGCCAGGACCGGGCACTGCGCGAAGCGCGCAGCGTGGCCAGGATCAGGCACCCGCATGTGATCGTCGTGTACGACGTGCTGGAGCAGGACGGCCGCCCGTGGATCGTGATGGAGCTGGTGGACGGCCGTTCGCTGGCGGACGTGCTGGCACAGGACGGCCCCCTGGAACCGCGGGAGGCGGCGCGGATCGGCGCGGCCGTGGCGGGCGCGCTGCGGGCGGCGCACGCGAGCGAGGTCCAGCACCGTGACGTGAAACCGGCGAACGTGCTGATCGAGCGCGGCACCGGACGCGTCGTGCTGACGGACTTCGGAATCGCCCGGGTCGCGGGCAGCGCGACGATCAGCGAGACCGGGTCCTTCGTGGGGTCGCCGGAGTACACCTCGCCCGAGCGGATGTCGGGCCGTGCGGCGGGCCCGGAGTCCGACCTGTGGTCGCTCGGCGCGCTGCTGTGCGCGGCGGTGGACGGCGAGTCCCCGTTCCACCGCGAGTCGATAGGCGAGATCGTGCACGCGGTCGCGATCGACACGATCAGGACGCCCGAGGCGGCGGAGCCGCTGCTGCCGGTGGTCACGGCGCTGCTCGACCGGGACCCGGGCCGCCGGATGGGCGCGGCGCGGGCGCAGACGCTGCTGACGGCGTACGCGGAGACCGGTGAGCCGCCGCCCGCCCAGCACGTACCGGTGGTCCCGGCGGCCGAACCCCCGCGTGACGCGGAGCCCGAGCGGCGGGCGACCCCCCGCCCGAAGGGCCGCAGGCGCCGTGTCCTCGCCGCCGCCGTGAGCGTGGCGGCCCTCGCGGTCGGCGGCGGCGCGCTGGCCGCGGTGCTGGTCGTCCGGCACGACGACGGCGGCGCCCGCGCCGCGTCGCCCCCGCCGAGCACGGCGCCGGTGACGGGCACGACCCCGCCGCCCACGACGCCGCCCACGACGCCGAGCCCGACGACACCCCCGCCGACGACCCCGGCCCTCCCGGCCGGGTACGAGCGCGTCACCGATCCGACCGGCTTCTCGCTGGCGCTGCCCGCCGGATACGTACGCGACGCGCAGCGCGACAGCAGCGGCGTCCTGCGGGTGTACTACTGGTCGCCCGACCGCGCCTTCCGCTTCGGCGAGCGCGAGCAGTCGCCCGACCCGCGCGGCCCGTACGCGGTGCTGCGCGACCAGGATCTGGCCGGTCCCCGCGCGGGCAGTGTCTATCCCGGGTACCGGGACGGCGTGATCACCGAGACCACGCAGCGCGGGCGGCCCGCCGCGCTGTGGCAGTTCACGTACGACGGTTTCGCGGACGGCAACGGCGCGCGCCGGACGTTCGACCTGTGCTGGACGGAGGGCGGCCGGATGTACGACATGTGGCTGTCGGCGCCGATCGAGCAGGTCGAGCGGGCGCGGGACACCTTCGACGCGGCGCGCGCCGCCTTCCGTCCGCACTGATGTTCCACCGACACGTACGCGCCCCGAGGGCGCCCGGCACCTGCCGCCACTGCCCCTCCGGGCAACCCTCGTGACCTGCGAAGATCCGTATGACGCCACCGATTGCTGGCTTAGTTGCACGGATCACGAGGAAAATACTTACTCACGGGTATCCAATCGGTGCCGGACGGTCGTAATCTCACCGGCATGACGGATTCGCTGGAGCGCAGCACGCCCCCCGCAGACGGCCGCCCCACCGACGGCCCCACCGACGGAAACCCGGTCGCGCCCACCACGGCGCGCGGCCCGAAGGACGTCGTCACCCCCGATCTGGTCGCCCGCCTCACCCGCGACGTCATCGGCTGGGGGTCCCCCCGCTGGCAAGCAGGGGGAGGCCGTACCGCCAGCCACACCCCGCTGACCGGCGACAAGCTCGCCGACCTGCCGGAGACCACGCCCGAGGAGGTCGCGGAGGCGTTCGCGCGCGCCCGCACGGCGCAGAAGGCGTGGGCCGCCACCCCCGTACGGCAGCGCGCCGCGGTCCTGCTCCGCTTCCACGACCTGGTGCTCGCCCGGCAGGCCGAGGTGCTCGACCTGATCCAGGTGGAGACCGGCAAGGCGCGCATGCACGCGCACGAAGAGGTGCAGGTGGTCGCGATGGCGGCCCGGCACTACGGCCGCAAGGCCCCCGCGTACCTGAAGCCCAAGCGGCACACCGGCGCCATCCCGACGCTGACCAAGGCCGTGGAGCTGCGGCAGCCGCGCGGGGTCGTCGGCCAGATCGCGCCCTGGAACTACCCGCTGGAGCTGTCCGTCGGCGACGCGCTGCCCGGACTCGTGGCGGGCAACGCCCTGGTGATGAAGCCGGACACCGAGACCGCGCTGACCGCGCTGTGGGCGCGCGAGCAGTTGGTCGAGGCGGGGCTGCCCGCCGACGTGTGGCAGATCGTGATCGGCGAGGGCCCGGTCGTCGGCCCGGCCCTGGTCGAGCACGCCGACTACGTGTCCTTCACCGGCTCGACGCGCACCGGCCGCGACGTGGCCCAGCGCGCCGCCGCCCGGCTGATCGGCGCCTCCCTCGAACTCGGCGGCAAGAACCCCCTGTTGGTGCTGCGCGACGCCGACCTCGACAAGGCCGCCGACGGCGCCGTCCGCGCCTGCTTCGCCTCCGCCGGTCAACTCTGCGTCTCCGTCGAGCGGTTGCTGGTGGACGAGTCGGTCGCCGACGCGTTCCTGGAGAAGTTCGCCGCGCGCACGAAGGCGATCAGGCTCGGCACGGCCCTCGCGTACGGCGCGGGCATGGGATCGCTGGCCGGGGAACGGCAGTTGGAGACCGTCGTCCGGCACGTCGAGGAGGCCCGCGAGAAGGGCGCCACGGTGGTGGCCGGCGGCCGGGCCCGCCCCGACATCGGCCCGTACGTCTACGAGCCGACGATCCTGGACGGCGTCGAGGCCCCGATGGCCGTCTGCGCGCAGGAGACCTTCGGCCCCGTCGTGTCCGTCTACCGCTTCCGCGACGAGGAGGAGGCGATCGAGCGCGCCAACGACACCGACTACGGCCTCAACGCCAGTGTGTGGACCAAGGACACCCGGCGCGGCGCGCGGATCGCGGCCCGGCTGCGCTCCGGCACGGTCAACATCAACGAGGCGTACGCCGCCGCGTACGGCAGCGTCCGAGCGCCGATGGGCGGCATGAAGGACTCCGGGCTCGGCCGCAGGCACGGCTCCGAGGGCATCCTCAAGCACACCGAGGCCCAGACCGTCGCCACCCAGCGCCTTCTGCCGATGGCGCCCTCGCTCGGCATGACCGACGAGACGTACGCGAAGTTCCTCACCGTCTCGCTGAAGGCGATGAAGGCCCTGCGGATGCGCTGACCCCCGCCCGCCCGCGCGCTGCCCGGCCCTCGCCCGCCGCCCGCGCCCCGCCCACGCCCTGCCCGCCGACCCGGCCGGACCGGACGAGTCCCGCACCCACGCACGGAGGATCACGTGTCACAGGAAGACGGCTACGACTACGACGTCGTCGTCATCGGCTCCGGCTTCGGCGGCTCCGTCTCCGCGCTGCGGCTGACCGAGAAGGGCTACCGGGTCGGCGTGCTGGAGGCCGGCCGCCGCTTCGCCCGCGACGAACTGCCGAAGAACTCCTGGGACGTCCGCAACTACCTGTGGGCGCCCGCGCTCGGCCTCTACGGCATCCAGCGCATCCACGTCCTCGGCAACGTCCTGGTGCTGGCGGGCGCGGGCGTCGGCGGCGGCTCGCTGAACTACGCCAACACCCTGTACGTGCCCCCGAAGGCGTTCTTCGAGGACCGGCAGTGGGGCGCGATCACCGACTGGCAGCAGGAGTTGGCGCCGTACTACGACCAGGCCCAGCGGATGCTCGGGGTGCGCACCAACCCCACGCTCACCCCCTCGGACGAGCATCTGAAGGCGGCGGCCGAGCGGATGGGCGTCGGCGACAGCTTCCACCTCGCGCCGGTCGGGGTGTTCTTCGGCGACGGCCAGGACGCGGGCGGCGCGTCGAAGGCGGCGCCCGGCGGCGAGGTGCCCGACCCGTACTTCGGCGGAACCGGCCCCGCGCGGCGGGCCTGCACCGAGTGCGGCGAGTGCATGACCGGCTGCCGGCACGGCGCGAAGAACACCCTCACGGAGAACTATCTGCACCTCGCCGAGCGGGCGGGCGCCGTCATCCACCCGATGACCACCGTCACCGACCTCACCGAGGACCCCGAGGGCGGCTACCGTGTCACCGCCGTCCCCACCGACCAGCGCAAGAAGGGCGAGCGGGCGGTGCTGAGGGCCCGTCAGGTCGTGGTCGCGGCGGGCACGTACGGGACGCAGACGCTGCTGCACGCGATGCGCGACGGCGGCCGGCTGCCCGGCATCTCGGCGAAGCTCGGCGAGCTGACCCGTACCAACTCCGAGGCGCTGGTGGGCGCGCAGACCTCCACCCGCCGCTACCGCAAGCGGCACCCGGACCGCGCACTGGACTTCACCAAGGGCGTCGCGATCACCTCGTCCGTGCACCCCAACGACCACACCCACATCGAGCCGGTCCGCTACGGCAAGGGCTCCAACGCGATGGGGAATCTGTCGATCATGGCGGCGCCGTACGGCGGGAAGGTGCCGCGCTGGGCCGAATTCGCCGTCAACTACCTGCGCCACCCGGCGGTCGGCCTCCGCTCGCTGTCCAACTTCCACTGGTCGGAGCGGACGATCATCGGCCTGGTCATGCAGACCAGCGACAATTCGCTGACCACCTACCGCAAGGCCAAGGGCCTGGGCAAAGGGTTGCTGACGGCCCGTCAGGGCCACGGCGCTCCCAACCCGACGCACATCCCGGAGGGCGCGCGGGCCGCGGAGTTGATAGCCGAGGAGATCAACGGCTTCGCGGGCAGCAACGTCGGCGAGGCCACCGAACGCCCCATGACCGCGCACTTCCTGGGCGGCTGCCCGATCGGCGAGGACGCGGACCACGGCGTCATCGACCCGTACCACCGGCTCTACGGGCACCCGGGCATCCATGTGGTCGACGGTTCGGCCGTCTCGGCGAATCTCGGCGTCAATCCGTCGCTGACGATCACCGCGCAGGCGGAGCGCGCGATGTCGCTGTGGCCCAACAAGGGCGAGGCGGACCCGCGTCCGGCCCAGGGCGAGGGCTACCGCAGGATCGCCGCGGTACGGCCCGCCGCCCCGGTGGTGCCGGAGGGAGCCTTCGGCGCGCTGCGGCTTCCGATGCTGCCGGTCCCCGCGGTGCCGCCCAGGTCCGCGGCAGAGTGACGCGGCTGAACTGCCTGAACCGGCTGAACTGGCTGAACCGGCTGAACTGCCTGAACTGAGTGCGGTGACTGACGCGTTCGGGTGACGCGTCCGCGCGCGCCGACGCGTACCCGTGCGCACGGGCACGCGCTGTGTCACCCGATCGTGGACGGGAAGTCCGTGCCGGGAGCCGTACATGAGTAATGTGGGTTCTCGCAGAGCGGCCGGATCCAAGCGTCCCCGGAGCCGACCGCCTCTTTGAGTCGTGACCGGGCTGCTGTCCCCTGCCGTCCGGTCACATAGCACCGACACGAGGTCCCACGGCGACCGCACACCTGCGGTCGCCTCATCGCATCGGTCACACCCCGCCTAGCTGCGTCTAGGCGGTGTCCAGTTCCACGCGTGGTGTTGGGTTACCGCCCCTGGATGGCACGGACACCACCTCCAACGAAGCCATCGCGGGCCGGTCACGTGCCGTACGGGTGATGCCGCTCGAAAGGGCGAAACGTCACGCCTCGCGGGCCGCTCCGGCCGCGCCGCTCACACCTTGCCGCGGCACAGTTCCAGCAGCGTCATCGCCAGTGACGTGCCCGGCCTCCCCAACTCCGCGCTGTAGTGCGTCAGCACCTCCATCTCGCGGTTCAGGCTCACCCGGCGACCGCCGGACGTCATGCGGGCGCGCTGGATGTCGGCCGACTCGGTCATCCGTTCCCTGACCAGGCCGATGATCCGGGTGTCGAGATCGTCGATCCGCCGCCGCTTGCGCGCGATGACCGCGTCCGCGGACTCCGGGACGCCGTGGGTGTCCGGGGCGTCCGGGACGCTCTCGGTGCCCGCGGTCGCGGTCGCGAGGGCCGGGGCCGGAATGGGGGCCGGGACGGAGGTAGGTGTCGGGGTCGGGGTCGTCATGTCTGCTCTCCTCGGGAGGGGCGGGCGGCGCCGCGGGCCTCGGGTCCCGGGGGAGCGAAACGACAGGCGCCCCGGGCCGTCCGGCCCGGGGCGCCTGGGAAGTCGCTCGTCAGCTCACGCGACGCGACCATGGCAGCCGGACCAGCCGGTGCCATAGGTAAACGTGACGCTGCGCGTGTGCATGGCGTCAGTGTGCCCCCCTCGCCTCCCGCGGGGCAAGCCGGGGGAAGGAGGGAGTCCGCCGCCCCGGTAGAATCGGGTCCTATCCCCGTTGGAACCGCCGGAAGGCACACCGTGGTAACGCCAGTCGCCCCCGCCCCCTCGTCGGGCACACCGGATACACCGGACCTGGTCCTGGTCGTGGACTTCGGTGCGCAGTACGCGCAACTGATCGCGCGCCGGGTCCGTGAGGCCCGGGTGTACAGCGAGATCGTGCCCTCCACGACGCCGGTGAGCGAGATGCTGGCGAAGCGGCCGAGCGCGATCATCCTGTCCGGCGGCCCGTCCTCGGTCTACGAGCCGGGCGCCCCCACCCTGGACCCGGCGATCTTCACGGCGGGCGTCCCCGTCTTCGGCATGTGCTACGGCTTCCAGCTCATGGCGACGGCGCTCGGCGGGACCGTCGACAACACCGGGGCGCGGGAGTACGGCCGCACCGCGCTGGCCGTCTCCAAGCCCGGCTCCACCCTCTTCGAGGGCACCCCCGCCGAGCAGTCGGTGTGGATGTCGCACGGCGACGCCTGCTCGGCCGCGCCCGAGGGCTTCGCCGTGACGGCGTCCACCGACGTGGTGCCGGTCGCCGCGTTCGAGAACGACGAGAAGCGGCTGTACGGCGTCCAGTACCACCCCGAGGTGCTGCACTCCACGCACGGCCAGCAGATCCTGGAGCACTTCCTCTACCGCGGCGCGGGCCTCGCGCCGACGTGGACGACCGTCAATGTCGTGGACGAGCAGATCGCGCTGATCCGCGAGCAGGTCGGCAGCAGCCGGGCCATCTGCGGGCTGTCCGGCGGCGTGGACTCCGCGGTCGCCGCCGCCCTCGTCCAGAAGGCCATCGGTGACCGGCTCACCTGCGTGTACGTCGACCACGGTCTGATGCGCAAGGGCGAGACCGAGCAGGTCGAGAAGGACTTCGTGGCCGCGACCGGCGTCCAGCTCAAGGTCGTGGACGCCACCGACCGCTTCCTGGACGCGCTCGCCGGGGTCAGCGACCCGGAGCAGAAGCGGAAGATCATCGGCCGGGAGTTCATCCGGGTCTTCGAGCAGGCGCAGGCGGAGATCGTCGCCGAGGCCCCCGGCGACGAGCCGGTGGAGTTCCTGGTCCAGGGCACCCTCTACCCGGACGTGGTCGAGTCCGGCGGCGGCACCGGCACCGCGAACATCAAGTCGCACCACAATGTCGGCGGCCTGCCCGAAGACCTCCAGTTCACGCTCGTCGAGCCGCTGCGCAAGCTGTTCAAGGACGAGGTGCGGATGGTCGGCCAGGAGCTGGGCCTGCCCGAGGAGATCGTGCAGCGGCAGCCGTTCCCCGGCCCCGGGCTCGGCATCCGGATCGTCGGCGAGGTCACCCGCGACCGGCTCGACCTGCTGCGCGAGGCCGACGCCATCGCCCGCGAGGAGCTGACCGCGGCCGGGCTCGACCGCGACATCTGGCAGTGCCCGGTGGTGCTGCTCGCCGACGTCCGCTCCGTCGGCGTCCAGGGCGACGGCCGCACCTACGGCCACCCGATCGTGCTGCGCCCGGTCTCCTCCGAGGACGCCATGACCGCGGACTGGTCGCGGCTGCCGTACGAGGTGCTGGCGAAGATCTCCACCCGGATCACCAACGAGGTGGCCGACGTCAACCGCGTGGTGCTCGACGTGACGAGCAAGCCGCCGGGCACCATCGAGTGGGAGTGACGCGCGGTCAGTGCGCCGCCAGGCTCTCGCGGGCCGCGGTGACGTAGCGGCTCCTGGCCGCCTTGTACTCCTCCCACGCGCTGTCCGGGATCTCGTCCATGTCGTAGAAGGACCGGATGCGGCCGACCAGGGCCTTCGCCTCGGTGAGCGGGCCGCCGCCCTCGATGTCCAGCACATTGAGGGCGGCCTGGGTCCTGCCGTACGCGGCCTCCGTACGCTCCAGGAGGTCGGCCCTGTCGGTGTGGTCGCCCTGCCTGCGGTGCCAGACGACGGACGCCTCCTCGTCGGTCGCGGTGAGGAAGTCCGCGTAGTCGTCGCGGTGGGCCAGGTAGATCGTCAGGTCGTACGGCAACTCGGATACCTCCACCCGTCGGGTCCGTGCGATGCCTGAGTATCGGGGGCGGGGCCGCGTACTGCCAGAGACGTGCGGGTCTTTCTGCGGGTCCCACGGTTTCCGCCCGCCGCCTTGAGTGACAGCCGCCGGGCGTACGTATGTCCCCCCGAGGGCGCCGTACCGGCAGAATCGTTCTCATCAGGGAACGCACGGGCGGCGGGATTGGCGGAACACGATGCTCGAACGGCTCGACGTCCGGCGGGACACCGCCCGTCGCTACGCACTGCTGCCGCTGCGGATCTTCCTCGGCGTTACGTTCATCTACGCCGGGCTCGACAAGCTGACCAGCGACACCTTCTTCACCGACTCCGCGAACGGCTCGCTGGTGCAGATCCTGCACGGCGCCCACGACACCGCGGCGATCCCCGCGATGATCGACCTCGCGCTGAAGGCGCCGCACGGCTTCGGTTACGCCATCGCGCTCGGTGAGACAGCGGCGGGGCTCGGCACGCTGTTCGGGCTCCTCGGCCGGGTCGCCGCCCTCGGCGGCGCGCTGGTCTCGCTCAGCCTGTGGCTGACGGTGAGCTGGTCCTCGACGCCGTACTACTACGGCAACGACCTCGCGTATCTGATGGCCTGGCTGCCGCTGGTGCTCGCGGGCACGCCCTATCTGTCGCTGGACGCGCTGCTCGCGCGGCGGCGCGGCAAGGGCGGCGGCGCGGTGCCGGGGCCCGGCGCGCACGCCGCCGACGGCTCGGGCTCCGCTACGCGCGGCGGCGCTTCCGGCGCCCCCGTACCGCCCTCACGACCTGTGTGACGATCGCGGTGGCCACCGTCAGGGCCAGACCGCTGACGACGAGCGGGACGGAGTACTCGGGCCGCAGGTCCCAGACCTGGCAGGCGTCGAGGATGAAGCACGCCGTCAGCCAGAGCAGCACCAGGCCCATGACCAGGACGGCGGGTTCGAAGCGGTGCCTTCTCATCGGTTCACCTGTCCTGCGGGCGGGCCGGGCACGCCGGGTACGGGCACGTGGCGCGCGCCGGGTACGGCGGGCGCGGTCGGCGCGAGCGGGGCCGTCCCCGTGCCGGTCCCGGCGGTGGCGGGCTCGATCCGCAGGTCACCGGCGCCGATCCGCACGTGGACGTTGACCGTGCCGGTGTTCATGGTGCCCGCGGGCGGGGCGAAGACGACCGGCACGGCCCCTTCGCTGTTGACGTTCAGTCCGCCGTGGTCCTTCTCCGGCAGGCGGATGGCGCCGACGGCGACGTGGTAGGTCAGGCGCACGGTCGCGTCCTTGGGCAGTCTGATCAGCACTTCGCCGACGCGCAGGTCGACCCGTGTGTTGACCGTCCTGCCGTCGAGCGTCAGGTCGGTCAGGTCGAGGACGCCCTGTCCGCTGCCGCGTTCGTACGTCGGCTGGACGGCGGCGGCGGTCATCGGCCTCCAGGTGTCGCGCCACCCCGCGTTGTCGTGCGGCACCGACGCGGTGCCGATCAGCCCGGCGAGGGTCAGCAGGGTGAAGAAGACGGTGCCGCCGCGCGCCCGCCCGGCGAACGACGCGACGACGAAGGCCAGGCCGAAGACGCCGAGCACCGCGATCAGGCCGATCTCGACGCTCACGGCGGGGGACTGGTACGGCGCCGCGGCCCCGGTGCCGATCGCGCCCGCCGCCACGACCAGCACGAAGACGGTCAGGCCGAAGACCCACGAGCTCTCCTTCTTGCGGGCCGCGCGCTTGCGCTCCCGCCAGGCGACCTTGTCCTCGTCGCCGTAGGGGCCGTCGTCCGGGCCCCACAGATACGACGGCTCCTTGGTCAGCGGGCCGCGCCACCAGGACGCGGAGCCGCCGGGCTCCGGCGGCGCCTGCACGGCGGGCGGCGCGTCCACCACCGCGCTCGCCGCGCCCGACGGGGAGGCGGCCTCGCCCGCGGCCTGCCGACGCCGTACCTGGGCCCAGTAGTAGACGGCGCCGGTCGTCGCGGCCAGCAGGATCAGTGAGAACGCCTGGTCGTCGCCGTTGTCCAGCATCGAGGCGTACAGCCCGCAGCCGACCAGCGCCATCAGCACGGCGGTCAGCGGCGCGCCCTCGATCCGGCCGGACAGCAGCCGCTGCGCCTCGCTCTGCCGCTCGCCCTCCAGCGGGATGACCAGCCAGCCCATGCCGTAGATGATCAGACCTATGCCGCCGGTGAGGGAGAGGACGGCCAGCACCACGCGGAAGATCACCGGGTCGATGTCGAAGTAGCGGCCCGCCCCGTCGCACACGCCCGCGAGGACTTTGTGGTCGCGGCCACGGGTCAGCCGCCGCTTGGGCGCGGCGCTGTCGCCGTCCGGGCCGCCGGTGCCGCCGGTGCCGAGGTCGCTGCCGTCGGCGGCGCTGGCGCGCGGTGCACTCGGCCGGTCGCGCGGCTCGTCGCTCGGCTCTTCGGGTGGCTGGTCCGTCATACGACCATGGTGACGGTTCACGGGGGCGGCCGGCATCGGCCCCGACCCTGGTACGTCCCTGATCCGTACCCTGCCCTTCCCCTGGGGGGACAACCCTGATGCCCCGGGCGGCCCGGACGTGTGACGATCGGGGTATGTCAGCGAGCAGCCCGGCCGGAGCGTCCGGCATGCCCGGAGCGTCCCGTATGCCGGGCGGGTCCGGCGGACCCGGCGTGCCGGGCGGCCCCGGTCCCGGTGGTCCCGGCCTGGGCGGCTCCGGTGGTCCCGGTCTCGGCGGGCCCGGTGCTCCGCGCGGTCCCGGCGGTCCCAGCGGGGCGTCCTTCCTCTCCTCGCCCCTGTCCTCGCACGAGCCGGGGGATTCCGGGGTGCGCAAGCTCTACCGCAGCTCCGAGGGGCGGATGGTCGGCGGCGTCGCGCGCGGCCTGGCCGGGCACTTCGGCCTGCCCGTGCTGTGGGTACGCGGCCTGTTCGTGCTGCTCGCCTGCTTCAACGGCATCGGCGTGCTCCTCTACGCCGTCTTCTGGTTCTTCGTACCGCTCGGCGTCGGCGGTGTCGCCATGGCCAAGGAGCCGCGCGACGCCCGCTCATGGCTGGCGGGCAAGCGGCCCGACAAGGGCCAGATCATGGCCCTGATCGCGCTAGCCGTCGGCGCGGGCATCCTCATCGACAACCTCAACCTCGGCGCCGCCAACCGCGCCGTGTGGCCGCTGCTGGTCATCGGCCTCGGTGTCGCGCTGGTCTGGCGGCAGGCCGACAACGCCCGCAAGGCCCGCTGGGTCGAGATGAGCCACGGCAAGCGGTTCTGGCCGCTGGCCCGCGCGGCGGCCGGTGTCGCCCTGGTCGTCGCGGGCGTCACCGGCTTCATCGTGGTGCGCGGCTCCGGCAGCCACCTCGGCGGCATCCTCCAGGCCGCGCTCGCCGTCCTCGTCGGCGTCGCCCTGATCGCGGGCCCCTACCTGGTCCGTATGACACAGGACCTGTCGGCGGAGCGGCTGATGCGCATCCGCGCCCAGGAGCGCGCCGAAGTCGCCGCCCACGTCCACGACTCGGTCCTGCACACCCTGACCCTCATCCAGCGGCACGCCGACGAACCCCGCGAGGTCAACCGGCTGGCCCGCGCCCAGGAACGCGAGCTGCGCGCCTGGCTCTACCGCCCCGAGGGCACCGGGCGCGACGACGAGCCGACGACGGTCGCCGAGGGCGTACGCGCCGCCGCCGCCGAGGTCGAGGACGCGCACGGCGTCCCGGTCGAGGTCGTCTGCGTCGGCGACTGCCCGCTGGACGAGAAGCTGGCGGCGCAGATGCAGGCCGCGCGGGAGGCGATGGTGAACGCGGCCAAGTACGGTGGCAGCGGACCCGTTCAGGTCTACGCGGAGGTGGAGGGCGTCAAGGTGTTCGTCTCCGTGCGCGACCACGGCCCCGGATTCGACCTCGACCAGGTGCCGGACGACCGCATGGGCGTCCGCGAGTCGATCATCGGCCGGATGCAGCGCAACGGCGGCGAGGCCCGGCTGCGGGCCGCACCCGGCGGCGGTACGGAAGTCGAACTGGAGATGGAGAGGGTGGCGGCATGAGCACACCGAGTGCGCCTTTGGCGGGGGAGCGGCGGGTACGGGTGGTGCTCGTCGACGACCACCGGATGTTCCGTACCGGGGTCCAGGCGGAGATCGGCGCCACCGAGGAGACCGGTGTCGAGGTCGTCGGCGAGGCCGCCGACGTCGACCAGGCGGTCAGTGTCGTCACCGCGACCCGGCCCGAGGTCGTCCTCCTCGACGTGCACCTGCCCGGCGGCGGCGGTGTCGAAGTCCTGCGCCGCTGCGCCCCGTTGGCCGCCGACCCCGACAACCCGGTGCGTTTCCTGGCCCTTTCGGTCTCCGACGCGGCCGACGACGTCATCGGTGTCATCCGGGGCGGCGCGCGCGGTTATGTCACCAAGACCATCACCGGGCCCGACCTGATCAACTCGATCTTCCGCGTGCGCGACGGCGACGCCGTCTTCTCCCCGCGGCTGGCCGGTTTCGTCCTGGACGCCTTCGCGTCCACCGACGCCCCGCCGGTCGACGAGGACCTGGACCGGCTCACCCAGCGCGAGCGCGAGGTCCTGCGCCTGATCGCGCGCGGCTACGCGTACAAGGAGATCGCCAAGCAGCTCTTCATCTCGGTCAAGACCGTCGAGTCCCATGTCTCGGCCGTCCTGCGCAAGCTCCAGCTCTCCAACCGCCATGAGCTCACGCGGTGGGCGACGGCACGGCGCCTGGTCTGAGCCGGGCGCGCATGCCGGAGCCCGCAGGAGAGCCCGTACGCGAACCTGGCCGCGAGCCCGCAGGAGAGCCTGGCCGCGAGCGACGCGTCACGCCCGGGCGTGTGCTGTGGCTGGCGTGCCTGGCCCTCGTGTGGGCGCTGCTGCTGCTGGCCGGGGTGCTGGACGTCGTCGCCTTCGTCGCCAGCGCGTCCGACACCCCTTACCAGGGCCGGGCCGACGACCGTACCGCCGCCTGGTGGACGCTCTTCGGCCTGGTGATCCCGCTGGCCTTCCTGGCCGCCGTCCTGACCTCCCTGGAACGACGCGCCCGCCGTCGCCGCGGCGGTCCGCCGGGCGGTGACCGCAGGTCGCTGACGGACGGCAGCGTCGGATAAGCGGTGTCAGAGGGCGGCGATACGGTCGCCCGCATGACGGAATCCACCGACCTGACGGACATCCGCGCGGCCTACGACACCGTCGCCGACAGCTACGCCGACCTGCTGCGGGACGCGCTGGCGGCCGGCGTCCTGGACCGCGCGACGCTGGGGGCGTTCGCCGAACTGGCCCAGCGGGGACGGCCGGTGGCGGACATCGGGTGCGGCCCCGGACGGATCACCGGGTATCTGGCGGAGCTGGGACTCGACGTCTTCGGCGTCGACCTCTCGCCCGAGATGGTCGCCGTGGCCCGCCGCGATCTGCCCCGACTGCGCTTCGACGTCGGCTCGATGACCGACCTGGACCTCCCGGACGGCTCCCTCGGCGGCCTCGTCGCCTGGTACTCGATCATCCACCTGCCCCCGCGCCTGCTGCCGCGCGTCTTCGCCGAATTCCACCGCGTCCTGGCCCCCGGTGCCCCGCTCGCCGTGGCCTACAAGATCGGTGACACCCGCCACCACCTCTCCCACGGCTACGGCCACCCCATCTCCCTCGACGTCTACTGGCATCCCCCCGCCCGTATCACCGCCCTCGCCGAATCCGCCGGCCTCACCGTCACCGCCACCACGACCCGCGCTCCGGCCCCGGACGAACGCCAGCCCCAGGGCTACCTGTTGGCGGCCAGGCCCGTCTGAAGGGCGGGGGTCAGGCCAGGGCGACGGTGATGATCTCGCGGCTGGCCGGGGTGACCGGGGTGACCGGGGTGCGGGGCCAGTCGCCGTAGCGGGACTCGGTGCGGAAGCCCGCGGCGGTGAGGAAGGCGTCGAGGGCGGGCTCGGAGAGGAAGCGGAGGGTGGAGCGGTCGGTGTGGAGGGGGGTGCCGTCCGGGGCGGCGGTGGTGGTGGTGAAGGTGACGAGGTCGGGGGTGACGGAGTCGACGGTGTGCCAGACGCGGAGCGGACCGGCGGTGGGGTGGGTGGTCGTGACGGGGTGACCGGGGGTCCAGGACAGCCAGGCGCGGGCCTGGGGGTGGCGGGTCTCGAAGACGAAACGGCCGCCGGGGCGCAGGGCGGCGCGGACGGCGGCGAGCGAGTCGCGGATGTCGTCGTCGGTGAGCAGGCACTGGAAGGCGTGCCCGGTCATGATCGCCAGGTCGAAACCGGCGCCGGGCGGGGCGTCGGCGGCGCGGCCGTCGAGCCACTCGATGTCGGTACGGCGCCGGGCCCGGCGCAGGGACGGGGGGTGCGGGTCGAGGCCGACCAGACGGCCGCGGTGGCCCAGCGCCCGCGCGTGATGCAGCGTCATGCCGGTGCCGCAGCCCACGTCGAGAACGGAGTCCGCGGCCATGACCAGGTCGGTGTAGAACCGGTCGCCGGGTGACCGCTCGGGGTCCCACTGATTGAGCAGGTCGTAGAGCACGGCATCGTCGTCGTCGGTGAACACCGGGACAGTATTGAGGCGCGGCCGTCCGCGGCCAACCGGTTATTCCGGCCGCCGGGAAGGTGCCCCCGGCACGTATGCCTTTCCGGCGCGCTCCGCTATTCGGCCGGCCTCGCCGTTCCACGCCAATCCTTACGAACACGGGGGTTCGTAGTCACCACCCGGCGACCGGTGATTCGATACGCGGCTGTAGGTATCGCTGAGCGTGGGGTGGGGGAAATGGCTCGGGGTGGAGCGGGGCTGTTCGGCGTGCGCGAGGGGCGGTTGAGGCCGCGCGCGGCGGGTGCGGTGCGTGTGAGCGCCGCCGTACCGCCGACGACGGGAGCCATTCCGGGAGTGCCGCCCCTGCCGACGTCACCTACGGATTCCGGTCGTCCGGATTCCGCCGCTCCGGATTCCGGCTATACGGATTCCGCCCGTCCGGATTCCGCCCGTCCGGATTCCCGCGCGAATACAAAAGCGTCCACGGCTTCCGCCCCGCCCGGGGCCGTCGCCTCGCGAACGGCCCTCTCCTCCGGCGGCGGCGACACGGCCGGGGCGGCGGCGCGTCGGGAACGGGCCGACGCGGCCGTCGGCGGGTGACGGCCGCCGGGCGGGGCGGGACGAACCGGCCCGGCCGGGCGCGTGGTGATCGTTCGTGGGGTTGTACGGCCGCGGGGCGGGATGTCCGTCCGCGGCCGGTGTCGGGACTGCTCGTGCCGCGGTGCTCCGGTCCGCGGCCGTCATTCACCAGGGGGTTGTCATCGTGAGATCGGGATTCGCCGGCCGCGGGCGGCGGGCACGCGCCCGCGCGTACCTGCCGGGCAGGCGCGCCAAGCTGTTCGTCGTGGCGCTCGCCGCCGCGCTGACCGTGCCGGTCGGGCTGAGCCCGCTCGCCCACGCCGCGCCGGGGCCGCTGGGCCGCCCCGATCTGCCCGCGCCGCGCAACGGCACGGTGCACACCGCGGGCCTCGGCGCGCAGCAGGCCCGCGCGAAGGCCGCGGCGGGCAAGGCGGCCGACGACCGGAGCGCGCGGCGCGCGCTCGCCGAGCAGCACACGACCTGGCCCAAGGGCAGCACCCTCAAGAGCGCCGCGTCCGGCACCTCCGAGGTCACCGTCCTGGACCGGGCCGCGACGGACGCGGCAGGCGTACGAGGTGTGCTGCTCGCCGTCAAACCGCGGGCGCGCGACGCGAGTTCGGCCTCCGCCGCGCACACCGGCCCGGCCGGCGCACGCGTCCACGTCTCCGTCGACTACTCCTCCTTCGCCTCCGCCTACGGCGGCGACTGGTCCGGCCGCCTGCGCCTGGTGCGGCTCCCGGCGTGCGCCCTGACCACCCCGCAGAAGGCGCGGTGCAGGACCCGGACCCCGGTCCCTTCGTCCGTCAACGACCTTGCCCGGCAGACGATTTCGGCCGACGTCAGCGCCGATGCCGGTGCCGGTGCCAGTGGTGACGCCGGTGCTGACGCCACCGACGACGCCCCCGCCACGGCCGGTACCGACGCCGGCACCCTGAGCGCCTTCGCCGTCACCGCCGACAGCGGCGAGTCCGCCAAGGGCAGCGGCGACTACGGCGCCACCCCCCTGTCGGCGTCCTCCAAGTGGTCGGCGGGCACCTCCTCCGGCTCCTTCGACTGGTCGTACCCGATGGAGGTCGCCCCGTCCGTCGCGGGCCCGGTGCCCGCGGTGACGCTCACCTACGACTCCGGCAGCATCGACGGCCGCACCGCATCGACCAACAACCAGGGCTCGCAGGTCGGTGAGGGCTTCACCGTCTCCGCCGACTCCTACGTCGAGCGCCAGTACGGCGGTTGCGACAAGGACGGGCACGCCGAGGTCTTCGACCAGTGCTGGAAGTTCGACAACGCCTCGGTCGTCCTGAACGGCAAGTCCACGGAGCTGGTCAAGGACGACACCACGGGGAAGTGGCGGCTGGCCGACGACGACGCCTCCACCGTCACCCACTCCACGGGCGCCGACAACGGCGACGAGGGCGACAGCGTGGACGGCGCGGGCGAGTACTGGACGGTGACGACCGGCGACGGCACCCAGTACGTCTTCGGCCTCAACAAGCTCACCGGCGCGGGCACGCAGCGCACCAACTCCGTATGGACCGTCCCGGTGTTCGGCGACGACTCCGGCGAGCCCGGCTACGCCAAGGGCAGCGCCTTCGCCGACCGCTCCTACAACCAGGCGTGGCGCTGGAACCTCGACTACGTCGTCGACACCCACGGCAACGCCGAGTCGTACTGGTACACGGCGGAGTCCAACTTCTACAAGAAGAACGGCTCGAAGACCGCCAACGCCTCCTACACGCGCGGCGGTCACCTCGACAAGATCCTCTACGGGCAGCGCTCCGACACGCTCTTCAGCGCCACCGCGCCCTACGAGGTGACCTTCGGCTACACCGAGCGCTGCACCGCCTCGGACTGCTCGAAGCTGACCAAGGACACCGCGCACAACTGGCCCGACGTGCCCTTCGACGCGATCTGCGCCTCCGGCGCGTCCGACACCGACTGCGCCGCCCAGGCGCCGTCGTTCTTCACCCGCAAGCGCCTCACCTCGGTGCAGGCCCTGGTGCTGTCGGGGACCTCGTACACGCCCGTCGACACCTGGGCGCTGGCGGAGAAGTACCTGGACGCCGGTGACCTCGGCGACAGCAGCGACCAGACGCTGGTGCTCGACTCGATCAAGCGGACCGGCGAGGCCGGCACCGCGGTCCCGCTGGACCCGGTGTCGTTCACCTACCAGATGCTGGCGAACCGGGTCGACGCCACCGACGACATCCTGCCGCTGCACCGGCCCCGCATCCAGTCGGTCACCTCGGAGACCGGCGCGGTCACCAGCGTCACGATGTCGACGCCGGAGTGCGTGCGCGGCTCGCACATGCCCGCCGCCGAGGACAGCGACACCATGAACTGCTATCCGCAGTACTGGCACATCAACGGTGCCGAGGACGCCGGACTCGACTGGTTCCACAAGTACCGCGTCGTGGACGTCACCACCTCCGACCCGGCGGGCAACAACGAGGCGCTGGAGCAGAGTTACGTCTACACCGACCCGGCCTGGCACTACAACGACAGCCCGTTCACACCCGACGACGAGCGCACCTGGTCGGTCTTCCGCGGCTACGGCACGGTCACCTCGTACTCCGGGACCGGCGCGGGCAACCGGCTCAGGACCGTCACCCGCTACATGCAGGGCATGAACGGCGACAAGGTGAAGGCGGGCGGCACCCGTACGGTGACCGTGGCGGGGCTGACCGTGCCGGGACTGACCACGGCGGCGCTCACCGACTCCGACCAGTACGCGGGCTTCCAGCGCCAACAGGTCACCTACAACGGGGACACGCCCGTCTCGGCGACCGTCAACGACCCGTGGTCGGTCAGGACCGCCACGCAGCACAAGTCGTACGCCGACGTCGAGGCGTACTACGTGCGCACCGCGAAGACGTACTCCGACACCTATCTGACCGTGCCCGCCAAGTGGCGCACCAGCACCACGGCCAGCACCTACGACTCCTACGGCATGCCGGTCACGGTCGACGACGCGGGCGACACCGCCAAGAGCGGCGACGAGACCTGCACCCGCACCTGGTACGCCCGCAACGACAGCGCGGGCATCAACTCCCTGACCTCCAGGGTCCGTACGGTCGGCCAGCCGTGCGGCACCGCCGACGCGTCGCTGTCGCTGCCCGCGAACAGCACCACGCGCGGCGATGTGCTCGCCGACACCGCGACCGTCTACGACAGTTCGGCCGCGACGGCCTGGACCGCGAACCAGAGCCCGGCCAAGGGCGACGCGATGTGGAAGGGCCGGGCCGCCGCGTACCCGGCGGGCGCGGACGCCAACGGCGACCGTAACCCCAGTAGTTGGCAGACCACCGGCACCTCGGCCTACGACACCCTCGGCCGGATGACCCTCGCCAAGGACGGCGCGGGCAACCCGACGTCCAACACCTACACCCCGACCGGCGCGGGCGTCCCGACCCGTTCGGTGATCACCAACGCCAAGAGCCAGAAGACCACGACCTTCTACGACGGTCTGCGCGGCCTGCCGACCACCACCTACGACGTCAACACCAAGAAGACCGAGCTGACCTACGACGGTCTGGGACGGCTGACCGGCGTGTGGCAGCCGGGCCGCGTCAAGTCGGCGGGCGACAGCGCCAGCATCGTCTACGGCTACCACATGGAGCGCGGCTCGGCGCCGTACGTCAGCACCTCCACGCTCGGCCCGAACAACGTCCGCAGGGTCACCTACCAGATCGACGACGCGCTGCTGCGCCCGCTCCAGACGCAGTCGCCGAGCCCGCTGGGCGGCCGGGTCCTCACCGACACCCGGTACGACTCACGGGGGTTGGCGTACGAGACCTTCGCCGGGATCTTCGACCAGGACCACACCCCGAGCGGCACGTACGCCCGCGCCGAATACGGCGGCGCGCCCACCCAGCACGAGATCACCTTCGACGGCGCGGGCCGCACCACCTCCGACAAGCTGCTCGTCTACGGCGTGCAGAAGGGCGTCACCGTCACCTCGACGTACACCGGCGACTCGACGGCGACCAGCGCCCAGCCGGGCGGCACCGCCTCCCGTGTGATCACCGACGCGCTCGGCCGCACCGTCGAGCGCCGCGACTACTCGGGCGCCTCGCCCGCCGACGCGGACTACGGCGGCGCCGCCCCGCTGCCCGCGCACACCAGCACCCTGTACGGCCTGACCAGGGACGGCAAGCAGTCCACCGCCACCGGCCCCGACAACGCCAAGTGGAGCTGGGGCTACGACCTGTTCGGCCGTCAGGTCTCCGCGAACGACCCGGACATGGGCGCCACGTCGACCACGTACAACGCGCTCGACCAGATCGCCACGACGACCGGCTCCACGCACAAGACGCTGCTGTTCGAGTACGACACGCTCGGCCGCAAGACCGGCGAGTGGGAGACGGCCAGGACCGACGCGACGAAGATCGCCGCGTGGACGTACGACACGGCCGCCGCGGGACAGCTCGACACCTCCACCCGCTACGACGGCGGACTGGCCGGGAAGGCGTACACCCAGAAGGTCACCGCGTACGACGACGCCTACCACGTCACCGGCAGCGAGATCGACCTCGACGCCAACGACCCGCTGGTGAAGTCGGGTGCGGCGAAGGCCAGTTACAGCTACTCCGCCTACTACAACGTCGACGGCAGCCTCCAGCACACCACCGAGCCCGCCGTCGGCGGCCTGCCGCAGGAGTCCGTCAGCTACGGCTACACGCCGACCGGCCAGATCGAGACCGCCACCGGCACCAGCGGCTACCTCCAGGACACCGCCTACTCCGCGCTCGGCGAACCGCAGCAACTCACCCTGGCCACCGCGGCGTCCGGGGTGAAGAAGGCGTACATCACCAACGTCTACGAGGAGGGCACCAGCCGGCTGACCCGCTCCTCGGTCACCGACCAGACCCACGCGTACATGACGCAGGACCTCAACTACAGCTACGACGACGCCGGGAACGTCACCAAGATCGCCGACCCGACCACGCAGGGCGGCACCGCGCAGGCCGACACGCAGTGCTTCGGCTACGACGGCTACCAGCGGATGACCAGCGCCTGGACGCCCGCCAACGCCGACTGCGCGAGCACCACGACCGGCGGCGCGGCCCCGTACTCCACCGGCTGGACCTACAACCCGGCGGGGCTGCGGCTCACCCGGACCCAGCACACCGCGACCGGCGACAGCACCGCCCAGTCCTGCTACAACGACTCCGCCCACCCGCACGCCCTGACCACCGTCACAGCGGCGGCGAGCTGCACCGGGGCGACCGCCACGTACGGCTACGACGAGGCGGGCGACACCACCAAGCGGCCCGGCCCGAGCGGCACTTCGCAGACGCTGGCCTGGAACAGCGAAGGCGACCTGACCAGGACCACCGAGGGCGCCAAGGTCACCGACTACCTCTACGACGCGGGTGACAACCTGCTGATCCGCCGGGCGTCCGCGGGCGACGGCGAGAGCGTCGTCTACCTGGGCGCCACCGAGATCCACAGCAAGGTCAGCGCCGGGAAGACCACCACCTGGGCGGTCCGCACGTACACCGCGGGCGCCGGGGGACCGGCGATCGCGGTGCGCTCCACCCAGTCCGGCGCCACCATTCTGACCTGGCTCGCGGGCGACAACCACGGCACCAGCAGCCTCGCGGTGGACGCCGGCACGCAGGCCGTCACCAAGCGCTACACCGACCCGTTCGGCGCCGCCCGCGGCAGCGCGCCCGCGACGGCGTGGCCCGACGACAAGACCTTCCTCGGCAAGCCCGCGGACACCGGCACCGGACTCGTCCACATCGGCGCCCGCGAGTACGACCCGTCGACCGGCCGCTTCATCAGCGTCGACCCGCTGCTCCAGACCGACAAGGCGCAGACCCTCAACGGCTACGTCTACGCCGCCGACAATCCCACCGGGCTCGCCGACCCGACCGGCGAGGGCGTTCCCGAGTGCATGACCGGTGTCATCACCGGCTGCCACAACGGCGTGCCCGGCAAGGGCTCGGTCTACCACCCGGACCGCGACCCGGGGAACCGGCCGTCCCACAGCGGCGGCAAAGGCAACGGCAACAGCAACAGCAGTGGCAGCGGCGGCTGCGACCGGGCCTGCCAGAACGCGCTCGCCGCGCTCCAGCAGAACACCTGGAAGGACGACAAGAACGAGAAGAACGTCCACGCGGCGCTGGCCAAGGAACTGCGCGACTACGTCCTCGCCCTCGCCGGGAACACCAACCCCTGCAAGGTCGGCGCGTCCGTGACCTCCGGCACCATGGCCGCCTGCAACCAGATGGGCGGCAACTCGCCGCAACTGACCTGGACCGACCTGCTGCAACTGTGGCTCGGCGGCAAGGGCGCCAATGTGCCCTTCGACGCGAACAGCCTGCTCACCAAGCAGTTGGCGTTCAACGGCCACAGTCTCCAGATCATCAAGAATCTGGCCAGGGCGGTCTCGGACGCCGACTTCGGGGCCGACATTGACGCGCTGGGAGGCCAGGACGACTATGTCGACGGGAAGAACCTCGGGGAGAAGATGAAGAATCTGCCCAAGGACCTCAGCGGCATGGCCACCAGGGGGCGCGTGGGCACCAAGGTCCCCGAAGCCTTCACCGGCGGCTACGACCTCGTGTACCAGGTGATCAACCAGAACAAGAAGGACCACTCCATGACCGTGGCCTTCGCCGCGTTCAACGACACCGGCACCGCGTCCGCCTTCCACTTCGGGGTCCCGGACATCAAGCAGGGCTACGGAGGAGCGAGCGTGTACCAGGAGTACTACTGGTCCGTCACGGTGAGCGTCGAGTGACCACCGGTCCGCAGGCCACGCTCCCCGCCGCACCGGACGGCGGGGAGCCCGGGGGGCCGGGCTCCGGCGGTCACGGCTCCGGGCCCGCCGCCCGGCTCGACCGGCTCTGGGGGCCCGCCCGCTGGGTGCTGCTGGCCGTGCTGGTGCTGTCGTTCGCCACCGTCCTGCTGCGGATCGTGCCGGGCGGCGGGTCGACCGGCGCCCTGGCGCGGGACATCGAGGCCGGGCGGACCCACTCGGTACGGGTCGACGACCAGGGCTCCGACGGGATCACCGTCCGCTGGAGCGCCGGGCCGCTGACCGAACGGCAGTACACCTACCGGCCCGCGAACCCCTTCCCCGGCGGCCGGAACGGTGTCGTCGGGGAGTTCACCGCGGACATCAGGCGGCAGGCGGGACCCGCGGCCGACGGCCTCGCCGTACGGAGCTTCGACAGCTCCTACGGCGCCGGGGGCCTGACGCTGCTGGTGCCCGTCGCCTACGTCCTGCTCACCCCGTGGGCGTGGCTGCGGGTGGCGGCGCTGCTCGCCGGTCTCCTGGTGGTCGTACGGACGCTGGCGGTGACCCGGCACCGGCGCGCGAGCGGCCCCGCGTGGCTGCTGGCGTGCGCGGTGACGGGGGCCGGTTTCTTCGGCTACCTGTGGGCGGAGCCGGGAGGCGGCCCCGGCACCGGCACCTCGGGGGACGGGTCCGTACGGGCGCCGCGGTGGACGCGGGCCTGGCTGGCGTCGCTCGCCTCGGCGGCCGGGCTGGCCGTCCTCGGCGCGCTGCTGCTGCTCGTCGCCGGGCGGTACTGACCCGGCGACCGGTGGAGGCGTACGGCCGCGGGCGCGCGCTCAGCGCAGGATGCCCGCGGCCGTCGCCGCGCTCAGCGCAGGATGCCCGCGGCCGTCGCCGCGCTCAGGACAGGATGCCCGCGGGCAGGCGCTCAGCGCAGAATGCCCGCGGCCGTCGCGGCCTTCAGCCAGGACGGGAACTCGGTGAGCAGGCGGTCGTACAGCTCGGCGTCGGAGAGGCTGGCGATGTCGTCGACGGCGAAGAATCCGACGTTGTCCACGCGGCGGCCGGTCATGGTGTCGAAGCGCTCCAGGACGCCGTAGTTGGACTGGCCGAGTCCGACGAACTGCCAGAACAGCGGCTCCTCGACGGCCCCGCGCAGCTCGTGCTCGATCTCCGCGTTGCGGTAGACACCGCCGTCGGAGAAGAAGAGCACGAGGGTCGGGGCGGCGGACGGCTCGCCGCGCACGTAGTCCCGTACCTGCGCGATGACCTTCTGCTCCTCGTTGCCGAAGCCGACCAGCTTCATGTCCACCTGGCCGTTCGGAGACGGCTTGCGGCGCTTGAAGATGCCGATCGCGCCGACCCGGACGTGCAGTTCCAGCCACTGCGGCAGCGAGCCGAGGTCGAGGTCGGGCAGCCGCGCCGGGTTGCTGGCGAAGGTCCACGCCTGCATGACGCCGTCCGGTACGAGCGCGGCGGCCACGGCCGCCATCCGCTCCACCACGTCGTGCACCACGCGCCGCGAGTACAGGTGGGACATCGACCCCGACGCGTCCAGCACGATGATCACCCGCGCCCGGACGTTGTCGGCGCCGTGCTTGCGCAGGCTCACCGCGACCTGCTCCTTGCGCAGCGACAGCCGCTTGCGCATGTCGACCGGCAGGTGCTCCTCGCCCTTGACGAGCGAGGGCGCACCGGAGCCGGGGGCAGGCGCCGACGCGTATCCGGACGCGGGCTGCGCGCCGTACGCAGAGCCGTACGGGGAAGCGGGCTGCGCGGGCGCAGAGCCGTACGGGGAAGCGGGCTGGGCGGGCGCAGAGCCGTACGGCGAGGGCGCCGCGTACGGGGACGCGGGCGGCGGGGGCGCGGCGGGCATCGGCGGCGCGGCGGCGGGCGCCGTCACGGGAACGGGCGCCGCTTCCTCCTCCTCCGCGTCCACGCTGATGCCGAAATCGGTGGCGAGCCCCGCGAGGCCCGAGGCGTACCCCTGGCCGATCGCGCGGAATTTCCAGCCGTCCCCGCGCCGGTACAGCTCACCCGCGACGAGCGCCGTCTCGGATGTCGCGGTGACCGGGAAGTACGCCAGTTCGGCGCCGGACGCCGCGTCCAGCAGCCGCAGTCCGAGGCCGGTCATCGCGCCGAAGGTGCCGCCGTCGGCGGACGCGCACAGCATGATCCGCTCGATCCCCGGCTCGACGCGCGCCAGGTCCACCTCGATGGTGTCGGTGACCACGGCCGCCTGCCGCTTCCCCGCGTGCCGTACGGCCCCCGACGCGTGTCCTGGCTGGTTGTAGAAGACGAAGTCGGCGTCGTCCCGCACCTTCCCGCCGCCCGCCAGCAGCAGCGCCGACGCGTCGGCGTCGGGCCCGCCGCCCGCTCCCCAGGCCAGTTCGGCCCGTACGGCGGGCACGGCGACCGGCACATTCGCACCCTTGCTCAGCGGCGTAGACGTCATGGGGCAAGTCTGCCCGGAGTCGGGCGGTTCGTCAGGAGAAGAGCTTGTCCGGATTTCGTATCAACATCTGACGTACGGACCGGTGGGCGGGGCGGACGGGCCGACGGCCGGGCTCAGCGGGCGGGCGGCCTCGGTCAGGTGGGGCGGGTGGCTCCCGCGAAGGGCATCTCGGAGATCGGGGCGATACGGACCGGGGCGCCCGGGTGCGGGGCGTGGATCATCTGGCCGTTGCCGATGTAGAGGCCCACGTGGCTGATGCCGGAGTAGAAGAAGACCAGGTCACCGGGTTGGAGCTGGGACTCGGAGACCCGGGTGCCCGCGTTGATCTGGGTGTACGTGGTGCGCGGGAGCGAGACCCCCGCGGCCCTCCAGGCGGCCTGGGTGAGGCCGGAACAGTCGTACGAGTTGGGCCCGGTGGAGCCCCAGACGTACGGCAGGCCGAGCGCGCGGTAGGCGAAGGCGACGGCCTGGGCGGCGCGCGAGGACGGCGCGGCGACGGGCGTCGTGTCGCCGGGCAGCGGCGTACGGATGCTGGCGCGGGTCGCGGCGGCCGGTCCCGACGACGGGGTGTCGGCGGCCTCGACGGCCGCGCGCTGGGCGGCCGTCAGCCGGTCGAGCAGCGCCCGCGCCGCCCGCAGCTTGCCCTGCACGGTCGCCTTGCGCGCGGCCAGCTTGGACTGCGCCTCCTTGAGCGCGTCGAGTTTCGCGTCGGCCGCGTCATGGGTACGGGTGACGTCCCGCTGCTCCTCGGTGAGCTGCGCGAGCGCGGTCGCCGTCCGCGAGTCGAGGCGGTTGAGCATCCCGGCCCGGTCCAGATACGTGTCGGGCGAGGAGCTGAGCGCGAGCTGCACGCTGGGGTCGAGCGAGCCGGTGCGGTACTGCGCCGCCGCGAGGGCGCCGATCGTGTCGCGGGTGGCGTTCAGCCGCGCGGTCTTGCGGGCCAGTTCGTTCTGCAGATCGGCGACCGCGGCGCGGGCCTGATCGGCCTGCTCCTTCGCGCCGTTGTACTGCTCGGTGGCGGCCTCCGCCTGCCGGTAGAGCGTGTCGACCTGGTCCTTCACCTCGCTGAGCGAGGCCGGTGCCTGCGGCCGCGGGTCCGCGAGGGCGGATTCGCCGAGCAGGCTCACGGAGGCGGCGGACGCGAGCGCCACGGTGAGGGCGGCGCGGGTCGCGGTGAGCGCCGACGTGCGGGCGGACGTACGCGCCGCCGAGGTTCTGCGGTGTGAGGCGGGACTGTGGGAGGCCATGCGGCCGTCATTCCTTCCAGTGCTCCGACGGGCCCGCGCGGAGGCCCGGCGACGCCTGCACGGGGGAGCAGAGCGCCGCCGGACCTTCGGCGGGGGTGACCGCGCCGCCACGGTCCTGACGGCTGTGGGGATCGGTCACCTGGGGAGCGACGCTAAACCTGACCGGGGGTGCGCCAGGGGAAGGAGACCGGGACTGCTCCGATTCGACCGGCCCGTGACCGTAAACGACCGCCGTTCGACGGGTGACCCGGTCATATGCGCGCGCCTGCTGACCAAAGTGCCCGGTCGGGAGGTCCGACCGGGCACGGGGTGCTATGCGGGGCTGTGAGCCCGGCGGTCCTGAGGCTCCGCGGACGCGGGTTCAGGCGATGCGGCGGGCCGCCGCGAAGGGCATCCAGCTCATCGGGGCGACCTCGACGACCGCACCGCTGTGCGGGGCGTGCACGATCTGGCCGTTGCCGATGTACATGCCGACGTGGCTGATGCTGGAGTAGAAGAACACCAGGTCGCCGGGGCGCAGGTCGGACTGCGAGACCGCCGTGCCGTCCTTGACCTGGTCCCACGTGGTGCGGCCGATGGAGATACCGGCGGCGCGGTAGGCGGCCTGGGTGAGCCCGGAGCAGTCGTACGCGTCGGGGCCGGTGCGGCCGGAGCCGTACGGCTTGCCGCGCTGCGACATCGCGAACTGGATGGCGGCGGCGGCGCGGCCGGACGCCGGGCCGTTGTAGGTGTAACTGACGTTGCTCGCCGTGGAGTTCGAGGAGTTCGAGGAATTCGAGGAGCCCGCGGTGTTGGTCGGGGCGGTGGGCCGCATCGCGGCGAGCTTGGCGCGCTCCTGCGCGTTGAGGCTGTTGAGCAGCTTCTGCGCGGCGGCCAGCTTCGTCTGGACGTTCTTCTTCGCCGCCGCGAGCTTGTTCTGCGCGTTGGTCAGCTCGTTGAGGCTCTTGGTGGCCTGCGCGCGCTGGATGGACGCCTGCTCCTGCTGGACCTTGAAGGTCTCCAGCGCCTGTTCCTGCGTGGTGGAGATGCGGTCCATCATGTGCGACTGGTCGAAGAACTTCTGGGGGTCGTCCGTCAGCAGCAACTGCGTCGTCTGGTCGAGGCCGCCGTCGCGGTACTGCGCGGTGGCGTACTGCCCGAGCACCCGCCGCGTCTCGTTCATCTTCGCGGTCTTCTGCGCGACCTGCTCCAGGAGCTGATTGGCCTTGGCCCGCTGGTTGTCGGTCTTCTCCTTGGCGGCGTCGAAGTGCTGCGTCGCTACCTCGGCGTCCTGGTTGAGCTGGTCGATCTGCGCCTTGACCTCGGTGATCGAGGGCTTCGCGGGCGCCGCGCTGGCGCTCTCGCTGAGCAGGGTGACCGACGCGAGGGCCGCTGTGGTGATCCCGACGGCGGCCCGTGGACCGGCCGTGGACAGTATGCGATTGCGCGGCTTGCGGTGCGACGCCAAGGGAGGCGACTCCTTCCGAATACCGCCGACCGGGTTAGCTGACGGGTTCGGGCTGAAGGTCGCCCTACGGTCCCGACGCCTGCTGCGGCGTCCGTTCCGATTCACCCCACGTGCTGTTGGGTCCCCGGCTCCGGCCTGGGCCGGATTGAGCGGAGGTGATTCGCTGTCGGCTCTTCAGCCGACGGGGAAGCTCACCACCTAGCGGGCTACCGTAGTCAACTTGTGCGAGCCTTGGGAAGTTTGGATTGCAATGTGACCGAAATCGCTTTGTGATCTTACCGTTTGTGAGCGCGGCGGCGTCCGGACAAGTCGGACTATGCCGGGTGGACTATGCGGGACGGACCGCCCCGTAGAACGGCATTTCGGTAATCGGGGCGATCTTGACCACGGTGCCGGTGTGCGGCGCGTGGATCATCTGGCCGCCGCCGATGTAGAGGCCGACGTGGCTGATGTCGCTGTAGAAGAAGATCAGGTCACCCGGCCGGAGATCCGACTCCGACACCCGCGTGCCGACGTTCACCTGGTCCCAGGTCGTGCGCGGCAGATCGACCCCGGCCGCCTTCCACGCCGCCTGGGTGAGCCCCGAGCAGTCGTACGACGTCGGCCCGGTCGCGCCCCACACGTAGGGCTTGCCGAGCTGCTTGCGCGCGAAGGCGATGGCGTCGTCGGCCTTCGAGGAACCCGTGCTCGGCACGGTCGGCGTCGAGGAGTCCTTCGCGGCCTTCGCCGCCTTCGCCGCGGCCTCGGCCGCCGCCTTCTCCTTGGCCGCGATGGCGGCGGCCTTGACGCGCGCCTCTTCCTCCTGCTTGGCCCGCAGCGCCGCGAGCCGCGCCTTCTCCTGCGCGTTGAGGCTGTTGAGCAGCTTCTGCGCCTCGCCCAGTTTGGCCTGCACATCCCGCTTGGCGGTGCGCAGTTCGCCCTGCTGGGTGGTGAGCGTCGCCAGGCTCTTGGCCGCCTCGATGCGCTGCTGCGTGGCCGCGGCCTGCTGCACCCGGTACGACTCGACGGCCTTCTGCTGCCGCTTGCCGAGCACGTCCGACAGGTGCACCTGGTCGAGCATCGACTGCGGGTCGGTGGCCAGCAGGTAGCGGCCGGTCGAGTCGTCGCCCCCGGTGCGGTACTGCGCGGCGGCGTACTGCCCGAGGACCCGGCGCGAGTCGTTCAGCGCCTGCGTCTTCTTCGCCGCCTGCTCCAGGAGCCGGTTGACCTTCGCGTTCTGCGCGTCGGTCGACTCCTTGATGCCGTTGTACTTCTCCGTGGCGACCTCGGCCTGGTGCGTCAGCCCGTCGACCTTCGCCTTCACCTCGGCGATGCTCGGCTGCTTCGGCTTGGCCGGCTCGGCGCTGGCGCTCTCCGCGAAGAGGGTCACGGTGGCCAGCGCGGCCGTCGTGATCCCCACGGCCGCACGCGGGCCGGGGGTGCTGAGGATCGCGGCGCGAGCCTTACGGTGTGTCGCCATGGCGCGCGGACTCCTTTCGGACGCCCATCCGGACGCTGCTGGAGCGAGACCGTAGCCAACGCTCCGGGCTGCTGGGAAGAGCGGTGTCCGATAGGCCCGATACCTTTTCGTAATCATTTCCCATTGTCACGGTGCGTGGTAACGGGACTACGGGGTAAAGGTACGTGGTTGCCCCGGAGGCGGCCGTTGGGCGGGAGGCCGGGAGTGTCGGCCGGGGTTCCGGGCGAAGGGGTTGGGGTGTCGGCCGGGGGGTCGTCGTACGGGGGCCGGGGGTGTCGGCCGGGGGCTGTGCGGGGAAGGGCCGTGGGCTGTCGGTGCCGGGCTCTAGACTCGGGGAGCGATGAGCAGCCTCTTTGACGACAACTTCCTGAACGGTCTGCATGTGGCCCCCGAGCCCGCCGACCCCACCGCTCCGCCGCCCCCGGAGGACGGGGGCACCGGCGGCGAGCACGTACCGGACGACCTGTTCGGCGGCCGGTTCGACGGACCGCCGCCGCAGGCCACCGGGCGGGACGCGTATTACCGGGACGGCGCCCCGCGGCCCGCCACCGACCCCGCGCAGCTCCTGGAAGGGCTCAACGAGCAGCAGCGCGCCGCCGTCGAGCACGCGGGCGGCCCGCTGCTCATCGTCGCGGGCGCGGGCTCCGGCAAGACCCGGGTGCTCACCCACCGGATCGCCTATCTGCTCGGCGCCCGGCACGTGCACCCCGGCTCCATCCTCGCCATCACCTTCACCAACAAGGCCGCGGGCGAGATGAAGGAGCGCGTCGAGGAGCTGGTCGGCCCGCGCGCCAATGTGATGTGGGTCTCCACCTTCCACAGCGCGTGCGTGCGCATCCTGCGCCGCGAGTCCAAGTCGCTCGGTTTCACCTCGTCGTTCTCGATCTACGACGCCGCCGACTCCAAGCGGCTGATGGCGCTGGTCTGCCGGGACCTCGACCTGGACCCCAAGCAGTACCCGCCGAAGTCGTTCAGCGCGAAGATCTCGAATCTGAAGAACGAGCTGATCGACGAGGAGACCTTCGCGGCCACCGCGGAGAACCCCTTCGAGAAGAAGCTCGCCGAGGCGTACGCGATGTACCAGTCGCGGCTGCGGGACGCCAACGCGCTGGACTTCGACGACATCATCATGACCACCGTCAATCTGCTCCAGGCGTTCCCCGACGTCGCCGAGCACTACCGGCGGCGCTTCCGGCACGTCCTGGTCGACGAGTACCAGGACACCAACATCGCCCAGTACACGCTGGTCCGCGAACTGGTCGGCACCGACCAGGACGAGGACGCGGCCGAGCTGTGCGTGGTCGGTGACGCCGACCAGTCGATCTACGCCTTCCGCGGCGCGACGATCCGCAACATCCTCCAGTTCGAGGAGGACTACCCGCAGGCCCGCACGATCCTGCTGGAGCAGAACTACCGCTCCACGCAGACGATCCTCACGGCCGCCAACGCCGTCATCGAGCGCAACGCGGGGCGGCGGGCGAAGAACCTGTGGACCGAGTCCGGCGACGGCCCGGTCATCGTCGGCTACGTCGCCGACCAGGAGCACGAGGAAGCGCAGTTCATCGCCGAGGAGATCGACCGGCTCACGGACGCGGGCGACGCCCGCCCCAGCGACGTCGCCGTCTTCTACCGCACCAACGCGCAGTCCCGTGTCTTCGAGGAAGTCTTCATCCGCGTCGGCCTGCCCTACAAGGTCGTCGGCGGCGTCCGCTTCTACGAGCGGCGCGAGGTCCGCGACGTCCTGGCGTATCTGCGGGTGCTGTCCAACCCCGAGGACACCGTGCCGCTGCGCCGCATCCTCAACGTGCCCAAGCGCGGCATCGGCGACCGCGCCGAGGCGATGATCGACGCGCTGGCCGCGCGCGAGCGGATCACCTTCCCGCAGGCGCTGCGGCGGGTGGACGAGGCGTACGGGATGGCGGCCCGCTCGGCGAACGCCGTCAAGCGCTTCAACACCCTCCTGGAGGAGCTGCGCACCATCGTGGAGTCCGGCGCGGGCCCCGCGGTCGTCCTGGAGGCCGTGCTGGAACGCACGGGCTATCTGGCGGAGTTGCAGGCGTCCACCGACCCGCAGGACGAGACCCGCGTGGAGAACCTCCAGGAACTGGCCGCCGTGGCCCTGGAGTTCGAGCAGGAGCGGGACGCGGACGAGCCGGGCACCCTCGCCGACTTCCTGGAACGGGTCGCGCTGGTCGCCGACTCCGACCAGATCCCCGACGAGGACGACTCCGGCGGCGTCATCACCCTCATGACCCTGCACACCGCCAAGGGCCTGGAATTCCCCGTGGTGTTCCTCACCGGCATGGAGGACGGCGTCTTCCCGCACATGCGGGCGCTCGGCCAGGTCAAGGAGCTGGAGGAGGAGCGGCGGCTCGCCTACGTCGGCATCACCCGCGCCCGCGAACGGCTCTACCTGACCCGCTCGACGATGCGCAGCGCCTGGGGCCAGCCCTCCTACAACCCGCCGTCGCGCTTCCTGGAGGAGATTCCGCCGACGCTGATCGAATGGAAGCGGCTCGGCTCCGCCGGGGGGTCCTCGGGGCCCATGACCAAGTCCGCCTCCGCGGCCTCCTCCGTCACCGCCCGCGGCCGGTCCGGCGCCGCCGGCGGCTTCGCCACCCGCCGCTCCTCCGGTGACCGCCCCGTCATCTCCCTCAAGGTCGGCGACCGCGTCACCCACGACCAGTTCGGCCTCGGCACCGTCATCTCCGTCACCGGCCAGCCGGGCGACGAAAAGGCCACCATCGACTTCGGCGACGAACGCCCTAAACAGCTTCTTCTCCGCTACGCCCCCGTAGAAAAGCTCTAGCCCCTCCCGCGCGGGGCCTGGTTTTTAGGGGCGCGGCCCCCGTGGGATTCACCTTGCGCGGGCCCTGGTTTTTAGGGGCGCGGGGAACTGCGCGACAAGCCCCCACCGGCGGGGGGTCCGGCGACAACCGGACTGCCCCGCCGGGGCGGGTGGTGACCTGCGGGAGCGCGGCGGCCGGCCGCGCAGTTCCTCCCCCCACCTCCGGCCGGGGGTGCCCCCGGCGCCCCAGACGGGGCACAGCCCACCCGCAGGGTGAACGCACAGGGGCCGCGCCCCTGACGGGGCGCACCGTCATGCGCGGGGTGGACGTCGCGAGTGGGCCCGCCCGCAGGGCGTCAGCGGGGGTCGAGCCCGTGGGCCAGAAGCCAGGGCAGCGGATCAATCGGAGATCCCCCGTGGGGCCGCACCTCGAGGTGCAGGTGCGGACCGGTGGTGTTGCCGGTGTTGCCGGAGTAGGCGATGACGGTGCCCGCCTTGACCGACCCGCTGCGAATCTTCGTACTGCTGAGGTGGCAGTACCACGTCTCCGTGCCGTCGGCCGCCGTGACGATCGCCATGTTGCCGTAGGAGCTGTTCCACTGCGTGCGGACGGTGCCGTCCGTGACCGCCATGACCGGCGTCCCCACCGACACGGGGAAGTCGATGCCGGTGTGCAGCGCCATCCAGTTGACGCCGGCCTGGCCGAAGTACGCGCTGAGGCCCTTCTCCGTCACCGGCAGCAGGAACTTCGGCCGCAGCGCCTCCTTGCGGGCCGCCGCGTCCGCCTTGGCCTTCTTCGCCGCCGCCTCGCGGTCCTTGAGGTCGATCCGCTCCTGCGTCCGGCTCGCGCGGTCCGCGAAGTCGTTCGCGTCGGCGCTCACCCCGGCGAGCTGCCGGTCGAACTGCGTCGTCGGCGCGTTCGCGTCCGTCGCCGCGCTCCCGCCGTCGGCCTGCGTCTTCGAGGATTCGGCGACGCCGACCCCGGAGACCGCCGCCGCGCCCACGGCCGCCACGCCCATCACCGCGACGGAGGGGACCGCCACGGTCAGCAGCGCCGACCGCCGGGCGGGCTTTCGTCGTCGGCTGCGCGCCACCGGCTCGCCGTCCGCCGGGAACGCGTCCGCGTAGGCGTGCTCCACGGCGGGCTCGTCGTCGCGGGCCGCCTCGGCCGTCGCCGTCGCCGTCACGGGCTCGACCGCGTCGACCGCCTCGAACTCGGCCGTCGTCGCGGCGGGTTCCGCCACCGGCTCCTCGACCCGCGGGTGCGGCTGCGGCTCCTCGTGGACCGGCGCCATCTGCTCGTACACACCGGTGTCGCCGCTGGCGTCGTAGCCGTACCCGTAGCCGTACGTCGGATACGCGCCCGAGTCCCAGTCCTGCTGCGGCTGTTGGGCCGGAGCCTGCGGCTCCTGATACGGCTGCTGGTAGAACGCCGTGCTGTCGTACGTCCCCGTGTCGTAGTACGTCCCCGCGGCCTGCGTCGCGTACGGGTCGTACGCCGCGTAGCCGCCGGTGTCGTACGTCCCGGTGTCGTACGTCCCGGTCCCGGCCGCGTACATGCCGGTGTCGTAGACGCCCGTGTCGTACGTGCCCGTGTCGTACGTGCCCGTGTCGTACGTGCCCGTGTCGTACGAGGTGTACGTGCCGGTGTCGTACGCGTCGGCGGGCTGGGACTGCGCCGGTACGTGGGGCTGCTGGACCGGGGTCTGGGCCTGCGGCTGCCCCTGGTCGTAGCCGTAACCGGTGTCGTAGCCGTACCCGTGTGTGTACTGCGGGGGTTGCGGGGCATACGCGTAACTACCGGTCGCGTCGGGCGCGTGGCCGTACAGCTGATCGGCGTCAGCGAAGGTGGTGCCGACGGTCTGGTAGGCGCCCGTGGAATAAGCGTCGTACCCGTAGGCGTCGTAGTCGGGGGCGTACCCCGACGCAGGACGTTCGTTCACCGCCAGCTTCTCTTTCGCCTAGGCAGCAGGAGAATTAGCGGTGACTGTAGCTCCCCGTACGGGGAGCCGACAATCTTCTGCGGTGACCTGGCGTCCGCCTTGCCCGGTGTTCGGTTGATATTCGACCGTTACGTGTCCGTTATGCGGCGTCGATCGCGCCCCTCCAGAGCTCCTTCCCGCTCAGCGCTTGCCGTATCTCGGCGGCCACACCCCGGTGCACGGGCAGTGCCAGGTGGCCGATCCCGCTCACCCGGATGTTCTCCGCCGAAAGATCCGGGTGTTCGAGGCGCGCCGCGGCCACCGGGACCATCAACTGGTCGAGGTCGCTCCAGAACGACACAAAGCGCGTCCCGCACCCCCGCGCGGGCTGCGACAGCTCCTCCAGCAGCGCCGACCCGGGCCGCATCTGCCGCACGATCGGCAGCGGCGTCAGCAGCGGCACCACCCTGGTCCCGGTGTGCGGCGTCCCCAGCGTGACCAGCGTCCGCACCCGCGCGTCACCGCCCAGCCGCTGCACGTAGTACCGCGCGATCAGCCCGCCCAGGCTGTGTCCCACCAGGTCGACCCGGCTGTGCCCGGACTCCGCGCAGATCCGCTCGACGTGCCGCCCCAGCAACTCGGCCGCTCCGCGTATGTCACAGGTCAACGGTGAGTAGTTCAGCGCGTCGACCCGTGTCCAGCCGTGGTGCAGCAGGGAGCGGCGCAGCAGGGTGAAGACCGACCGGTTGTCCACGAAGCCGTGCAGCATCACCACGGGCGGGTGGGCCCTGCCCTCGGTCGGCAGCCGCAGCGCCCCGCCGGGCGCCCGGCCTATCGCGGGTGTCTTCGGTGAGGGGGCGGCCGTCCGCGCGGGGAGTATCCCTGTGGGGTAGAGCAGCAGGTGGCCCGCCAGGATCGCCAGGTCGAACGCGGTGGCCTTGACCAGCGCCGCGCCGTGCAGCAGCCGGGCCAGCGGGGCCGTCGCCGCCCTGGCGGACGGACGGTCCGCCTGCGGGTCCTCCGCGGCCCGCGCAGGGCCGGTGGCGGCCGGGGTGCCGGCCGGTGTCGTGGCGTCCGGCGAATCGGCTGGTCCGACGGTCATGGCCCACCTCCCGTCACGGCACGCTCCGTGCGGCCCGGTGGCCCGGCGTGCCCTGTCGAGGGCCGGAGCGGAGGCCGTGTCCCCGTGCTCTGCGGCTGCGAGCGCGGGAACACGGCATCCTGGCAGCGGCTCCTCCACAGCGGGCCGGACCGGTGAGCGACGGCTCCGGCGTGTCCCACACCGTGACGAGCCGTTTCCCGGGGTCCCACCCGTAGTGAATGTGTCCCACTGTGTGATTTCCCCCTCCCTGGGTCCCGCGAAACTGTCGGGCGGCGGAGCGGGGCGATAACGTTCGTTCACACTGTGGGACGCTCTCCGCGACCGCAGCCCCGAATTCCCGGCCCGCGAGCCGTACGCATGGAGGCAGTGATGGGAGTGTCCGGTCCGATCCGCGTGGTGGTGGCCAAGCCGGGTCTCGACGGCCACGATCGCGGGGCCAAGGTCATCGCCCGCGCCCTGCGGGACGCCGGTATGGAGGTCATCTACACCGGCCTGCACCAGACGCCCGAGCAGGTCGTCGACACCGCCATCCAGGAGGACGCCGACGCGATCGGCCTGTCGATCCTGTCCGGCGCCCATATGACGCTCTTCGCGAAGGTCCTCGAACTGCTCAAGGAGCGCGACGCCCTGGACATCAAGGTCTTCGGCGGCGGCATCATCCCCGAGGCCGACATCGCGCCCCTCAAGGAACTCGGCGTCGCCGCGATCTTCACCCCCGGCACCCCGACCACGGCCGCCGTGGACTGGGTGCGCGCCAACGTCCACCAGGCCACCGGCGCCTGACCGCCGCCGCCCCGTCCGCCCGAGCCCGCCGGGCCCTCCGAGTCGCGCCAGGCCCCGGAGCGCCCGGGCCGCGGTGCGGGCCGCCCGCCGTACCGTCCGCATGATCACTCACCCCCGTCCCCCGGCGCCCCGGGGGCGGTGGCCTCGCCGCGCAGCTCGGCCAGCATCACCGCGCGCAGCCGCAGCGTGCCCGTCAGCCGCTGGAACGCCTCCGACCAGTACGCGCCCGCGCCCGGCGAACCGTCCGGCGGCTCCTCCGCCGCCGCGCTGAGCACCCCGACCTGGTCGGCCGCCGCCGGGTCGAGACAGCGCTCCGCCAGACCCATCACGCCGCTGAAGCTCCACGGGTAACTGCCCGCGTCCCGCGCGATGTCCAGGGCGTCCACCACGGCCCGGCCCAGCGGCTCAGACCACGGCACCGCGCACACGCCCAGCATCTGGAACGCCTCGGACAGCCCGTGCGTGGCGATGAACTCCGCCACCCACGTGGCCCGTTCGTCCTCCGGCAGGATCGACAGCAGCTTCGCCGGGTCGCCGACCGCCGCCACCGGCGAGGACGGCGCCGGGGGAGGGCCGAGCAGGGCCCGCGCCCAGCCCGTGTCGTGCTGCCGTACCGCCGCCCGGCACCAGGCGGCGTGCAGATCGGCCTGCCAGTCGTCCAGGACCGGGAGGGCGATGATCTGTTCCGGGTCGCGGTCGCCGAACCGCGCGCCCCAGGTCGCCAGGGGCGCCGCGTCCACCAACTGGCCCAGCCACCAGGCCCTTTCACCACGCCCGCTCGGCGGCTTGGGCGCCACCCCGTCCCGTTCCATCCCCGCGTCGCACTCGTACGGCGCCTCCACCGTGATGCCGTCGGGGCCCAGCGACACACAGCTCCTGGCCCGGTCCGCCATCCGCCCGGCCAGCGCCGACTCGGGCAGCGCGGCCAGCAACTCGGCCGCCGTCGAGCGGACATTGCGGCTGCGGTCGGTCAACGCCTGTTCCAGGAAGGGCTCGTCGGCCCCCGACAGGCCCACCCGCAGCGAGTCCAGGAACATCAGCCGGTCCTCGGCCCGCTCGCCGCTCCAGGTGGACACCAGCAGCGCCAGCGCGCGGGCCGGGTCGGCCAGCCTGATCCGGGTGAGCAGCGCGACCCGCTCCGCGAACAGGCCCTCCTCCCACAGCCGTTCGGCCGCGTCCGGGTCCTCGGGCGCCGCCGCCAGGCCCCGGTGGCCCGAGCGCAGCACGAACTTCCAGTCCGGATTCAGCCCGGCCAGCCACAGCCCGCGCGGTCCCGCCAGCGCCACCGCGTCCGTCCGCAGGTCCGTCCGCGCCCTGGCGGCGTCCAGCAGTGCGGGCAGCAGCGCGGGCGGCGCCCCGTACCCGAGGAGGTTGGCCTCCGCGAGCCACTGCGGCAACAGCTCGGCCAGATTCGGCGCCGACCCCCGCCGGTTGCCGGAACCGCCGCCGGTGCGGTCCGTCAGCAGCCGGTCCAGCCGCTGCCGGGCGGCCTCGGGCAGCGGCCGTCGTGTGTCGGGCGGCGCCAATCCCGGCCGCTCCCGCGCCACCCCAGGCCGTACACCGGCACGCCGCCGCACCACCCCGGCCGCCGCCGCGTCCAGCAGCCCCGCCGCCGCCTCGTCCGCGTCGCCCGCCACGATCGCGGGCCGCCGCCGCTCGGTGCCCAGCAGCGCGCTGCCGACCAGATCGTCCCAACCGATGCTCATCACATTCCCCCTTCGCACTCCACGACGTCGCCTCGCGGATCTCCTCCGCGTCGTCCGCTTCCCCTGCGCTGATGCTGCTGATCCCGCTGCTGCCTGCTGCCTGCTGCCTGTTGCCTGATGCCGCTGCTCCGGCCGGGTCCGGCCCGCCGGGTTCCCGCGCGCGGCTGCCCCCTCCGCAGTCGCGCACCGTCCCCCGGGCGGGCCGCCCCGCGCCCCCGTACCCGTCCCCCCGTAAACCGTGCGTTCCACGCCGGGCCCAACTCCGGGCCCGCTCCCCGCGCTTCCGGCGCGGTTAGAGCGGCACCGTCTCCCCGCCGTCCGGCCAGACCGCCAGCGCGCGCAGGCCCGTCGGACCCAACTCACCGAAGACGGTGACCGGGTGGCCGCCGGAGACCGAGGCGAGGCGCCACAGGCCGGTGGTGGCCGGGGTGAGCGGGACGGCGTCCTGCCCTTCCCTGTGCGCCAGTTGCCAGCGGTTCGGCCCCGGTATGGGGACGACTCCCGACAGGACGACGGGCCACGCGTCGAGCCAGGGGTCGTCCGCGAGCGCGCTGCCGTAGGACGCGAGCGCCGCGTCGATCCCGGTCCCGACCGGTGCGCCGCCCGTACCGCCGCCGGAGGGGCCGCCGCCCGTACCGCCCCCCGTACCGCCGCCGGAGGGGCCGCCTCCCGCGCCGACCGTGCCGTGCCGGGTGCCGAGCGCAGCCCGCAACGGCAGCGCCGCCGGGTGGTAGGCCAGCTCCGCGTCGAGCACCGCGCCCACCGGCAGGGCCAGTTCGGGCGCGCGGCCGACCGCCCCGAAGGACAGGAGCAGCGCGAAACGGCCGGGCTCCCGGTCGTACAGCCAGATCCGCCGAGTCGTCAGCCGCTCGTCCGCGCTGTCGTACTGCGCGAGGACCTGCCAGTGGCCGCGGACGGTCGGCCCGGCCAGCAACTCCGCCGTGTCGACGGTGAATCCGACTCGCGACCTGACCGTGTCGGCCAGCGGCCCCGGCAGCCCCTGGCGGCCGAGGAAACCGCGCGCCAGCAGATGCAGCAGCGCCGTCTCCTCCAGCATCCGCGACGGCCAGTCGCCGCCCGCCGCGACCACCGTCCCCAACTCCCGCACCCGCGTGGCCAGTCCCGGCGCCTGCGCGTCGACCATGCGGGCCGCGATCTCGTCCCACTGCTGATAGCCCGCGCGGTCCGCGCCCGCGAGCCCGCCCCGCAGCAGGTCGGTGAGCCGCTGTTCCAGCTCGGCGGCCCCGCCCTCGACGCGGACCGCGCGCCGCTCGGCCCGCCGCCGCGCCGCCGTCGGGTCCGCGGGGCCCGACTCCGCCCGGACCGCGGCCGTCTCGGCCACCGTCTCGGCCTTCTTCCGCCGGGCGTCGATCCACTGCTCGGCCCACTCCGGCACGTCCCCCGCGCCGACCGGCCCCGCCCCGCCCTCGGACCACAGCAGCAGCAGTCCGAGCGCGTGCTTGCACGGGAATTTCCGGCTCGGGCAACTGCACCGGTGCGCGGGCCCGTTCACATCCACCACCGTCTGGTACGGCTTGCTGCCGCTGCCCGCGCACAGCCCCCACACCGCGCCGCCGGCCGTCCCCGCACCGGACCACGGCGCGGGTGTGGCGAGCCGCGCGCCCGCCTTGCGTGATGCGGCGTCAGGCGCGAGCGCCAGGACCTGATCCGCTGTCCACCGTGCTTCCGTCTCCATGCCCCCGAAGGTAGAACCCCCCACTGACAATCGCTCTGACCTGCGCGGATCGCGCGCTGTGACCGATTGTCAGTGGTCGGGTGCATCGTGGAGAACAGCTCGGACCACGCGGGTCCGACGGATGAGTGGGGGAGAGCCATGACCGGTACGACGGGTGCCGAGACCGACAGCGGCACCGGCGCCGAGCAGGCCCTGAGGCCGCACGCGGAGGACGCGTTCGCGGACGAGCTCAAGGCGCTCGCCGCGGCGGACGACCGGCCGCGCCCCGCCCGGTGGAATCTCTCGCCCTGGGCCGTGGCCACCTACCTGCTCGGCGGGACACTGCCCGACGGCACGGTCGTCACACCGAAGTACGTGGGCCCGCGGCGGATCGTCGAGGTGGCCGTGACCACGCTCGCCACCGACCGGGCGCTGCTGCTGCTCGGCGTGCCGGGCACCGCGAAGACCTGGGTGTCGGAACACCTCGCCGCCGCGATCAGCGGCGACTCGACCCTGCTGGTGCAGGGCACCGCGGGCACCCCCGAGGAGGCCATCCGCTACGGGTGGAACTACGCGCAGCTCCTCACCAACGGCCCCAGCAGGGACGCGCTGGTGCCCAGCCCCGTCATGCGGGCGATGGCCGAGGGCCGGCTCGCGCGCGTCGAGGAGCTGACCCGCATCCCGGCGGACGTCCAGGACTCGCTGATCACGATCCTGTCCGAGAAGACCCTGCCGATACCGGAGTTGGGCGCCGAGACACAGGCCGTACGCGGCTTCAACCTCATCGCGACCGCCAACGACCGCGACCGCGGGGTCAACGACCTCTCCAGCGCGCTGCGCCGCCGCTTCAACACGGTCGTGCTGCCGCTGCCCGCCTCCGCCGAGGACGAGATCGACATCGTCTCCCGCCGGGTCGACCAGCTCGGCCGCGGCCTCGACCTCCCGGCCGCCCCGGAGGGCGCCACCGAGATCCGCCGGGTCGTCACCGTCTTCCGCGAACTGCGCGGCGGCGTCACCGAGGACGGCTGCACCAAGCTCAAGTCCCCCTCGGGCACGCTCTCCACGGCCGAGGCGATCTCCGTGGTCACCAACGGCCTCGCGCTCGCGGCCCACTTCGGGGACGGCGTGCTGCGGGCCGGTGACGTCGCCGCGGGCATCCTCGGCGCCGTCGTCCGCGACCCGGCCGCCGACCGGCTGATCTGGCACGAGTATCTGGAGACGGTCGTCCGCGAGCGGGACGGCTGGAAGGACTTCTACCGCGCCTGCCGCGAGGTGTCGGCATGACGGTCATGGACGCCGCCACCGGCGGCACGACGACGGGTGACCGCGCGGCGGGCGGCACGCGGACGGCTGACGGTACGGCGGTGCCCGGTCGCGCGGAGGACGGTGCGACGGCGGCCGGAAGCGGGCCGGGGGACCGCACGGCGGAAGGACTCCGGGCCGGGGCGGTGCCCGCCGCCGTCGTCCGCGGCGGTGCGGGCGGCCACTACGGCGACGACCTCGTACTGCTCGGAGTACGGCACCACGGGCCCGGGTCCGCGCGGGCGGTGCGGGCCGCGCTCGACGCGTACCGGCCGCAGGCCGTGCTCATCGAGGGGCCGCCGGAGGCCGACGCGCTGCTCGCGCTGGCCGCCGACCCCGCGATGCGCCCGCCCGTCGCGCTGCTGGCGCACGTGGTGGACGACCCGGCGCGGGCCGGGTTCTGGCCCTTCGCCGAATTCTCGCCCGAGTGGGTGGCGATCCGGTGGGCCGCGCAGGCGGGCGCCGACGTCCGCTTCATCGACCTCCCGGCCGCGCACACCCTCGCGCTGCGCGCCGCCGCGGAGGAAGAGGAGGCCGCGTCCGGCGGCCCGGACCCGGAAGGGCCGGTACGGGGGCCGGTGCGAGAAGGAGAGGAAGGGCAGCAGCCCGCCGAGGAGGAGGCGGCCGGAGGGGATAGGGACGACGGCGGGGCGGCGGCTGCCGCGCGGATCGACCCGCTGGCCGTCCTCGCCAGGGCAGCCGGGTACGACGACCCGGAGCGCTGGTGGGAGGACGCGGTCGAGCACCGCGGCGGCACGGCGGACGGCGACGGCGACGGCGACCCGCTCGTCCCCTTCGCGGCGCTCGCCGAGGCCATGGCGGCGATCCGCGAGACCTACGGCGACGGCGGCCACGCCCAGGACCCGCTGCGCGAGGCCCACATGCGGCTGCGGGTCCGCGAGGCGCGCAAGGCGTACGAGCGGACGGCGGTGGTCTGCGGCGCCTGGCACGTGCCCGCCCTCACCGAGCGGACGACGGCCACCGCCGACCGGCAGCTCCTCAAGGGCCTGCCCAAGGCGAAGGTCGAGACGACCTGGGTGCCGTGGACCCACCGTCGGCTGGCCAGGGCCAGCGGCTACGGCGCGGGCATCGACTCGCCGGGCTGGTACCGGCACCTGTTCACCGCGCGGGACCGCCCGGTGACCCGCTGGATGACGAAGGTGGCGGGGCTGCTCAGGGAGGAGGACCTGCCGGTCTCCTCGGCCCACGTCATCGAGGCGGTACGGCTGGCCGACACGCTCGCCGCGATGCGGGGCCGCCCGCTGGCCGGTCTCGGCGAGACCACCGACGCGGTCCGCGCGGTGATGTGCGACGGCTCCGACGTGCCGCTCGCCCTGATCCAGGACCGGCTGGTCGTCGGCGACGTGCTCGGTGAAGTCCCGCCGGACGCGCCCGCGGTGCCGCTCGCCCGTGACCTCGCCCGCGAGCAGCGCAGGCTCCGGCTCAAGCCCGAGGCGCTGGAGAAGGAGCTGGAGCTGGACCTGCGCAAGGAGATGGACGCGGGCCGCAGCCGCCTGCTGCACCGCCTGACGATGCTCGGCATCGGCTGGGGCGAACCGGCCGTCGCCCGGCACGGCAAGGGCACCTTCCGTGAGACGTGGCGGCTGCGCTGGGAGCCGGAGTTGGCGGTACGGATCGCCGAGGCCGGGATCTGGGGCACCACCGTGGGGTCGGCCGCCACGGCCAAGGCCGAGGACGCCGCCGTGCACAGCGACGCGCTGGCCGCCGTCACCTCGGTCGCCGAACAGTGCCTGCTCGCCGGGCTGTCCGACGCGCTCCCCGTCGTCATGCGCGTCCTCGCCGACCGCGCCGCGCTCGACGCCGACGTCTCCCACCTCGCCGCCGCGCTGCCCGCGCTGGTCCGTGCCGTCCGCTACGGCGACGTCCGCGGCACCGACTCCGCCGCCCTCGGCGAGGTCGCGGAGGGTCTGGCCTCCCGTATCTGCGTCGGCTTCCCCCCGGCCTGCGTCGGCCTCGACGCCGACGGCGCGGCGGCGCTGCGCACCCACATGGACGAGGTCCACCGCGCGATCGGCCTCCTCCCCTCCCCGACCCCGCACCCTGCGGTCGGCCCAGGACCGGCGGTTGGCCCGGCCCAGACGGACGCACCCGCACCCGCCTCCGAGCCCGCCTCTGGCACCGCACCCGCCCCCGAGACCGCACCCGCCACCGCACCCGCCTCCGGCACCGCACCCGGCTCTGGGCGCGCGCTGGTCTCCGGGGCCAGCCCGCAGGGGCGGGGGGATGCTCCTGGGGGGGACCTTCGGGAGCGGTGGGCGGGGACGCTGCGGGGGTTGGCCGAGCGGGACGGGGCGATACCCGGGCTGCTGCGGGGGGCCGCGACGCGGCTGCTCATGGACGACGGGCGGATCGAGGCGGAGGACGCGGCGCGGCTGATGGGGCTGGCGCTGTCGCCGGGGACGGGGCCCGCGGAGGGGGCCGCGTGGATCGAGGGGTTCCTGTCCGGCGGCGGGATGCTGCTGGTGCACGACGAGCGGCTGCTGGCGCTGGTCGACGGCTGGCTGGCGGCCGTACCGGCGACGGCGTTCAACGACGTGCTGCCCCTGCTGCGGCGGACCTTCGCGGACTTCGAGACCGGGGTGCGGCGCAGCGTGGGGGAGTTGGTGCGGCGCGGCCCCTCGGCGGCGCGCCGCCCGGCCACCGCGTCGGACCCGGGCCTGCCCGGCTTCGGCACCGGCCTCGACGCGGCCCGCGCCGACGCCGTCCTGCACACCGTCCGGCTGCTGCTGGGCACGACCACCACGACCGATCTCGCCGCCAGGCTGACCAACGAGGGGGACCAGGCAGATGACTGACACCGATGAGCGGCTGCGCCGCTGGCGGCTCGTGCTCGGCGGCGGGGGCGCCGACGGCACCGGGTGCGAACTGACCGGCAGGGACGCGGCGATGGACCGTACTCTCGGCGCGCTGTACGGCGGCACGGGCAGCGCCTCGGGGCGCGGGGCCGACCGTTCGGCGGGCCTCGGCGGCTCCGCGCCGCAAGTGGCCCGCTGGCTCGGCGACATCCGTACGTACTTCCCCAGCTCCGTCGTCCAGGTGATGCAGCGGGACGCGATCGACCGGCTCGGGCTGTCGGCGCTGCTGCTGGAGCCGGAGATGCTGGAGGCCGTGGAGGCCGACGTGCACCTGGTCGGCACGCTGCTGTCGCTGAACAAGGCGATGCCCGACACCACCAAGGAAACGGCGCGGATGGTGGTCCGCAAGGTCGTGGACGACCTGGAGAAGCGGCTCGCCACCCGGACCCGCGCCACCCTCACCGGCGCGCTCGACCGCTCGGCGCGGGTCAGCCGCCCCCGGCACCGGGACATCGACTGGAACCGCACGATCCGCGCCAACCTCAAGAACTACCTGCCCGAGCACGGCACCGTCGTGCCCGAGCGGCTGATCGGTTACGGCCGCGCCGACCAGGCGGTGAAGAAGGACGTCGTCCTCTGCATCGACCAGTCGGGTTCGATGGCCGCCTCCGTCGTCTACGCGTCCGTCTTCGGCGCCGTCCTGGCCTCGATGCGCTCGATCGCCACCAAGCTCGTCGTCTTCGACACCGCCGTGGTCGACCTCACCGACGAGCTGGACGACCCGGTGGACGTGCTGTTCGGCACCCAGCTCGGCGGCGGCACCGACATCAACCGGGCGCTCGCGTACTGCCAGGGCCTGATCACCCGTCCGGCCGAAACCGTCGTCGTACTGATCAGCGATCTCTACGAGGGCGGTATCCGCGACGAGATGCTGAAGCGGGTGGCGGCCATGAAGGCGGCCGGCGTCCAGTTCGTGGCGCTGCTCGCGCTGTCCGACGAGGGCGCGCCCGCCTACGACCACGACCACGCCGCCGCGCTCGCCGCCCTCGGCGCTCCGGCGTTCGCCTGCACCCCCGACCTCTTTCCCGATGTGATGGCAGCGGCGATCGAGAAACGCCCGATTCCGATACCGGAGGCGTGAACGACGATCGGGAACGGACCCGGACGGTGATCTGTGACCGTTCTCACCGCCCACATGTGATCTGCGATTTAGCCCGTCACCGCCCTCGGCGATAACCTGCGAGACGGACATGCCGCGTACTCGGTCACCGTGTGCGCTTCCCTTGTGACAGTGCAGTCGCCCTGCCCGTAGCGGCACGCCCAGGCAGATCAGGCAGAAACGCACGCAGCGCCGCACACATCAGGCGGCAGCAGCTTGCGAAATGCTGAATTCCAGGGAAACCAGGAACCCTGGAAACCAGGGAAAAGGGAGACGGACGCGCGTGGACCTGTTCGAGTACCAGGCGAGGGACCTCTTCGCCAAGCACGGTGTACCGGTGCTGGCCGGTGAAGTCATCGACACGCCTGAGGCGGCGCGCGAGGTGGCGGAGCGACTGGGCGGCCGTGCGGTCGTCAAGGCTCAGGTCAAGGTGGGCGGCCGCGGCAAGGCCGGTGGCGTGAAGCTGGCCGCCGACCCGGCCGACGCGGTGGCCAAGGCCGACGCGATCCTGGGCATGGACATCAAGGGCCACACGGTCCACAAGGTGATGCTCGCCGAGACCGCGGACATCAAGGAGGAGTACTACGTCTCCTTCCTGCTGGACCGCACCAACCGCACCTTCCTCGCCATGGCCTCCGTCGAGGGCGGTGTCGAGATCGAGGTCGTCGCCGAGGAGAACCCGGACGCGCTGGCCAAGGTCCCGGTCGACGCCCTGGAGGGTGTGACCCCGGAGAAGGCCGCCGAGATCGTCGCCGCCGCGAAGTTCCCGGCCGACATCGCCGACCAGGTCGCCTCCGTCCTCCAGCAGCTCTGGACCGTCTTCGTCAAGGAAGACGCCCTGCTGGTCGAGGTCAACCCGCTGGTCAAGACCGGCGAGGGCAAGATCGTCGCGCTCGACGGCAAGGTCTCGCTCGACGAGAACGCCGCGTTCCGGCAGCCGGAGCACGAGGCGCTCGAGGACAAGGCCGCCGCCAACCCGCTGGAGGCGAAGGCCAAGGCCAAGGGCCTCAACTACGTGAAGCTGGAAGGCGAGGTCGGCATCATCGGCAACGGCGCGGGGCTCGTCATGAGCACCCTCGACGTCGTCGCCTACGCCGGTGAGGCGCACGGCGGCGTGAAGCCCGCCAACTTCCTGGACATCGGCGGCGGCGCGTCCGCCGAGGTGATGGCCAACGGCCTGGAGATCATCCTCGGCGACCCGGACGTCAAGTCCGTCTTCGTCAACGTCTTCGGCGGCATCACCGCCTGCGACGAGGTCGCCAACGGCATCGTGCAGGCCCTGGAGCTGCTCAAGTCCAAGGGTGAGAACGTCACGAAGCCGCTGGTCGTACGCCTGGACGGCAACAACGCGGAGCTGGGTCGCAAGATCCTGTCCGACGCGAACCACCCGCTGGTACAGCGCGTGGACACCATGGACGGAGCGGCCGACAAGGCCGCCGAGCTGGCTGCGAAGTAAGGGACGAGGACACCGACAACCATGGCTATCTTCCTGACCAAGGACAGCAAGGTCATCGTCCAGGGCATGACCGGCGCCACCGGCATGAAGCACACCACGCTCATGCTCGCCGACGGCACGAACATCGTCGGCGGCGTCAACCCGCGCAAGGCGGGCACCACCGTCTCCTTCGACCAGGGCGAGGTCCCGGTCTTCGGCTCCGTCAAGGAGGCCATCGAGGCCACCGGCGCGGACGTGACGGTCATCTTCGTCCCGGAGAAGTTCACCAAGGACGCCGTGGTCGAGGCCATCGAGGCCGAGATCCCGCTCGCCGTGGTGATCACCGAGGGCGTCGCGGTGCACGACTCCGCCGCGTTCTGGGCGCTCGCCCAGGCCAAGGGCAACAAGACCCGGATCATCGGCCCGAACTGCCCCGGCCTGATCACCCCCGGCCAGTCCAACGCGGGCATCATTCCGGGCGACATCACCAAGCCCGGCCGCATCGGCCTGGTCTCCAAGTCCGGCACCCTGACGTACCAGATGATGTACGAGCTGCGCGACATCGGCTTCTCGTCCGCCGTCGGCATCGGCGGTGACCCGATCATCGGAACCACGCACATCGACGCGCTCGCCGCGTTCGAGGCCGACCCCGACACCGACCTGATCGTCATGATCGGCGAGATCGGCGGCGACGCCGAGGAGCGGGCCGCGGCCTTCATCGAGAAGAACGTGACGAAGCCGGTCGTCGGCTACGTCGCCGGTTTCACCGCGCCCGAGGGTAAGACGATGGGCCACGCGGGCGCCATCGTCTCCGGCTCCTCCGGCACGGCGCAGGCCAAGAAGGAGGCCCTGGAGGCCGCGGGCGTCAAGGTCGGCAAGACGCCGTCCGAGACGGCGCGCCTCGCGCGGTCGATCCTGGCCGGCTGACCTGCGGTCGGCTCGGCACGCCACACGGCGCGGGTCCGGTTCCCTTCCTCGGAAGGGGCCGGACCCGCGCCGTTTCCGCGTCGCTCGGACGGAGCTCGGCCCAGCGGGGTTTCGCCGCTGCCCGTCCCCGCCAGGACCGCGCCTACGGCCAAGACCTCAGGGCAGCGGCGGTTTGCCGGTGTCCGGGCGGAGTCGCGCCCCGTGCGCGTCCCGTAGGCCGGGGCGGGGGTTGCGGTGTGCGGCCGGGGGGACGCGGGGCGGGACGGGCGGGGGTGCGTCGGTGCGTGCGTCCGTTGCCGCGCGCGCCGGGTCGTCGGAGGGGGCGTGGCCCGGGGCGCCGGGGGTATCGGCGCGGTTGTGGCCCGCCTCGCGGGCGTGCCGGGGCGGCACCGGCTCGCTGTGGTCGGGCGCGACCGCCATGGTCACGACGGTGGCCGTCACGATCAGGGCGGTCAGGGCGAAGGCCGCGACCGTACGCCGCCGTACACCGCGCTCGCTCGCGTCCCGTACGGCGGCCGGTTTGCGGGTACGCGCGGGCGCGGCGTCGTCCTGCTCGTCGGCGAGCAGCGCGCCGAGTTCCACGGACAGGGGCTGGCCGTCCTCGGAGAGTTCCGGCAGCGCCGTGGTCAGGGCGGCCCGCGCGTGGGTGATGCGTGCCGCGGTGATGGGCGTACTGGACTCGGTCTCGGCGGCGGTGCCGGGCAGATCGAGGCCGAGGCCGTCGTAGAGGAGCAGGGCGCGGCGGTGCTCGGGTGGCAGCCGCAGCAGGGCCGCCGCCAAGGGGGCGGGGGCGGCCGGGGCGGCGGGTTCGCGGCGGTGGGCCGGGACCCAGCGCTGCCAGGGCGCGAGGGCGAACGCGTAGGCGTTCGCGCGCAGCCAGCCGACCGGATCGGCGTCCCGCGCCACCTCCGGCCACCGCTGCCACGCCTGGTCGAAGGCGCGGGCCACGGCGTCGTCGGCGAGCCGCGGACTGCCGGTCAGGACCAGGACCTGGCGCACGAGCGGGTCCGCGCAGTGCGCGTACAGCGCGTCGAAGGCGGCCTCGGGGCTCGGGCCGGGGAGCACCGGCGGGGCCTGTGCCACGACGGGCACGGCGACGACCGCCACGCGGCCCAGACCGACCGGCTCACGGGTGGGCGCGGGGGAGCGCGGGGGCCTCTTGCGCGCCGGGGCCGTGGGCGGAGGGGTCTTCGCCGCGGGGCTCTTGGACGGCGGGCTCTTCGCGGCCGGCCCCTCGGGCGCCGGTCTCTTGGGCGCGGGACCCGTGGGGCTCTGGGACGGAGCCGGGTCCGCGGCAGGTGCGGGCGCGCCGGACGACGGCGGTTTCTGCCGCTGCCGCGACGTCGGCTTCTGCTTGGCCGGTACGGGCTTGGGCGGTGACTGTGTCCCGCCGGTGCGCCTGCGGGCGCTCACCGCGGCGACCCCGAGCCGTCACGCCGTACCCGTGCTCGTACGGATACCCGTACATGTGACAGTGTGAAAAAAGGACACATAGCGCCCATCATGTGCGACACGACGACTTTTCGCCCGCTGCCGGGGCGAAACGGGTGTTGTTGGCACCATGGGTCGCCGTGACCCATACGACCGATCGCATCGCGGCACTGTCCGCCGAGGCCGCTGCCCGGCGGGTCGCGGCGGCACGCGCCACCGCGTTCGCCGGGGGAGCGGTCGCCGCCGGGCTCGGCCTCGGCGTCCTCGGCGCCGTCGTCCTCCTGCTCTGGATCGCCTCGCCCTTCCCCGACAGCGGCCTCGGCGGCGCCCTGCACGTCGGCGCCGCCCTGTGGCTGCTGGCCCAGGGCGCCGACCTGGTCCGTACGGAGACGCTCTCCGGCGCCGCCGCGCCCATCGGTGTGACCCCGCTGCTGCTCACCGCCCTGCCGGGCTGGCTGCTCTTCCGCGCCGCGGCCTCCGCGGTCCGCACGGCGGCCGGGGGCGAGGACGGCCCGCGGCCCGCGGCCGACGTCCGTACGGTGGCCGCCACCGCGGGCTGGCTGCTCGGCGGATACCTGGCCGCCGCGTCCGGCGCCGTCGCGTACGCCGCGGGCGGGTCCTTCCGCGTCGACGTCCTCGCCGCGCTGCTCTACGTACCGCTCTTCGCGACCGCCGTGACCGCCGCCGGGGCGTGGTCGGGGTGCGGGCGGCCGTCACTCGCGCGGGTCGGGCCGTACGGCCGGGAGGCCGTCGTCGCGCTGCGGGCCGCCGGGACGGCGGTGGGCGTCGTCATCGGCGGCGGCGCGCTCATCGGCGCCGCCGCCCTCGCGTGGCACGCCGGGGCCGCCGGGCGGACCTTCGCGCAGCTCAGCGCGCCGCCGGCCGGACAGCTCGCCGTCCTGCTCGTCGCGGTCGCGCTCGTCCCCAACCTCGCCGTCTGGGGGGCCTCGTACGCGCTCGGGCCGGGGTTCGCCGTCGGCGTCGGCAGCGCGGTCGCTCCCGCCGGGGCCTCCGGCTATCCGACGCTGCCCGGATTTCCGCTGCTCGCCGCGTTGCCGGACGAGGGGAGCGGGGGGTTCGTCGGGTGGGCCACCCTCGCCGTGCCCGTTTGCGCGGGGGTTCTCGTCGCCCGGTCCGTGGGGCGCGCCGCCGACGCGTGGAGCCTGCGGCGTACGGCCTCGGTGGCCTCGGCGGCGGCCCTCGTCACCGGGGTCGCCTTCGCGCTGCTCGCCGCCGTGTCGGGCGGGCCCCTCGGCACCGTCACCCTCGCCGCCTTCGGCCCCTCCTGGTGGGCCACCGGCCTCGCCGCGCTCGCCTGGACGCTGCTGCTCGGTGCGCCCGGGGCCGTGGCGCTGCGCTGGCACCGGGACGGGGCCGCGGTCTTCCGTCCCCGGACCTGGGCCGGTTGGGTCCGGGCCCTGCGGCCCCTCGGCTGGCCTGCCGCCACCGCGCGCGCCGCGCGCGGGCTCTGGGGGCGGTGCGGCCCCGCGGTGCGGCGCCATGCCGCCGCCTTGCGGCCGACCCGCGCCGTTGCGGCGTCCGCCGAGGTCCCGGTACCTGCGGTTCCACCGCCTCTTCCTGCGGAGCCGCCTCCTCCGGCCGTTCCGCCCATGCCGACGCTGCCGCCTGCTCCGATCGCCGCCCCGGCCCCCGTCGTCCCCCGGCCCGAGCCGGACCCCGGGCCCGAGTAGGCCCCCGCCGGGCTTTCAGCCCGAGAACCCACAGTGTCTGCCCCGCCGGGGCCGGTTCTCCTCCGCGCCCCCGGTGGGGGCTCGCCGCGCAGTTCCCCGCGCCCCTGAAAAGCAGGCCCTTCGTCTGCGCCCGGCGGAAGAGGTCGAGCCCCGTAGGGGCGCGGGGAACTGCGCGACCAGCCCCCACCGTGCGGACGCTCGGCGGATACGGGACCCGAATTTCACGCGCCACCCCCCCGGGAGGGGGTCAGCGGAGGCCGGGGAAGTCGCGGAGGGGGCTGGGGAGGAGATTCTGGCAGGAGTGCGACGCGGGCGTGGTGAGGGCGTCGCTCTTGCAGGTGAAGTAATCGCGGTAGGCGTACTGCAAGGAGTACGTGGTGACGACCAGCGCGAGCGTCACGGCACTGGTGATGATGCCGCTCCAGGCCGCGGTGACGAAGGAGCGCTGGGCGTCGGGCCCGGGCGCGGGCGGGGCGGGCCGGGGCGTCTGGGTGGCGTCGGCCAGGGCGGAGGCCGCCTCGGCGCGGGCCTTGGCCCGGTCCTGCGGGCTCATGCGGAGCGCGGAGATCCCCCAGTAGAGGGCGAGCGCGCCGAGCAGGAGCCCCACCGGGGTCCAGCCCAGGAGGGCGAAGATCAGTCCCCAGCCGCCGCAGACCAGCGAATAGCGCGACCGCCGCTGTGCGGGGTCGGTGGGGTCGAAGCGCGGGCCGCTGCCCGCGGGCCCGGTGGGACCGCCGCCCTGCTCCGGCCTGCGTCCGAACGGGTCAGGGCGTCCGCCCTGGGGCTGCTGATTGCTCCACCCGTGGCCCCACGCGGTGGGCGCGCCGTGCGGTGGCGGGGGCGGACCCTCCGGCTTGTCCCCGGAGCCGCCTTCCGACGAGCCTTCCGACGAGCCCTCCTTCGACGAACCGTCCGAGGGCTGCTGTCGCGGCTGCCACGGACGGTCGGGCGCGCCCTCCGGCGGCGGCGCGAAGGGATTGTCCTGCTGATCGCCCTCGGGCGCGCGCAGCGCGAGACGAATACGGCCGCTGCTCATGATGTGATGCGCCATCCCCTTGGGCTCGACTCCTTCTTCGGCTTGTACCGACGTGTACTGACGTCTTGCAACGACCGTACGACGATGTGCCATCCCTGTCAGATGCGTCACTTACGCCCGCGTGCGGGGCGCGCGAAGTGCCGCTCTCCCGGCAGACGCTACCGTCCGCGCGCTCCCCCGTCCCGTGGGGGCCGCCGGGAGTGCCGGTATCGTTGCTGACGGTCGGCGGCCTCGTAGGGTTCCCCGTCATCCGATCGGCCTCCGACTCGTACGATCCTCTAAACGAGAGAGCACCGCCAGTGGCCGCGCCCGCACACGCCTCCACCCCCGCCCGTCTCGTCGTCCTCGTCTCCGGTTCGGGGACCAATCTCCAGGCGCTGCTCGACGCCATCGAGGCCGATCCCTCGTACGGGGCCGGGGCCCGTGTGGTCGCCGTCGGCGCCGACCGCGACGGCATCGCGGGCCTGGACCGCGCCGTCCGCGCGGGCCTGCCCACCTTCGTCGTCCGCGTCAAGGACCACGAGGACCGCGCCGCCTGGGACCTCGCGCTCGCCGAGGCCACGGCGCGGTACGCGCCCGACCTCGTCGTCTCCGCGGGCTTCATGAAGATCGTCGGCAAGGAGTTCCTGGCCAGGTTCGGCGGCCGGATCATCAACACCCACCCCGCGCTGCTGCCGAGTTTCCCCGGCGCCCACGGCGTACGCGACGCGCTCGCGTACGGCGCCAAGGTGACCGGGTGCACCGTCCACTTCGTCGACGACGGCGTCGACACCGGCCCGGTCATCGCCCAGGGCGTGGTCGAGGTCCGGCCGGACGACACGGAGGACGCGCTCCACGAGCGCATCAAGGAAGTCGAGCGACGACTGCTCGTCGAGACCGTGGGGCGCCTGGCGCGCCACGGCTACCGCATTGATGGACGAAAGGTTCATGTCGGTGAATAAGCCCATCCGTCGCGCGCTGATCAGTGTCTACGACAAGACGGGTCTCGAAGACCTGGCCCGCGGTCTGCACGAGGCGGGGGTGGAACTGGTGTCGACCGGGTCGACCGCCGCGAAGATCGCCGCCGCGGGCGTCCCCGTCACCAAGGTCGAGGAGCTGACCGGCTTCCCCGAGTGCCTGGACGGCCGGGTCAAGACGCTGCACCCGCGCGTCCACGCGGGCATCCTCGCCGATCTGCGCCTGCCCGACCACCAGCGGCAGCTCGCCGAACTCGGCGTCGAGCCGTTCGAGCTGGTCGTCGTCAACCTCTACCCGTTCAAGGAGACCGTCGCCTCGGGCGCGAGCCCTGACGAGTGCGTCGAGCAGATCGACATCGGCGGCCCCTCGATGGTCCGCGCCGCCGCCAAGAACCACCCGTCGGTCGCCGTCGTCGTCAGCCCGAACCGGTACGCCGACGTCCTGGCCGCCGTCCGCGACGGCGGCTTCGACCTCGCCGCCCGCAAGCGGCTCGCCGCCGAGGCGTTCCAGCACACCGCCGCGTACGACGTGGCCGTCGCCTCCTGGTTCCTGGACGGCTATGCGTCCAACGAGGAGTTCCCCGAGTTCAGCGGGCAGACGTACGACCTCCAGCAGACGCTGCGCTACGGCGAGAACCCGCACCAGGGCGCCGCGCTCTACAGCGACGGCAGCGGAAAGGGGCTGGCCGGGGCGGAGCAGTTGCACGGCAAGGAGATGTCGTACAACAACTACGTCGACACCGACGCCGCCCGCCGCGCCGCGTACGACCACGAGGGCGTCTGCGTCGCGATCATCAAGCACGCCAACCCGTGCGGGATCGCGGTCGGCACGGACGTCGCCGACGCCCACCGCAAGGCGCACGCCTGCGACCCGGTCTCCGCGTACGGCGGCGTCATCGCCGTCAACCGGCCCGTGTCGGTGGCCATGGCCGAGCAGGTCGCCGAGATCTTCACCGAGGTGATCGTCGCTCCCGGGTACGAGGACGGCGCCGTCGAGATCCTCGCGCGCAAGAAGAACATCCGCGTCCTGCGCTGCGCCGACGGGCCCGAGACCGTCACCGAGTACAAGCCCATCGAGGGCGGCCTCCTCGTCCAGGCCAAGGACCGCTTCCAGGCCGAGGGCGACGACCCCGAGACCTGGACCCTCGCCACCGGGGACGCGCTGACGGCGGCCCAGCTCGCCGAACTGGCCTTCGCCTGGCGCGCCTGCCGCGCCGTCAAGTCCAACGCCATTCTTCTCGCGAAGGGCGGTGCCACGGTCGGCGTCGGCATGGGGCAGGTCAACCGGGTCGACTCCGCCAGGCTCGCCGTCGAGCGCGCCGGGGCCGAGCGCGCCACCGGCTCCTACGCCGCCTCCGACGCCTTCTTCCCGTTCCCCGACGGGCTCGAGGTCCTCACCGCCGCCGGGGTCGCCGCCGTCGTCCAGCCGGGCGGGTCCATCCGCGACGAAGCCGTCATCGAGGCGGCGGCCAAGGCGGGAGTCACGATGTACCTGACGGGGACGCGGCACTTCTTCCACTAGGACCCTGGCGGTAGGCCGATCCTTCACAGGGCGCGGGGACCGTGCGCCCGGCCGTGACGTGCTCGCACGTCACCACCGGCCCCGGCGGGGCGGACCGGTGGTCTTCGGACCACCGGCCGGTGGGGCCGGCCGCGCGGTTCCCCGCCCCCCCCCGCGCACGCCGCCCCGCGTCAGCGCGGGGTCGGTCAGGACTGGTCCTTGATGACCACGGTGTGGACCATCTTGTCGGCGAAGGTCTGCTTCTTCGCGTCCCACAGCGGCCAGAGGAACCCGAGGTAGCACGGCAGGCCGTCCAGGACGTGGAGCAGGCGGCGGCCGAAGGCGAGGCCGAAGCCGAGGGTGGAGCCGTCGTGTTCGCGCAGGAGGCGGATGCCGACGATCTTCTTGCCGGGGGTCTGCCCGGTGCTGCCCTCGCGGTAGCAGAGGAAGAGCATGGCGACGAGGCTGAGCAGGCCGCCGATGAGGATCAGCGCGACGGAACCGCCGGACACGTGCGGGTTGGGGCACGCGTCGCGGGGGATGCCCGCGTCGTCGCAGTCCTGCCAGCGGTCGGCGAGCTTGACGGACATCTGGGTGTAGCCCGCGATGACCAGCCCGCCCGGTACGAGGTTGAACATCAGCGCGTCGAGCAGCGTGGCACCGAGCCGGGCGCCCCAACCGGCCAGCGGGGGCATGCCGGGCGGCAGGTTCCCCTGCGGGTAGCCGTACGGCGCCTGGCCCGGGTAGCCGCCGGGGTAGCCGTAGCCGCCGGGCTGCTGCTGTTGCTGCGGGTATCCGGGGTAGCCGCCGGGCTGCTGCTGGTACGGGCCCGGCTGCTGCGGGACGCCCTGGCCGTACGGGTTCTGCGCGTAGGGCGGCTGCTGCGGCGGCTGGGACGGTCCGCCGTACGGGTTTCCGGGGCCGGGAGGGCCGGGGGGTTGGCTCACGTGCTGCTTCCTTACGCGCGCGGCTGGGACGACAGGGCCGGTCGGGACGGCGGCGGCCGGACCGCATCCGTCGTATATCCGTCGTACTGGCCCAATCGGGGGACGAGGCCACATCGTGGGGCCCCTGTGCCCCGGCGCGCAAGGGACCAGAGGTGTCGGACCGAGGTCGGGACGGTGCCTCCACGGTGCGGCGGTCCGGGCAGCGGTCGGGGCAGCGGCCGGGGCACCGGTCGAGGCACCCGTCCGGGCGTCGGCGGGCGTCGGCGGGGGCCGGCGGGGGCCGGGCACGGCGCAGGCGGCGCTCAGGTGGCACCCAGGCGGGGTTCGCGCCGGGGGCGGATTGGTCCGGCGCGGGTCCGATCCGCGAGAATGGCGGGCATGACCGCCCAGATTCTCGATGGCAAGGCCACCGCCGCCGCGATCAAGTCCGAACTCGCCGAACGCGTCAAGGCGCTGAAGGCCCGCGGGATCACCCCCGGCCTCGGCACGCTGCTGGTCGGCGACGACCCGGGCAGCAAGTGGTACGTCGCGGGCAAGCACCGCGACTGCGCGCAGGTGGGCATCGGCTCCATCCAGCGTGAACTCCCGGACACCGCCACGCAGGAGGAGATCGAGGCGGTCGTCCGCGAGCTGAACGCGGACCCGGCCTGCACCGGCTACATCGTGCAGCTCCCGCTCCCCAAGGGCATCGACACCAACCGGGTGCTGGAGCTGATGGACCCGGCCAAGGACGCGGACGGGCTGCACCCGATGAGCCTCGGCCGACTCGTGCTCAACGAGACCGGGCCGCTGCCCTGCACCCCCAACGGCATCGTGGAGCTGCTGCGCCGCCACGGCGTGGAGATCAACGGCGCCGACGTGGTCGTGGTCGGCCGCGGCATCACCGTGGGCCGCTCGATCGGCCTGCTGCTGACCCGTAAGTCGGAGAACGCGACGGTCACCTTGTGCCACACCGGCACCCGTGACCTCTCCGCGCATCTGCGGCAGGCCGACATCGTCGTGGCCGCCGCCGGTGTGCCGCACATCATCAAGCCGGAGGACGTGAAGCCGGGCGCGGCCGTCCTGGACGTCGGCGTGAGCCGCGACGAGAACGGCAAGATCGTCGGCGACGTGCATCCGGGCGTGGCCGAGGTGGCCGCCTGGATCTCGCCGAACCCCGGTGGCGTCGGCCCGATGACGCGGGCGCTGCTCCTCCAGAACGTGGTGGAGGCGTCCGAGCGGGCCGCGGGCGATGTCGGCTGATCCGGGTCCCGCGGCAGGGGCCGCGGACTTCGGCGCCGGGGGGCCGGGGACCGGCCGGACACCGGGGGAGGGCCGTGAGAACGGCTCGGGCCCGGCGTCGGCGCCGGTGCCCGCGCCCTCGTCCTCCGGGCACTCCTCTGGGCACTCCCTCGGACAGGCGGCCGGATTCACCGGGGAGCACGGCAGGCACGAGGCCGGGCCCGGCAGGACCACCGCGCGTCCCGAGGGCGGCGGCCGGGCGGCGGGCAAGGACGCCCCCGCGCCCGCCCGGCAGTGGCCGATCCTGCTGGTCATCTGCGGCGCGGCCATCGGGCTGATCGTCACGGCGGCCGGCGCCTTCCGCGCGGGCACGATCGTGATCGGGGCGTCGCTGCTGGTCGGCGCCGCGCTGCGCTGGGGCGTGACGGCGGTCGGCATGCTCGCGGTCCGCAGCCGGTTCACTGATGTGATCACGTACGGGCTGTTCGGTCTCGCGATCGTGCTGCTGGCGCTGATGGCGCAGCCGGATCCGCTGATCAGGATTCCGTTCCTGGAGGACATCATCCACTTCTCGGTGCGGTAGCCCGGAACGGTGGGCTGACGCGGGGCCAGGTTCTTTGGGGGCGCCGCCGCGTGGGCGCTCCGCGCAGGTCGCCACCGGTCCCGGCGGGGCAGCCCGGTTGTTTCCCGGCCACCGGCCGGTGGTGGGTTGCGCGCGCAGTTCCCCGCGCCCCTGACGGGGCGGGCCCCCTTTCGCATGGGGGGCGGGCCGGTCTTTTGAGGGGCGCGGGGCTGTGTCTGATCTGCGGCTGCCGCCGCGTGGGCGCTCCGCTTAGGTCGCCACCGGCCCCCGGCGGGGCACCCCGGTTGTCCCCGGACCACCGGCCGGTGGGGGTTGCTCGCGCAGTTCCTCGCGCCCCTGACGGGGCGGGCCCCCTTTCGCATGGGGGGCGGGCCGGTCTTTTTGGGGGCGCGGGGAACTGCGCGGCCAGCCATGGCGCTTCGCGCAGGTCGCCACCGGCCCCCGGGGGGGCAAATCGGTTGTCCCCGGACCACCGGCCGGTGGGGGTTGCTCGCGCAGTTCCCCGCGCCCCTGACGGGGCAGGCCCCTTTCGCATGGGGGGCGGGCCGGTCTTTTTGGGGGCGCGGGGAACTGCGCGGCCAGCCACGGCGCTCCCGCAGGTCGCCACCGGTCCCGGCGGGGCAAATCGGTTGTCCCCGGACCACCGGCCGGTGGGGGCTGGCCGCGCAGTTCCCCGCGCCCCTGGCGGGGCGCATCCCCCGGGGCGGGCGCTGGGCCGCGACAGCGGTGGCGCGGACGAAGAGCTGGCCTCGGAGGCGGCCGGGGCCCGGCACCCGGCAATAGCAGGTCCGGACGAGTTCGGGGACGCTGTCCGGAAAGTCCCCCCGACAAGGGGACACCCGTTCTAGCGTTGCCCCCGGCGGGGGACTCGTTGAGATAGGGGGCACGATGGGGCAGTGGGAGCCGTTGGCGGAGCGGATTCCGGTGGATGTGCGGCGGCTGGCCGTGCAGTTACGCCGGATGAAGGACCGCGGCGGCCTGACGGTCCCGGCGCTGGCGGCGCGCACGGCGCAGTCCGCGGAGTCGTGGGAGAAGTACCTCAACGGCAGGCAACTGCCGCCGCTGGACGCGGTGGAGGTGCTGGCGCAGGCGAGCGGCGCGGACTACGACCGGGTCGGCGCGCTGTGGAAACTGGCGGAGAAGGCCGCGACCGGCACCGGCGACAGGGGCCGGGGCAAACCCGTACCGCATCCCGATCCGCTGGACCCGCTGGGCCCGGAGGAGGGTCTGCCGGGCAACCGCCGCCGCAGGGCGCTGCTGTTCGGTACGGCGGGGGTGCTGGCGATCGGCGCGGCGGTGACGGTGCTGCTCGCGGCTGGCCCGAGCACCGGGCGGGCCCCGGCGCCCGAGGCGGCGCCGACGGTGACCGACCGGGCGGGCGCGCCGCTGACGCCGGGAGCGAAGGGCGCGGCGCCACGTACGTCGCCCGGCACGGGCGGCGCGCCGGGAAGAACCGCCCCCGCGGCCGAGCCCTCGGTGACGGTGATGACGGGCGACGGCTCCCCGTCCGCCGGTCCGCCGGGAACACCCGGTGCCACGGCCACCCACGGCGCGGGCCCCGGCAGCGCGCCGGGCGGCGGCGCTCCCGGCACCGTACCGACCGATTCCGGGTCCCCTTCGGCGCCCGCCTCCGGAGGAACCGTTTCTCCTACGGATACGCCCACGGGTCCGCCGTCCCCGACCGCGACCGCCACCGGCCGCGGCGGCCTGTGCCTCGGCCTGCTCGTCGTCAACCTCTGCGTGGGCGGCCAGGGCTGAGACGCGCGGACCCGCGGCGCACCGCGCAAACCCGCGGACGCGGGTCCCGCGCGGCACGGGAACGTCACCCGGCGGCCTTCCCGGTGACCGGGGCCACACGCCCTCGCGTCACCGGCGGCGCCGCCGCGCGATAGCCTGACAGACGGCTCTCTTGACGACGAGAGAGTCACGTTCCGGGGCCGCTCGGGCCACTGCCGGGGCGGCAATGCCAGGTACCCGCAGGAAAAGGCCAGGAGAAGGCAATGACTCGCACCCCCGTCAACGTCACCGTCACCGGAGCGGCAGGCCAGATCGGCTACGCCCTCCTCTTCCGCATCGCCTCGGGCCACCTGCTCGGCGCGGACGTGCCGGTGAGGCTCCGTCTGCTGGAGATCCCCCAGGGCCTGAAGGCCGCGGAGGGGACCGCGATGGAGCTGGACGACGCCGCCTTCCCGCTCCTCCAGGGCATCGACATCACCGACGACCCGAACGTGGCCTTCGACGGCGCGAACGTCGCGCTGCTGGTCGGCGCCCGCCCCCGCACCAAGGGCATGGAGCGCGGCGACCTGCTGGAGGCCAACGGCGGCATCTTCAAGCCGCAGGGCAAGGCCATCAACGACCACGCGGCCGACGACATCAAGGTCCTGGTCGTCGGCAACCCGGCGAACACCAACGCGCTCATCGCGCAGTCCGCCGCCCCCGACGTACCGGCCGAGCGCTTCACCGCGATGACCCGCCTGGACCACAACCGCGCGGTCGCGCAGCTCGCGAAGAAGACCGGCGTGCCGGTCTCGGAGATCAAGCGGCTCACCATCTGGGGCAACCACTCGGCGACCCAGTACCCCGACATCTTCCACGCCGAGGTCGCGGGCAAGAACGCCGCCGAGGTCGTCAACGACGAGCAGTGGCTGGCCGACACCTTCATCCCGACCGTCGCCAAGCGCGGCGCCGCGATCATCGAGGCGCGCGGCGCGTCCTCCGCCGCCTCCGCCGCGTCGGCCGCCCTCGACCACGTCCACACCTGGGTCAACGGCACCGCCGAGGGCAACTGGACCTCCATGGGCATCGTCTCCGACGGCTCCTACGGCGTCCCGGCCGGTCTCATCTCGTCCTTCCCGGTCACCACGAAGAACGGCGCCTTCGAGATCGTCCAGGGCCTGGAGATCAACGAGTTCTCGCGCGCGCGCATCGACGCGTCCGTGAAGGAGCTGGAAGAAGAGCGCGCCGCCGTGCGCGAGCTGGGCCTCATCTGAGTCCCGTCTCTTTTCCGCCGGTAAGGGGTCCCGCCCTGGTGCGGGGCCCCTTACGTTTGCCCCATGGACGTCATCCTGCGCGAGGTACGCGACTCGGACCTGCCCGTCTTCTTCGTTCAGATGCAGGACCCCGAGGCGGTACGGATGGCCGCGTTCACCGCCGAGGACCCGTCGGACAGCGCCCGCTTCCACGCCCACTGGGCCCGCGTCCGTGCCACCCCCGGCGTCGTCAACCGCACGGTCGTCGCCGCCTCCGACGGTACGGTCGTCGGCCACGCCGCCGTCTACGGCCCGCCCGAGGAGCGCGAGGTCACGTACTGGATCGGCCGCGAGTTCTGGGGCCGCGGCGCCGCCACCGCCGCCCTCCGCCAACTCCTCGCCGTCGCCCCCGAACGCCCCCTGCACGCCCGCGCCGCCGCCGACAACCCCGGCTCGATCCGCGTCCTGCGCAAATGCGGCTTCCACCCCACCGGCACCGACCGCGGCTTCGCGAACGCCCGCGGTGAGGACATCGACGAAGTCCTCCTCACCCTCCCCGCCTGACCTCGACTCCCGTCTCCGCCGGCCCACTTACCCGGGCGACAGGACCTCGCACAGGCGGGAGAGGGCGCCGGAGAAGGCGTGGTCGGGGGGCGTGGCGTAGCCGATGACGAGGGAAGTGGGCGCGTGGGCGGTGGGGGCGCCGTAGACGGGGAGGCCGCTGAGGGCCAGGCCGAGTGCGTGGGCGCGGTCCACGAGGGCTTGCAACGGGCCGGTCTCCGGGGGGAGTTCGAGTACGGCGTGCAGGCCCGCGGCGATGCCGGAGACCCGGACGTGGGGGGCGTGTTCGGCCAGGGCCGCCACCAGGCGGTCGCGGCGGGCGCGGTAGTGCAGGCGCATGCGGCGTACGTGGCGGTCGTACGCGCCCGATCCGATGAATTCGGCGAGGGTCAACTGGTCGAGCACCGGCGAGTGGTGGTCGGCCATCCGCTTCTCGCGCACGACCGCGTCCAGCAGGTGCGGGGGCAGCGCGAGCCACGCCAGCCGCAGGCCCGGCGCGAGGCTCTTGCTGGCCGTGCCCGCGTACACGACGTGTCCGGGCGCGAGGCCCTGGAGGGCGCCGACGGGCTGCCGGTCGTAGCGGAACTCCCCGTCGTAGTCGTCCTCCAGGATCACCGCGCCGGTGCTCCGCGCCCACCCCGTGACGGCCGTCCGGCGCCCGGGGGAGAGCGGCACACCGGTCGGGAACTGGTGCGCGGGGGTCAGCAGCACCGCCTGCGCCGAGCCGTCCAGGCGGTCCACCCGCGCCCCGTCGCCGTCCACGTCCAGCGGCACCGTCTCAAGTCCCGCCGTGCGCAGCAGCGTTCGGGTGTCCGGGAAGCCCAGCGCCTCGACGGCGATCCGGCGGGCGCCCCGGCCGTACAGCGCGCGGGCCAGCAGACCGACGCCCTGCACGTACCCCGTGCAGATCATCAGGTGCTCCGGGTCGGTCCGCACCCCGCGCACCCGCGCGAGATACGTGCTCAGCGCCGCCCGCAACTCCGGCCGCCCGCGCGGGTCGGTGTACCCGAACGCTTCGTTCGGCGCCGCGGCCAGCGCCCGCCGCGCCGCCGCCGACCACGCGGCGCGCGGAAAGGACGACAGGTCGGGCGAGCCGGGCCACAGGCTGTACGGGAGGCCGGTCGCGTTGTCCGGCACCAGCTCGACCGGGGCGACGGGCGTACGGCGCACGGGGGCGCGCTCCGCCCGGCCGGGGACCGCGGCCGGGCGCGGTGCCACCGTCGTGCCCGAGCCCTGCCGCGCGGTCAGCCAGCCCTCGGCGACGAGCTGCGCGTACGCGTCCGCGACCGTGTTGCGCGCGAGGCCCAGATCCCCGGCCAGCACCCGGCTGGACGGCAGGCGGGTACCGGGGGAGAGGCGGCCGTCGCGCACGGCCTCGCGCAGGGCCCGCTCAAGACCGGCCCGCGCGCCGCCGCCCGCCGCGGCCCGCGCGGCGGGGAGGTCGAGCAGCAGGTCGTAGTCGGCGGTGCGCTCACCGCGAGTGGCCCAGTCGTTCATGCTCCAAGTGGACCATGGCATGGAGCCACTTTCCTCCTACGGTGGAGGCATGACGACGACGACCGACGACACCGCTACCGTTCCCGCGCCCGCGCGCCGGATCGACCTCAACGACAAGGCCCCCGACTTCTACGCGGCCATGGCCGCCCTCGACAAGGCCGCCGCCCGCGGCCTCGACCCCGCCGTCCGCGAACTCGTCCGCGTCCGCGTCTCCCAGCTCAACGGCTGCGCCTACTGCGTCGACAAGCACAGCGCCGACGCCCGCGCCCTCGGCCTCACCGAGCAGAAGCTGTACGGCGTCACCGTCTGGCGCGAGACGCCCTTCTTCACCGCCCGCGAGCGCGCCGCCCTCGCCCTGGCCGAGGCCGTCACCCACCTCGGTGACCACGGCGTCCCCGACGCCGTCTTCGACGAGGCGGCCCGGCTCTTCGACGCCGACGAATTCCCCCGCCTCCTGGCCATGTGCGTCACCATGAACGCCTGGAACCGGATCGGCGTCTCCTGCCGGATGTCCCCGGCGGTCCGCGCGTAAGGCGCGGTACGGCCGCCGGTCAGGTCACGCGCCGGGCGGCGGTACGGCCGCCGGTCGCGTCACGCGTCGGGGTGGCGCGCCGCGTCGAGCAGGGAATGGGCGCCCCGCGCGGCGAGTTCCGCGGCCAATTCCCTTCCGAGCCTTTCCGGCCGCTGCGCCGGACCGCTGACGGTGGCGGAAATCTGCGTCCTGCCGTCGAGAGACGTGACCTGTCCGAACAGCCGCAGATTTCCGGCCGGGTCCAATTCGGCATAACCCCCGACCGGGACGCTGCACCCGCCGTGCAATTCGGCGAGGAACGCGCGTTCGGCGCGGACCCGCGCGTCGACGGAGGCGTCACCGGCGCAGGCGAGCAGGTCGCGTACGGCGGTGTCGTCCGCGCGGATCTGGATGCCGAGGGCGCCCTGGCCCGGACTCGGCGGGAAGAGGTCGAGCGGCAGCACCTCGCTCACAGCGCCGTCGAGACCGAGGCGGCGCAGGCCCGCCAGGGCCAGCACGACCGCGTCCAGCCCCTCGGTCGCCAGCTTCTCCAGGCGCGGCGGTACGTTGCCGCGAATCGGCACGATCCGCACGTCAGGGCGTACGGCGAGGAGCTGGCCGATCCGGCGGGCCGCCCCCGTACCGACCCTGGCCCCCTCCGGCAGCCCGGCGAGCGTCGTCCCGCACAGCGCGTCGGCCACGTCCTCCCGCCCCGGCGGCGGCAACAGCGTCAGGCCCGGCGGATTCGACGTCGGCAGGTCCTTGAGGGAGTGGACGACCACATCCACGTCACCGCGCGCCAGCGCGGCCTCCTGCTCGGTGCTGAACGCCGAACCGCCGCTCACCGCCGACACGTTGGCCAGCGGTGAGCGCCGGTCGCGGTCGCCGCCCTCCACGATCACCCGGTGCGTGAAGGTCACCTCGGGAAACCGCTCCCTCAACGGCGCCAGATATTCACGCACTTGCGCCCTGGCGAGGTCGCTCCCGCGTGATCCGACAATGCAACGGCCCTGCTTCACATTCGCCAATTGCCCATGCCTCCAAGCGTTTCCGCTTCACCCTAAACCCGGCCGCCACCTCCTTTTGCACACACGTTGTCGGCATTACCGCGCGCCAGTGGACCGACAGGGGCCCGGCCGTCAACGGGCCGTGGAGCGGCCGTCAACGGGCGGTGCCTCAGAAGCCGATGGGCTCGCGGAGCAGCAGTACGGTGCCGCGCCCCGGCACGTACTCCGCGTTGAGGACCAGGAGCCGGTTCACGGTGCTCGGCCAGCCGTGCACCTCCATGGTCCTGGCGCTCTCCAGCGGCAGGCAGTGCTCCTCCACCCGGCGCAGTGCCGTCTCCAGGTCCGGCACGACCTTCTGCGCGCCCACCACCCAGATCGCGCGCCCCGCCCCGCCCGCGTACCCGGGCAACTGGCTCCCGCTGCCCGACGCGATCACCAGCGACCCCGTCTCGGTGACGGCGGCGACGCTCCCGACGCTGACGTCCGGAGCGGCCAGCGCCCGCCGAATCGCGTCCGCCTCGCTCGCCCGGTCCATGGCCAGAACGCGCGGCTTGACCGCCTCGTACCGCCCGCTCCCGTTGATGTCCTCCTCGATCCCGGACAGCCGCAGCGTCTCGCTGGCCCCGGTGAACACGCTCGCGCCCGGCGGGATCAGCTCGCCCACCCGGACCCGCGCGGCGGCCACGTCATCGAGGATCTCCGCGTCGAAGCCGTGCAGCACCAGAGCCTCCGCCGCCCGCTCCAGCCGCTCCGCCGCCACCGCTTCCGTGAACGCGACGGCCGATGTCCGCGTACCCATGATCACTCCCGGCTTTCTGCCCGACCTGACGAATCAGCGCACCGCCCGTGGGTGGGCGGTGCGCTGATGTGTCGCACGGAAGCGGCCGAATGTGACCGACGGGGACGGCTTACGGTCGAAGCGCGGTCGAAGCGCGGCAGGAGTCGCGGCCGGGCCGCCCCCGCAGCGCCGTTACAGCCGCGTCGCGGCCTTGGCGGACTGCTGGTGCGGGACGGCCGAGAGGCCCTCACGGCCGAAGGGGTACTCGCGCATCTTGCGCCAGACGCCGTCCTCGCCCTGCTCGTAGAGGGCGAAGCTGATCGCGGTCCAGGCGGCGGAGAAGGTGGCGAGCTCGGACTGGGCCAGGTCCATGGCGGGGTCGGGGATGCCGTGGGCGACCGTGACGTGCGGGTGGTACGGGAACTGGAGCTCGCGGGAGACGGGTCCCGAGCGGACCTGCTCCTGGAGCTGGGCGCAGGCGTCGCCGCCGTCGGCGAGGCGGACGTAGACCACGGGGGAGAGCGGCCGGAAGGTGTCCGTGCCGTGCAGCCGCATCAGGAAGGGGCGGCCGTCGGCGGCGACCTGCGCGAGGTGGCGGCGCAGCGCCGGAAGCGCGCCGCAGTCGACCTCGGTGGGCGGCAGCAGCGTGACGTGGGTGGGGATCGCGTACGCCGCCGGATCGCCGAAACCGGCGCGCCGCTCCTGGAGCAGGCGCCCGTACGGCTCCGGGACCGCGATGGACACGCCGATCGTGGTGGTCGTGGAGGTCCCCACTGCGCTCACCCCTTTCCCCGTTCAGCCGGCCGCGTGGTCACCCCCGCGCGATGACCCCGCATGGTCATACAGCCATCATGCGGGACAATCATGCGAGAGCAGAAAAATCGTCCTCGGTACCGCCCCGTACCGTACTCAGTGCTTGGCGGGCAGGAACCCGACCCGGTCGTACGCCCCGGCCAGCGTCTCCGCCGCCACGGCGCGCGCCTTCTCGGCACCCTTCGCCAGCACCGCGTCCAACGTCTCCGGGTCCCCCAGATACTCCTGCGTACGCTCACGGAACGGTGTGACCCACTCCACGAAGATCTCCGCGAGGTCGGTCTTCAGCGCACCGTAGCCCTTGCCCTCGTACCGCTCCTCGAGTTCCGGAATTCCGGTACCGGTGAGCGCGGAGTGAATCGTGAGCAGATTGCTGATGCCCGGCTTGTCTTTTTCGTCATATTTGACGACCGTGCCGGTGTCCGTCACCGCGCTGCGGAACTTCTTCGCCGACGTCTTCGGCTCGTCCAGCAGATTGACCAGGCCCTTCGGCGACGCCGCCGACTTGCTCATCTTGGCCGTCGGGTCCTGGAGGTCGTAGATCTTCGCGACCTCCCGCACGATGTGCGGCGCCGGGATGGTGAAGGTCGGGCCGAAGCGCGTGTTGAACCGCTCCGCCAGGTCGCGGGTCAGCTCGATGTGCTGCCGCTGGTCCTCGCCGACCGGCACCGCGTCCGCCTGGTACAGCAGGATGTCCGCGACCTGGAGGATCGGATACGTGAACAGGCCGACCGTCGAGCGGTCCGCGCCCTGCTTGGCCGACTTGTCCTTGAACTGCGTCATCCGGGACGCCTCACCGAAGCCGGTCAGGCAGTTCATCACCCAGCCGAGCTGGGCGTGCTCGGGCACATGGCTCTGGATGAACAGCGTGCAGCGGTCCGGGTCGAGCCCGGCGGCCAGGAGCTGGGCGGCGGCCAGCCGCGTGTTCGCCCGCAGCTCGGCCGGGTCCTGCGGCACGGTGATCGCGTGCAGGTCGACCACCATGTAGAAGGCGTCGTGCGTCTCCTGGAGCGCCACGTACTGGCGGATCGCCCCCAGGTAGTTCCCCAGGTGGAACGAACCGGCGGTGGGCTGGATACCGGAAAGCGCGCGCGGGCGATCTGTTGCCATGTCCATCATTCTCTCAGGTGGTGACCCCGCTCCCATACCCCTGGTGGACACCACTGGCCGCCGTCGGTGAGGTTTCGCCGTGATCGCGGCGAGCGACGATAGAAAGGGGCGTCACCCCGCCCCTCCGCCCTGGCCTCCGACGTACAACGAACGGAGAACGCACGTGACCACCACCACCGCAGGTCCTTCCGGCACCGCAGGTACCACCGGCACCACCGGTGAGCGGATCGCCGCCGCCGAGGCGCACAGCGCGCACAATTACCACCCGCTCCCCGTCGTGGTCGCCACGGCCGAAGGCGCGTGGATGACCGACGTCGAGGGCCGCCGCTACCTCGACATGCTCGCGGGCTACTCGGCGCTGAACTTCGGCCACGCCAACCCCCGGCTGATCGCGGCGGCCAAGGCGCAGCTCGACCGGGTCACGCTGACCTCCCGCGCCTTCCACCACGACCGCTTCGCGGACTTCTGTACGCGGCTCGCCGAGCTGTGCGGCATGGAGATGGTGCTGCCGATGAACACCGGAGCCGAAGCGGTGGAGACCGCCGTGAAAACGGCGCGCAAGTGGGGCTACCGGGTCAAGGGCGTACCGGACGGCCGGGCCAGGATCGTCGTCGCGGCCGGGAACTTCCACGGGCGCACCACCACGATCGTCAGCTTCTCCACCGACCCCGAGGCGCGGGCGGACTTCGGCCCGTACACCCCCGGCTTCGTGACCGTCCCCTACGGCGACCTCGCCGCGCTCGAAGCGGCCGTGGACGACGAGACCGTCGCCGTGCTGCTGGAGCCGATCCAGGGCGAGGCGGGCGTCCTCGTGCCGCCGCCGGGCTATCTCGCCGGGGTGCGCCGGGTCACCGCCGAGCGCGGGGCGCTCTTCATCGCCGACGAGATCCAGTCCGGCCTCGGCAGGACCGGCCGCACCTTCGCCTGCGAGCACGAGGACGTCGTCCCCGACATGTACGTCCTCGGCAAGGCGCTCGGCGGCGGCGTCGTGCCCGTCTCGGCCGTGGTCTCCTCCCGCGACGTCCTCGGCGTCTACCGGCCCGGCGAACACGGGTCCACCTTCGGCGGGAACCCGCTGGCCTGCGCCGTCGGGCTCGAAGTCCTCGCCATGCTGCGCACCGGGGAGTACCAGGAGCGCGCCGCCGAACTCGGTGACCACCTGCACCGCGAGCTCGCCCTCCTCACCGGCTCCGGCAAGGTCACCGAGGTGCGCGGGCGCGGGCTGTGGGCCGGGGTCGACATCGATCCCGCCGTGGGGACCGGCCGCGAGATCTCCGAGCGGCTCATGGCGCTCGGGGTTCTCGCCAAGGACACCCACGGCAGCACCATTCGGCTGGCGCCGCCGCTCACCATCTCCAAGGACGACCTCGACTGGGGCCTCACCCAACTCCGCACGGTCCTCTCCGCCTGACCTCCCCCCTCCCGCCGGCGGGGGCGGTTCCCTCCTCTCCGGACCACCCGCCGGTGGGGGCTGGCCGCGCAGTTCCCCGCGCCCCTGGCGGGGCGGGTCGTCTTTCGTCCGGGGGGTGGGCCGATCTTTTGGGGGGCGCGGGGAACTGCGCGCTCAGCCACATTGCTGCCGCAGGTCACCACCGGGCCCGGAGGGGCGATTCGGGGGGCTTGCGGCCACCGGCCGGTGGGAAGGGACGGCTCGCCGTCCGCGGCGGAGGAAGCGCTCGGGGCGGGGCCCGGGGTGCTGGACGCCCTAGAGTCAGTGGCGTGCTTCTGGGAATGGTGTGTGCGCTGGGCGCGGCCGTGTGTTTCGGGGTGGCGTCCGTGCTGCAAGCGGTGGCGGCGCGGGCGGCGGCGGAGCCGGGCGGAGGCTCGGGCTCGGCGGTCGACGCGCGGCTGCTGGGCAGGGCCCTGCGCGAGTGGCGCTACGTGGCGGGCCTGGGCCTCGACGGCGTGGGCTTCGCGCTGGAACTGGTCGCGCTGAGGTCGCTGCCGATCTACGCGGTGGGCGCGGCCCTGGCGGCGAGCCTGGCCGTCACGGCAGTCGCCGCGGCGCGGCTGCTGGACACGCGGCTGTCGCCGCGCGAGTGGGGCGCGGTCGCGGCGGTGTGCGGCGGCCTGGCGCTGCTGGGCATGGCCTCGGGCAGCGAGGGGGCCGGCGCGGACCACGGCGGTACGGCGCTGCGCTGGGGCACGCTGGCCACGGCCCTCGCCGTTCTCGCGGCGGGCACGGCGGCCGGCCGCCTCCCCGAACGCTCCCGCGCGGCGGCGCTGGGCCTCGGCGCGGGCCTCGGCTTCGGCGTGGTCGAGGTCGCCGTCCGCGTCATCGACGGCATGACCCCGGTGGCGCTGCTCACCAACCCGGCCGTGTACGGCCTCCTCGTCGGCGGCGGAGCCGCCTTCCTGCTGCTGACCTCCGCCCTCCAGCGCGGCTCGGTGACGGCCGCCACCGCGGGCATGGTCATCGGCGAGACCGTCGGCCCCGCGCTCGTCGGCGTCCTGGCCCTCGGCGACCGCACCCGCCACGGCTGGGCCCCGGTCGCGGTCGCGGGCTTCGCCCTCGCGGTCGTCGGCGCCCTGGCCCTGGCCCGCTTCGGCGAGGTCGCCCCGCCGCGGGAGGACGCGGAGAACACGACGGACGAGGCGACCCCCAGCCGCCTGTGAGTGGGGGTACGGACGGTCAGCCCGCCGCGCGCGGCGTCAGCGGAGCCGTCAGCGTACGGAGATCGATCGCGTTCGCCATCGCGCGGTAACCGGCGTCGTTGGGATGCAGGTGGTCGCCGCTGTCGTAGGCGGGGGACAGGCGGTGCGGCCGGGCGGGGTCGCGCAGCGCGGCGGACAGGTCGAAGACGGCGTCGAAGGCGTGGCCGCCGAGCATCCAGCGGTTGACGGTCTCGCGGGTCCGCTCACCGGCGGGGGTGTAGGGGCGGGAGCCCTGGAAGGGCGGCAGGGTCGCGCCGTAGATCCGTACGCCCGCCGCGTGCGCCTGGCGGACGAGGGTGCGGTAGGCGTCGATGAGGTCGGCCGCGGCGAGGTGCCCGTGCGGGCCGCGGTCGACGCTGATGTCGTTGATGCCCTCCAGCAGGACCACGGCCGTGACGCCGGGCTGGCCGAGGGCGTCGTGGGCGAAGCGGTGCAGGGCGCTGGTGCCGAAACGGGTGCCGGTGTCGGTGAGCACCCGGTTGCCGCTCAGGCCCGCGTCCACGACGCCGAGGAGCGGGCCGCCCGGCCGGTCGCGCAGCCGCCGGGCGAGGACGTCGGGCCAGCGGGCGTTGGCCGACGTGCTGGAACCCGCGCCGTCCGTGAGGGAGTCGCCGAAGGCGACCAGGGTGCCGCGGGCGGTGGCGGACTCGACGTCGAGACCGCTGAGGTAGTACCAGACCCCGTTCGAGACGGGGTAGTGCGCGGTGGTGTCGGCGGCGGCGAAGTCGCCGGGCGCCGAGTAGTACGTGGTCTCGGCGGCCAGCCAGTGCCGCCCCGACGCGCCCGCGTCACCGGGGAAGTAGACGCTGACCAGCAGATTCTCGTCCGCGTTGACGGTCATCGCGAGGGGGTCGGTCGCCGCGTCCCGCCCCGCCGGGACCGTCGTGGCGCCCGCCCCGGAGAACGTCGCGGTGTGATGCGTGCCGGGTACGGCGTCCCCGCCGTGCGCCTGGACGGCCACGTCCACGGCCCCGACCGGCAGCGGCCCGGTCCCGTACCGGTTCGACAGCCGCACGCGTACGCCCGTCCCGCCGATCGTCGGGTGCACGACCATGCGGACCGTGCGGTGGTGGACCCGCCGGCCGCCGCCCGCCAGCGCCGCCGTCCACGCGCCGACCCGGGTGAGCACGGGCCGCGGCGGGGCCGCGCTCTGCACGGCCGACCTGGCGCCGGTCCCGGACAGCCCCGCCACGACGAAGACGGAGCTGACGACGACCGCGAAGGCCACGACCGGCGGGGTCAGCCACCGCAGCCGCCGACCCCGAAGTCCTCTCCCGTCAGCGGGAGTCGCCCCCATGGCCCCCTCCTCCGGAACGCGGTGTCACCGTCTGTGGAGCGTACGACACGGCCGCCCGCCGCCGACGGCGCGCGCGGCGGAGCCGGTGCCGGGTCAGACCGGCAGGCGGCGGAAGAGCGGCCTCGGGACGTGCCGCAGGGCCGACATGACGACGCGCAGGGTGCCGGGCACCCAGACCGTTTCGCTGCGGCGGCGCAGCCCGGTCTCGATGGCGACCGCGACGGCCTCGGGGGTGGTGGCCAGCGGGGCCTCTTCGCGCCCCGCGGTCATCTTGGTGCGGACGAAGCCGGGGCGGACGATCATGACGTGCACGCCGGCCCCGTGCAGGGCGTCGCCGAGGCCCTGGGCGAAGGCGTCGAGCCCGGCCTTGCTGCTGCCGTAGATGAAGTTGGCGCGGCGGGCGCGCTCGCCGGCCACGGAGGACAGCACGACCAGCGAGCCGTGGCCCTGCGACTGGAGGGCGCCCGCGCAGACCAGGGAGGCGGAGACGGCGCCGGTGTAGTTGACCTGGGCGACGTGGACGGCCGAGAGCGGTTCCTGCTCGTCGCGGGCCTGGTCGCCGAGGACGCCGAAGGCGAGCAGCACCATGTCGATGTCGCCCTCGGTGAAGAGCTTGCCGAGGACCTCCTCGTGCGAGGCGGGGTCGAGGGCGTCGAAGCCGACCGCGTGGACGTCGGCGCCGAGCGCGCGCAACTGCGTCGCGGCGGCGTCCAGCGCCTCGGAGGGGCGGCCCGCGAGATAGACGGTACGGGTGCGGCGGGCGATGAGGCGGCGGGCGGTGGCCAGCGCGATCTCGGAGGTGCCGCCGAGGATCAGCAGGGACTGGGGGGCGCCGAACGCGTCCTTCACGGGAAGCTCCTTCGAGGCTGTGGCGGCGGGCCCTAGAGGGCCAGGCGACGGGCGAGGTCGGATGTGATCACGCCGCGCGGGTCGTACGTGGCGCGCAGGGTGCGGAAGTCGTCGAGGCGCGGGTACATCCGGGCCAGGAGTTCGGGCCGCAGCCGCGCGTCCTTGGCGAGGTAGACCCGGCCGCCCGCCTCCGCGACCTCCTCGTCCAGCTCGTCGAGGAACGCGCCGAGGCCGGGGAGCGCGGCGGGGATGTCGAGGGCGAGGGTCCAGCCCGCCATCGGGAAGGAGAGCCAGCCGGGATCGCCCTCGCCGAAGCGCTTGAGCACGGCGAGGAAGGACGGGCAGCCGCGGGCGCCGATCCGTCCGACGATGCGCCGCAGCGCCTCCTCCTGGCCGTGGCCGACGACGAACTGGTACTGGACGAAGCCGCTGCGGCCGTAGATCCGGTTCCAGTGCGGCAGCCCGTCCAGCGGGTGGAAGAAGGCGGACAGGCGCTGGAGTTCGCCGCGCCGCTCGCGCGGTGCCCTGCGGTACCAGAACTCGTTGAACAGGCCGACGCTGGTGCGGCCGAGCAGGCCCTCGGGGACGAAGCGCGGGGCGGCGGGCAGCCGTCCGGGGCGGAAGGCGAGCGGGTCGCGGCGGGCGCGGGACGTGGCGGGCAGCGCGTCGAGCGGGGCGTGGTCGCCGCGGGTGAGGACGGCGCGGCCGGTCTTCGCGCCGCGCGCGAGCAGGTCGATCCAGGCCACCGAGTAGCGGTACGTGTCGTCGGTCGCGGTCAGCCGCGCCATCAGGTCTTCCAGGTCGGTGGCGCGTTCGGTGTCCACGGTCATCAACGACGTCTGGACCGGCAGGAGCTGGAGGGTCGCGGCCAGGATGACGCCGGTCAGGCCCATGCCGCCGGCCGTCGCCCAGAACAGGCCCGGCTCGTCCTCGGGCGTGACCAGCCGGGTCTCGCCGTCACCGGTGAGCAGTTCGATGGCGCGCACATGGCGGGAGAAGGACCCGGAGCCGTGGTGGTTCTTGCCGTGGATGTCCGCGCCGATCGCGCCGCCGACCGTCACATAGCGGGTGCCGGGCGTGACGGGCACGAACCAGCCGAGCGGCAGCAGCACCTCCATCAGGCGGTGCAGCGAGACGCCCGCGTCGCACACGACCAGGCCGTTGACGGCGTCGATCTCGTGGACGCGGTCGAGTCCGGTCATGTCCAGGACGGCGCCGCCCGCGTTCTGCGCCGCGTCCCCGTAGGCCCGGCCCAGGCCCCGCGCGATGGCGCCGCGGCCGTCGCTGCCGGTGACCGCCGCGACGGCCGCCTCGTACGTCAGGGGGCGCAGGACGCGGGCGGTGGTGGGGGCGGTGCGGCCCCAGCCGGTGACCGGGCCGACGCGGCTGGGGAGGTCGGCGGGGCCGGAGCCGCGATCGAGGGGGGCGGCGGTGGGGTCGGCCGAGGCATCGGCGGCGGTGCGGCCCTCGCCGGTGACGGGGACGGTCGTCGCGGAGGGTACAGGCATGTCCGTGACCGTAGCGCTCTGAGTGGTGCAAAAGATCACGAATAGTGCGTTATGCGGCTTTTCTCACTGAAAAGGGTGAGTGGTGGTGCGTGAGGAGCCGTCGCGCACGGTAAGCACTCGGGGTCCAAGTGTGATGACCCGACAATTCGCCCAGGTGGGGCGACCGGTCGCCCAGCTGCGGCGGCCCCGGGTCACGAGCCGTCGCTGCGAGGGAGTACCGACCAGTGCGCTACCCCGACTCCGCCGCGGAACGCGCGGACCACCACCTGCTGGCCGCGCTGCGCCGCCGCGGCACCGACCCCCGCGTCGCGGGCGCGGCCCGCGCGCTGTCCTGGGCGGGCGAGCACGGCGCGGTCTGGCTGGCCGCCGGTCTCGCCGGCGCCTGCGCCGACCCCGGCCGCCGCGGCGCCTGGCTGCGCGCCACCACACTGGTCGGCGCGGCCCACGCGGCGAGCATGGGCGTCAAACGGGTCGTCCGCCGCCCCCGCCCGGTGCTGCCGGACGCCGAACCGCTGGTCCGCACCGCCGGACAGCACAGCTTCCCCAGCTCGCACGCCACCTCGGCCGCCGCGGCCGTCGTCGCCTTCGGGGCACTGATGCCCCGTACGCCGTTCGCCGCGCCGCTCCCGCCGCTCGCCGCCGCCATGTGCGTGTCCCGGATGGTCGTCGGCGTCCACTACCCGAGCGACGTGGCCTGCGGCGCGCTGCTCGGCGCCGTCACCGCCCGGCTCGGCCGGAACTGGGCCCTGCGCGGAGGGCGGCCGTCATGACGGAACGCACCGCCGCGCTCATCGACGACGTACCGGCGACCGCCGTCCCCTCGGCCGGACGCTTCCCGCCCCCGGTCTCCGTACGGGGCCTGCCCGCCGGTCTGGTGCGGACCGCCCGGCCCCGGCAGTGGGTCAAGAACGTCCTCGTGCTGGCCGCGCCGCTGGCCGCCGGACGCCTGCTGTCCGCGCACGCCGTACTCCAGCTCGCCGTCGTCTTCGTGCTCTTCACCGGCTGCTCCGCCGCCGTCTATCTGATCAACGACGCCCGCGACGCCGACGCCGACCGCGCCCACCCCGTCAAGTGCCGCCGCCCGGTGGCCTGCGGACAGGTCCCGGTGCCGGTCGCGTACGCCGCGGGCGGCGCCCTCGCGGTCCTCGCGCCCGCGGCGGCCGGGGTGCTCTGCAACCCGGACACGGCCGGGCTGCTCGCCGGATACGTGGTCATGCAGCTCGCCTACTGCGTGTGGCTCAAGCACATGCTGGTCGTCGACCTCGTCATCGTCACCACCGGCTTCCTGATGCGCGCCATGGCGGGCGGCCTCGCCCTCGGCATCGACCTGTCCCGCTGGTTCCTGATCACCTCGGGCTTCGGCGCGCTGTTCATGGTCGCCGCCAAGCGCTACTCCGAACTCGTCCTGATGTCGCGGCTCGCCGAACGGGCCACGGCGGCGGCCCCCGCGGCCCCGACGGTCGGACCCCAGCCGGACGCCACCGCCCCGGCGGCCCCCGCGCCGCCCGAGGACTCGGAGGGCTCCGAGGTCGGCGCCTCCCGCGCCCTCCTCGGCGCGTACACCACCGGCTACCTCCGCTTCGTCTGGCAGCTCGCCGCGGGCGGCGCCGTACTCGCCTACTGCCTGTGGTCGATGGAGACCGGCGCCTCGCCCAACGGCTGGCTCCCCTGGCGGCAGCTCTCGATGATCCCCTTCATCCTCTCCGTCCTGCGCTACGCCGTCTTCGCCGACGCGGGCTCCGCGGGCGCCCCCGAGGACGTCGTCCTGCGCGACCGCGCCCTGGTCGTCATCGCCCTGGCCTGGGTCGTCCTCTACGTCCTGGCGGCGGTCAACCGGTGAGGGCGCGCTCCCCTCGGGGCCTCAGCTCGGAAGTCCTCGGCTTCGCCCTCGCGGGCGGCGCCGCGTACGCCGCCGACCTCGGGCTGTTCGTCTGGCTGCGCGGCCCCGGCGGGTTCGGGCCGATCGGGGCGAAGGCGCTGTCGTTCCTCGCCGGGTGCACGGTGGCGTATCTCGGGAACGCGCTGGGGACCTACCGGGGCCGGACCCCCGCGGTCGGCAGGGCGCGGCAGTACGGGGTCTTCTTCGCGGTGAACGTGGCGGGCGCGCTCGTGCAGTTGGGCTGTCTGGGCGTATCGCACTACGTGCTCGGGCTGGCCAGTGCGCGCGCCGATGTCGTGTCGGGCGCGGGGATCGGCATGGCTCTCGCGACCGCGCTGCGCTTCTGGGGAACCCGCACCTTCGTGTTCCGCGGGACTGCGCGGGCCGGGGGAGGGTAGGCCCCCCGTTATGGACTGGTTGACAAGGTTGCCCTGGATCGGCCCGCGCATCGCCGCGGCGATGCGGACACACGGCTGGCGCGCCTTCGCGCACCTCCAGACCGTCCACTGGACGCGGCTGGCCGCCGCGATGACCTTCACCAGCTTCCTCTCGCTCTTCCCGCTGCTCGCGGTCGTCGCGGCGATCGGCGCCGCGCTGCTGTCGCAGCATCAGCTCGACACCCTCCAGCACAAGATCTCCGACCAGATCCCCGGCATCGCCGACCAGCTCGACATCAACGGCCTGGTCGCCAACGCCGGGACCATCGGCGGGATCGCCGGTGCCGCGCTGCTCTTCACCGGTATCGGCTGGGTCGGCTCGCTGCGCGACTGCCTGCGCGCGGTCTGGGACAAGGACGACGAGGAGCGCAACCCCGTCGTCGCCAAACTGGTCGACGGCGGCATCCTGCTCGGCCTCGGCGCGGCGGCCCTGCTCTCGCTCGCCGCCTCCGGCTTCGCGACCGCGGCCGTCGACTGGACCGTCCACAAGGCCGGGCTCGCCGACCACGGCCCCGGCCGCGCGCTGCTGACCGTCCTCGGCTTCTGCATCGCCGTCCTGGCCGACTTCCTGATCCTGACCTACCTGCTGACGCTGCTGCCGGGCGTCGAACCGTCGCGCCGCGCCGTGGTCCAGGCGGCGTTCATCGGCGCGGTCGGCTTCGAGCTGCTGAAAGTGCTGCTCAGCGGCTACCTCCAGGGCGTCGCGGGCAAGAACGTGTACGGCGCCTTCGGTACGCCGGTCGCCCTGCTGCTCTGGATCAACTTCATGGCGAAGCTGCTGCTGTACTGCGCCGCGTGGACGGCGACGCCCAGGCACGCGCCGCCGCCCGAGAAGGACGGCGAGGACGGCGGGGACGGTGGTGACGGCGACGCCGCCGGGGAACCGGGGGAAGGCGTCGAGACCGTGGAGGTCGTCGAGGTGATCGAGGTCCACGGGGCCACGCGGGCCCCGGAGTCCGTCAGCCCTTCCGGCGCCGGGAGCGGCGGTCGGGACCGGACGCCGGACCGGACGCCTGATCGGGATCGGGATCAGGGCCAGGATCAGGGTCAGCACCGGGACGCGGAGCGGGATCAGGACGCGGGGCAGGATGAGGACCACCGCCGGCCGGGGACGGCAGCGGGCGGAGCTTCCGTACCACGATGAACGCCACGGCCAGGACGAGCAGGGAACCGGCGGCGACGCCCAGCGCCGTCCACAGGCCGTCGTGGGAGGAACCGGCCGTCGCGGAGGCGGTGGCCGGTCCCTTGTCGCCCTCGGGCGCCTTCGTCGTGGCGGTCGGCGGCGGCAGTTGGCTCAGCGGCGGGACCAGCGTGCCGACCGGCTTGACCGTAGGGGCGGCCTTGAAGCCCCAGTCCAGCAGCGAGGCGGCCTCGCGGTAGACCAGGTCGTGCTCGGCCTTCGGCGTCATGACGGTGACCAGCAGCGTACGGCCGTCGCGCTGCGCGACCCCGGTGAAGGTGGCGCCCGCGTTGGTGGTGTTGCCGTTCTTGACGCCCGCGATGCCGGGGTAGGGGGACAGGCCGTAGTCGCCGCTGAGCAGCCGGTTGGTGTTCTGGATGCCGAACGACTCGCGCTTCTTGGTGGTCTTGCCGGTCTTCTTGTTCTTGTCGACCTTCCACTCGCCGGGGAACTGCGCGCTCACCGTCGAGCAGTACTCGCGGAAGTCGGCGTTCTGGAGCCCCGAGCGGGCGAAGAGCGTGAGGTCGTACGCGCTGCTGACCTGCCCGCGCTCGTCGTAGCCGTCGGGCGTGACCACATGTGTGTCGGCCGCCTGCAACTCCTTGGCCCGCGCGTTCATGTCCGCGACGGTCTGGGCGACGCCGCCGTTCATGGCGGACAGCACGTGCACCGCGTCGTTGCCCGAGCGCAGGAAGACACCGAGCCACAGGTCGTGGACGGTGTAGGTCAGATTCTCCTTGATGCCGACGAGGCTGCTGCCCTCGCCCATGCCCTGGAGGTCGCTCGGCAGCACCTTGCGCACGGTGTTCTTCGGGAACTTCGGCAGCACCGTGTCGGCGAACAGCATCTTCAGGGTGCTGGCCGGGGGGAGCCGCCAGTGCGCGTTGTGCGCGGCGTAGATCTCGCCGGTCTTGGCGTCCGCCACGATCCAGGACTTCGCCGTCAGCTTCGCGGGCAGCGCGGGCGCGCCCTGTCCCGGGTCCACCTGCGTGCCCGGCACGCCCAGCCGGTCGCCGCCCACTGTGGACATGTGCTCGGGCGGTCTCGGCGCGGGCTTGGTGCCGGCGGCCGGAGCCGCGCTCGCGGCCCCCGTCAGGACGGTGCCGCCGAGCAGCGCGGCGACGGCGGACACGGCGAGAACGGCCAGGGCGGAACGGTGCGGCGCGGTGCGGCGCGCGGCGGTCGTAGGCATGGGCACCCGAGGAAACGTACATGTCCTTTCCTGGCCGCCGCGCCCCCGGGTGCGGGCCGTCCGCCGTGACGATCCGCACGTCCCGCGCGGGGAACCGGCCACCCCCGTCGGCCCTCCTACCGGGGGGCCCGCACATACTGGGACGCATGAAGCTCAGTCGGCGCGTGTCCTGGTTCCTGGTCGCTTTCGGTGTGTGGTCGTGGATCGTCTGGGTCACCTTTGTCAAGAATTTGTGGAAGGACACCAGCGGTCTGGCCTTCCACGACGGCGACCACGGATCGCCCACCGCCTACTTCTGGATCCACCTCACGCTCGCGATCGTCTCCTTCCTCCTCGGCACCGCCATCGCGGCCCTCGGCGCGCGGAGCCTGCGGGCGCTGCGCCGCGAGGCGGCGCAGGCCGGTCCGGCCGACCCGGCGGAAGCGACCGCCCCGACTAGCCCGGCTGCCCCGGCTGATCGGGAGTCGGCCGACTCGACGGTGTGACCGCGGTGCGGCCGATCGTCGGGAGGATGAAGTCCTGGATGAGGGACTTGGCGTCGCGGACGACGGGGCGGAAGACCCGGTAGCGGGACAGGCCGATGACGCGGGCCGCCACGGGGGTGGAGCGGTGCACGAACTCGCGGGTCCGCGCGGTGTCGGGCGTGCGGTCGAAGACCCAGTAGAGGACGACGACCATGAGGTGCAGCCAGAGCAGTTCGGGGAGCAGCTCGGCGAGTTCGGAGTCGAGCTTGGGGGCGAGGTCGGAGCCGGACAGCACGTCGCGGAAGAGTTCGACGGCGGTGGCGCGGGCCGGGTGCGACTCGTTCGAGAACGGGCTGAGCGAGCTGTCCGGGTCGGCGGCCGTGCGGAAGAACTGGGCGGCGAATTCGTGGTACTCGGCCGCGGTGTCCAGCCAGGACGCGAGCGTGATCTCCAGGCGCTCCGCGAAGTCGGTCACCCCGCGCATGCGCACCCGGGCGTCGGCCGCGTGGTGGTGCGTCATCCGGTCGTAGAACCCCTGGATCAGGAATTCCTTGGACTGGAAGTAGTAGTAGGCGTTCCCGACCGAGACGCCCGCCTCCTGGGCGATGGCGCGCATCGTGGTCTTGTCGTAGCCGCGCTCGCGGAACAGCCGCATCGCGGTCTCCAGGATCACCGCGCGGGTCTGCTCGCTCTTGCCGGTCTTGGGCCGGGCCCGGCCGCCGGGCAGTTCCTCGCCCAGGCCGGGGCCCGGCTCCGCCGCCGGACCCGTGGCCGCGGGCTCCGGCTGGTCTGTCACGTGCTCCACCCGGGTGAGCCTATCCGTCGCCCGCACAGCAGTCGGCGCAGTCCTCGCCCCGGCCGCGCCGCGGGTCGGCCGGCGGTGCGGACGGCGGTGCCGACGGGGAGCCCGGGTCGCTCTGCGTCCAGCCGGTCGCCTTGTCGTAGATCCAGCCGGGTACGGACCTGACCGGCGCGGGGCCGGGCGCGCCCGCCGCGTTGCGCCCGGGGAACCAGGTCGGGGCCGCGGCCGAACGCTGCTTGCTCTCGCGGTACTTGGCCGCGGTCAGCACCGCCGCGCGGGCGAGCCTGCGGCCCGCGGGGGTGGCCAGGGTGTGCGAGAAGGCGCGGTGGTCGGCGAGCGCCCACAGGCACACCACCCAGGCGGAGTCGCCCCGGTAGAGCTGGCCCGCGTCGCCGACGACGGTGATCTCGCGCCCGGTCGCCGCGTGGTCGAGGCCGGGGAAGCGGTGCATGGCCTCGGGGGAGCCGACCGGCACCATGTCGAGTCTGACGAGCTGCCGCTGCCGGACGAGCCAGTCCCGTACGAAGGCGCACAGCCGGCAGGCGGGGTCGTACAGCACGGTGAGCCGCCGTACGGGCGGGCGGGGCGTCCGCGCCACGGGCCGCGCCGTCGGCCGGTCGGGCCGCGCGGTCACCGCGCTCTGCGTGAGGCGCGTCATGTCACACCCCGGCCGGGGTCGGGCCGTTCGGCTTCGTCCAGCCGTCGCTGTCCACCGGCGGGTACTGCTCGCGCTCCATCAGCCCGCGCCGCCGGATCTTGTTGAGCACGTAGACGTTGCCGAGGTGCATCACGCCGAGCACCAGCAGCACGACGCCGAGCTTGACCGACAGCGCCTCGAACAGGCCGCGCGCGTTGTCGACGGCGTCGGCCGACTTCAGGTAGAGGGCGACGAAGCCGAGGTTCACCAGATAGAAGCCGACCACCAGGAGGTGGTTGACGGCGTCGGCGAGCTTCTCGTCGCCGTGCAGCACGTCGGCGAGGAAGATCCGGCCGTTGCTGCTGAGGGTACGGGCCACCCAGACGGTCAGGCCGATGCTGACGGCCAGATAGATCACATACGCGAGGACGGTCAGGTCCATAGCGGGTCCACCCCTTGTTTGAACGTGTTCAAACCTACTGACGCGATGACTCTAGACCCGGTTTTGAACATGTTCAAGTCCGGTGCTCCGGGCATACGGAAGGGCCCGGCTCCGAAGGTTCGGAACCGGGCCCTGACAACAGGCGCCGCCGGGGGAGCGGCGGCGCCCGGCCGCGGTCAGTCCTGCGAATAACTCAGCTCCAGATCGACGTCACCGTCCCCCTCGCCGCCGTCGTCCGGGACCCGGACGGTGGCGGGGAAGGGCGGATAGCCCATGGTCAGCAGCGTGTACCGGCCGGAGTAGAGATTGCCGAAGGCGTACGAGCCGTCCTTGCCGGTCCGCGTCTCCGCCACCTCGTGGCCGTCCGCGTCGTGCAGCACGACCCGCGCGTCCTCGACCGGCTGGCCGTCCGCGCGCCGCACCGTACCGGTCAGCGCACCCGTCCCCGTGAGGCGCAGATCACACTCCACCGGTCGGTCGGAGGCCAGCACGCTCGCCGTCTGCGGGTGGTGTCCCGGCGCGTTGGCGACCAGGACGTACGAGCCCGCGCGCGGTGTCGGCAGAGCGAAGGCGCCCTCGTCGTCCGCCGCCGCGCGGCCCACCTGGCGGCCGTCCGCCGCGATCAGCGTCAGCTCCGAGCGCGGCACCGGCAGCCCGGCGGCGCCCGTGACCCGGCCGCGTACGGCGGGCCCGGAGACGATGTCCGTACCGGCCCCGGCGGCCATCAGCGTGCCCGTCGGCGCGCCTGCCGCGGGGCCGTCGTCCTCGGCCGGCTCCACCGCCAGGTGCGGCAGCCGCTTGTCCAGCCACGCGGGCAGCCACCAGTTGGAGGTGCCGAACATGTGCATCAGCGACGGCACCAGCACCGTCCGCAGGATGAACGCGTCCAGCGCGACCGCGCCCGCCAGGCCGATGCCGAACATCGCCAGCACCCGCTCGCCGCTGAGCACGAAGGCGCCGAAGACGCAGATCATGATGACCGCCGCCGAGTTGATCACCCGGCTGGTCTCGGCGAGCCCGACCCGTACCGCCCGCGCGTTGTCCTTGGTGTGCACCCACTCCTCGTGCATCCGGCTGACCAGGAAGACCTGGTAGTCCATCGACAGGCCGAAGAGCAGCGAGAGCATGATGACCGGCAGGAAGGCGTCGATCGGCCCCTCGCGCCCGGCCAGCGAACCGCCCCAGCCCCACTGGAAGCACGCCACCAGCACCCCGAAGGAGGCCGCCGCCGCGATCAGGTTCATCGCGGCGGCCGTCAGCGGCACCACCAGGCTGCGGAAGGCGACCAGCAGGAGCAGGAAGCCCAGCACGATGATCACGCCGATGAACAGCGGCAGCTTGTTGAACAGGACCGTCGCGAAGTCCTCGAAGATCGCCGTCTGGCCGCCGACGTACGCCCGCATCGTGCTGCCCCGCTCGGCGGCCGGGACGACGTCGTCGCGCAGGTGGTCGATCAGGTCGGAAGTCGCCTTGTCCTGCGGCGAGGTGGTCGGCACCGCCTGGATGAACGCCACCTTGTCGCCCGGCTTCATCGGCAGGGCGGCGGCGTACGCGATGCCGTCGGTGTCCTTCAACGTCGTGACCAGGCCGTTCAGCGCGGTCCTGTCCGCGCCGGTCGGCACCTCGGCGAGGATCGTCAACGGCCCGTTGAAACCGGGGCCGAAGCCGTCCGCGAGCATGTCGTACGCCTTGCGGGTGGTGGTCGTCGTCGGGTTGTTGCCCTGGTCGGAGGAGCCCAGGCGCAGGCCGAGCGCCGGGATCGCCAAGGTGGCCATCACGGCCACCGCCGCCACCGCGAGCACCCGCGGGTGCCGCTGGAGGAACGACGACCAGCGCGCCGCCGCGCCCGTCGCGACCTCCGGCTGCGGTCCCTCGGCCGCCAGCGCGCGGCGCTGCCCGCGGCTGAGCACCCGCATGCCCAGCAGGCCGAGCAGCGCGGGCAGCAGCGTCATCGCGGCGGCGACCGTGATGACGACGGTCAGCGCCGCCGCGACGGCCACACCGTCGAGGAAGGTCAGCCGCAGCGTGAACATGCCCAGCAGCGCGATGCAGACCGTGCCGCCCGCGAACAGCACGGCGCGGCCCGAGGTGTTGAGCGCGGTGACCGCCGCGTCCTCGGGGCTCTTCCCGCGCAGGATTCCCTTGCGGTGCCTGGTCACGATGAACAGCGCGTAGTCGATGCCGACGCCCAGACCCACCAGCGTCGCGAGCTGCGGCGAGAAGTCCGCCACGTCCATGCCGTGGCTGAGGATGATGATCGCCGACGACGAGATGCCGATGCCGAACAGCGCCGTCACGATCGGCAGCAGCATCCCGAACAGCGAGCCCAGCGCCAGGAACAGCACCACGGCCGCCGCCGCGATGCCGACGCCCTCGGCGAGGCCCGGCAGCGGCTGCTCCGCCTGCGCGGGCTTGTTGCCGCCGACCTCGACCCTCAGGCCCTTGGCCGCCGCGTGGTGCGCGGTGTCGATCAGCTTCTGCGCCTGGTCGTCGGAGAGGTCACCGCCGAGCTTGGTGTACGTCACCGTCGCGTACGCCGTACGGCCGTCCTTGCTGATCTGCGCCGCGCCCGCCGGGTCGTACGGGCTGACGACCTGCCCGACGTCCTTCTGCCGGGCGATGTCCGCCAGCGCCGGGTCGAGCCGCGCCCGTACCGAAGCGTCGCGCACCGTACCGGAGTCGACGTGCCACACCACCGTGTCGGCCTCGCCGGACCGCTCGGGCACCACCTGGTCCATCAGGTCCAGGACCTTGGTGGACTCGGTGCCCTTGAGCGAGAACGCGTTGGAGTAGCCGCTGCCGAGCGCGTTGCCCACCGCGCCGACGCACAGCAGCGCCGCCAGCCAGAACGACATCACCAGCCATTTGTGCCGAAAACACCATCGAGCCACAACGGCCACGACCACATCCCCCATCAACGAGCGTTCCACGACCGACGAGTTGACCAACGGGACCCGCGCACTGACCGACGGACCCGTGGACTGACCAACGAGCCTCTTCAGCCTCCGTGGCTGTCGCGCCGACCGCCAAGCCGATCCCGCTTCTCTCAAGGAACTCCAAAGTTCCGGCCGGGACGGGGTCGCGGGGGGAGTGCGGATACTGGTGGGCATGGACGCCACCGTGCTCATCGTGGAGGACGAACCGGGGATCGCGGACATCCTGCGCATCACCTTGAAATACAACGGCTTCACGGTGCACAGTGCCGCGACCGGGCGCGAGGCGCTGGCCGCCGCGCGCGAACACCGGCCCGACCTCGTACTGCTCGACGTGATGCTGCCGGACGGCAGCGGCTGGGAGGTCTGCCGCGCGCTGCGCCAGGAACGCGCCGCCGAGACCGACGCCGACGACCTCGCCGTCATCTTCGTCACCGCGCGGGACGCCCCGCGCGACGTGGTCGCCGGGCTCGCGCTCGGCGGCGACGACTACATCACCAAGCCGTTCGGCGTCGACGAGGTGGTGGCCCGCGTGCACGCGGTGCTGCGCCGCACCCGGCGCCGCGAGGGAGCCGACGGGCGCGTCCTGCGCCACGGCGACCTGGAGATGGACGAGGCCACGTACACCGTCCGCAGGTGCGGGCAGCCCGTCGAGCTGACGCCCACCGAGTACAACCTGCTGCGGCACCTGCTGCGCAACGCCGGGCGGATCGTCACCAAGGAGCAACTGCTCCAGCACGTCTGGCAGTACGACACGGCCGTCTCGTCCACGGTCGTCGAGACGTACATCTCGTATCTGCGGCGCAAGCTCGACCGGCTCGGGCCGCCGCTGATCGAGACCCGGCGGGGGATCGGATACGGGCTGCGCGCGGCGGAACCGGGCGCCGCCGCGGTCGGGGGAGCGGTGTGAAGGTGAACAAGTGCGGCCTGTGGCCCCGCCCGCACTCGCTGCGCGGGCGCTTCACGATCGCCAACGTGACCTTCCTCGCGGTCGGTCTGCTGCTCGCGGCCTGCGCGAGCATCGCCGCCACGTACATGGTGCTGGTCGGCGAGATCGACGACTCGCTGAAGGGCTCGCAGTCCTCGCTCGCCAAGACCTCGATCGACGCGGACATGGTGCGGCGGCTCTGCCAGCTCGCCGACCTCCTGCAGAGCGGGCAGGGCGAGCAGAACGGGGGCGGCGGGCAGGGGAGTTCGGCGATCGCGGTGGCGTTCCAGCAGGATCTGTTCGTCATGCTCGACCGGCGCGGCGAGCCCGCCGCCGTCTGCCAGGACGGCACCATTCCGGTCAGCTCCGAGCAGCGGCGGCTCGCCGAGGCGATCCCCGACCCGGCGGGGCTGGTCCGCAGCGGCGGCGCGAAGACCGTGAAGACCGGCTCGATGGAGTACCGGGTGGTCGCGATCCGGCTCTCCGACGGCACCATCGTGGTCAAGGGCATACGGCTCAGCGGCGTCAAGCACGCGATCGGCAATCTGCTGATCGTCGAATCGGTCGTCGGCGTGGTGCTGCTCGCGCTGCTCGCCACCGGCTCGCTGACCGCGGCCAGGCGGCGGCTGAGCCCGCTGGAGGACATGGTGGAGACCGCGTCCGCCATCGCCGGGGGCGACCTCGGGCGGCGGATCGGCACCGCGCGGCACGGCTCCAGCGAGGTCGAACAGCTCAGCGGCGCGCTCAACGCGATGCTCCAGCAGATCGAGACCGCCGTGACCGAAAGCGAGCGCGCCACCACACAGTTGCGTCGATTTCTGGCCGACGCCTCGCACGAGCTGCGCACCCCGCTGGCGTCGGTGCGCGGCTACCTCCAGCTCTACGAGAAGGGCATGCTCGACGCCGACGAGAAGGAGCGGGCGCTGAGCCGGGTCAGCTCCGAGGCGCTGCGGATGAGCCGCTTGGTCGACGAACTCCTCGCGCTGGCCAGGCTCGACGACCGGCCCGCGCTGCCGCACGGCGCCGTCGACCTGTCCCGGCTGGTCCGCGACGCCGCCGCCGACCTGGCCGCGCAGCAGCCGGAACGGCCGCTGACGCTGATGGTGCCCGACTGCCGGGGCGACGGCGGACCGCTGCCCGAAGTCCTCGGCGACGAGGCCGCGTTGCGGCAGGTCGTGGGCAATCTGCTGAGCAACGTGCGGGTGCACACCCCGGCCCGCTCCCCGGCCAGCGTCGAAGTCGCCGCGCGTGGCGAGAAACTGCTCTTGCGGATCACCGATTCGGGTCCCGGTATGAGCGAGCGGGACGCGGCCCGCGTCTTCGACCGGTTCTTCCGCGCCGACGCAGGACGCGCCCGCGACAGCGGCGGCGCGGGCCTCGGCATGGCCATCGTGCAGGCCGTCGTCCAGGCGCACCACGGCACGGTCGCGTTGGAGACGGCGCCCGGCCGCGGCCTCACGGTCTGCGTGACGCTGCCGACGGTGGGCGCGGGGACGGCGGTCGGCGAGGACCCGGCGGCGGACGCGGCGAGGGGCCAGGAGACGGTGGTAACCGGTGCGAAGTCCACTGTCCCCGCCGCTACTTGACCAAATCTATAACAAACGGAAACCCGTACAACCCCTGTGCGACATCGGCCGTCCAACTCCCCACAACGAACCACCACTCGAAGTGACGGGGAGACACCATGCGAGGTCGCGCATTCACCGGACGGCTGCGCCCGGCGGCGCTGGCCCTTGGGGCGGCCGGGGTGTTGACGCTCGGCGGCGGAGCCGTGGCCTTCGCAGCCGACGGGCCGCCGGCGGACACCGCGCCGGCCGATTCGATCGACCTGGGCCTGCGCGCCTACGACGTGACCTTCGCGCCCACGGCGGCCGGGGCGGAACCGGTCACCCGCTCGATGGCGGTCACGATGTTCCACCACGACCCGAACGTGGCCGTCCCCGCACAGCGACTGACCTTCTCCGCGGCGGGCATGAAGAACGTCGCCGAGGTCGTCTGGCCGCAGGGCTGTACGGTGACCGGCGCCGACGCCGTCTGCACCGTGCCCGGCGCGCCGGTCGGGCAGCTCGACCTGCCCGACGTCGCGGTGAAGATCCGGCCGCTGCCGGGCGTGGCCGCCGGGGCCAAGGGGTCGTTCAGCGTCAGCCACCGCAACACCAACGGCAAGACGCAGACCTTCAAGCCGACGGTGACGCTGGCCGACGGCCCGTCCCTCGTCGTCGGCCGGGCGGCGGCCACGACCCTCGCCCCCGGAGCGAACGGCGACGTGCCGGTCACCGTCACCAACGAGGGCAACGCCGATGTCGCCTCGGTCCAACTGGAGCTGCGGTGGTCGCACGGCCTCACCCCGGTCGAGCGCTTCTCCAACTGCCTGTACGACACCTCCCGCGACCCGCGGCAGGGCGTGGACCGTACGGTGGCGCGCTGCGCCATCGACCAGCCGCTCGCCGCCGGCGCCAGCTACGGCGTGCGCGACACCGTCTCGATGAAGGCGAACGCGGACGCCTACGCGGAGAGCGTGGACGTCACGGCGTTCACCCCGAAGGAGGCCACCGCGCACCCCGCGGGCGAGCCGGGCACCGGGCCCGCCCTCCACCTGGTGCCGGTTCCCGGCGGGACCCCGGGGGCGGACGGCCGTAACGACACCTCGTACGGCGGCGCGGACTTCACGGTCACCAACACCGCGGACTTCGGGATCTCCGCGCCCGAGGTCACCGGTGCGAACGGCGCGCAGGTCAAGCTCACCGTGCACGTGGACAACCACGGACCCGCCTCGATCGACCCGCTCAAGTACTTCACGCCGGTCACCCGCTTCGACGTCCGCGTGCCCGACGGCACCGCACTCGTGGAGTGGCCCGTGACGTGCGCGCCGCGCGACACCGCGAAGCGGTACCTGCGCTGCGCGTCGGACACGGAGTCCGACGTCGAGCGCCCGGTCACCCTCTACAGCGGGAAGTCGTACGACTTCCCGCTCACCCTGCGCGTCACGTCCACCGGCGTGCACCGGGGCGAGGCGGCGCTGCTGACGACCGGGCCGAACCGGATCGAGCTGCCCTTCGACCACAACGCGGCGAACAACTCGGTCGCGCTCGTGGTCAAGACGTCGGCCTCGAACGCCTCGGCCACCGCCGGTTCTTCCGGCCCCAACGGGACCACCGGATCGGCCGGGTCCTCCGGCGCGGTGTCCGGCGGCGCGGGCAACGCCTCGCTGCCCGCCACCGGCGCGGGCGCGACCCGGCTGATCGGCGCGATTGCGGTCGGCGCCGTCGCGTTCGGCGGCGCGGTGCTGTTCACCGCGCGCAACCGCCGCCGTACCGCGTAGTCCGCGGGTTCCCGACAGCTCCCCCCACGGGGTGATCAGACGGTGACCGGTGCCCGCTTGCTGGGGGCGTCGGTCACCGTCGTCGCGTGCCGCACACCGGGGACGGCCGCCGTCCCCAGGCACAGGGCGCCGACCAGCGCCGCCGCCACGTACAGCGGCACGGCGGGTCCGAAGGCGTCGCAGGCGAGCGGCGCGAGCGCGTATCCGACCGGCATCGCGGCGAGCGAGAGCAGCCAGTCGTACGAGGTCACGCGGGCCAGCACCCCGGCGGGCACCGAGCTGAACACGTAGGACTCCCAGACCGGGTTGAAGAAGCCGAGCGCGCCGAGCGCGAGGCCGTAGGAGACGATCAAGGGCACGGCGGGGGCGTCGGCGGCGAGCAGGACCAGCGGCAGCGCGTAGCTGGTCAGGGCCAGATTGCCGGTGAGCACGGGGCGGCGCAGCCGGGCGCGGGAGGCGAGCAGCGAGCCGGTCAGCAGGCCGACGGAGCCCGCTTCGAGCATCAGCACCCACATGCCGTCGCCGCCGCGCCGGTGGTGCGCGATCAGCGGGCCGAGGGTGGCCAGGACGGCGGCGGCCCCGTTCCACACCGCGTGGGCGATCAGGCTGGTCCAGTACCAGTCGCGGGCGCGGACCTCGGTCCAGCCCTGGACGAGGTCGGCGCGCATCGAGCGGCGCGGGATGGGGGTGCGGCGCACCCGGACGAGGGTGAGCAGCGCCGCGCTCGCCGCGAAGGACGCGGCGTCCAGCAGGAACGCCCAGCCGGGCCCCGCGGTGAAGATCAGCAGTCCGGCGAGCGCGGGGCCGCCGAGCCGGGTCGCGCTCGCGGCGGACGCCATCAGGGAGTTGGCGCGGAGCAGGCCGTCCTCCTCGACGGTGCCCGCGACCAGCGGCGCGGAGGTCGGGATGGCGAAGGCGGAGGCGGCGCCGCCGACGGTCTCGGCGACCGCGAGGACCAGGATGCTCGGGTCGCCGCCGACGAGTTCGAGGCCGACGAAGATCTGCGCGGCGCAGCGGACGAGGTCGGTGGTGAGCGCGACCTTGCGCGCGTCGAACCGGTCGGCGATCACGCCGCCGACCGGCAGCAGCAGGAGGCGCGGCACCATCGCGCAGCCCAGCACGACCGCGAGCGCGGACGCCGAGCCGGTCGCGCGGCTGATGGCGATGGCGAGCGCGGCCGGGACGACGGCGTCGCCGAGGGCGGAGAGCGTCCGGCCGAAGAAGAGCAGGCGGAACGAGCGGTGCCGGAGCGGGTGCCGGGGCTTGGGGGGCGGGGCGACGGGGTCCTGGCGGGAGCCGTCGCGGGGGGCGTCGTGCCGGTCGTCGCGGAGGCCGTCGTGCCGTTCGTCGCGCGGGTCGTCGTGCCGGTCTTCGTGCGGGGGCGGGGTGGTCACGGCGAACAAGGTATTTCGGCGTCGAACATTTCGTCAACGAATATTTCGGCACCGACGTATCTCCGGTGGGTAGGCATAGGATCGGCCCATGCCCACCCCGCACGACTGGACCGACGGCCACGTCGCCCGCTGGCAGCCCGTACTGCCCGACCTCGACCCCGACGTCGAGGGCGCCGCCACTCGCGCCATGCTGTTCACCGACCACATCCGCAGGGTCAAACAGCGCTCGCTCGTCGACCACGGCCTGCACAAGCACGAGTACGAGACGCTGCACACGCTCGCCGGGCGCGGCGGCCGTACCGTTCCCTCCGAACTCGCCGCCGACCTCAAGATGGCCCCCGCCTCCATCACCGGCCGCCTCGACGGCCTGGAGCGGCGCGGGTACGTACGCCGTACGCCGTCGGCCGCCGACCGCCGCCGGGTCGACGTCGAACTCACCGAGGCGGGGCGGCAGGCGTGGCTCGGGGCGCTGGAGTTCCAGGGCCAGGAGGAGCGCCGGCTGCTGGGCGTGCTGACCCCGGCAGAACGGCGCACGCTCTCCGACCTGCTGCGGCGGGTGATGCTGGCGGCCGAGGGGAACGGGGACGGCAGACGCGACTGCACGGGCTGAGCTGGCGTGGGACTTGCGCTGGAGTCGACTCCAACCCCTAGCGTCGTCGTCATGACCCCCGCAGACGGCTCCGACCCCACCGACCGCGCCGAATCCGCTCCCGCCGACGACCGGTACGCGCGCGGCCTGGCCGCCCTCCGCACGGTCACCGGCGACGAGCGCCCGGCCCTGCTCGACTCGGTCGCGGAGATCGCCCCCGACCTGGCCCGGATGACCATCGAGTTCGGCTACGGCGACATATGGTCACGCCCCGGCCTCACCCCGCGGCAGCGGCAGCTCGCCACCGTCGCCGCGCTCGCCGCCCTCGGCAACGCCGCCCCGCAGCTCCGCTTCCACATCGCCGGGGCGCTCAACGTCGGCTGCACCCGGCGCGAGATCGTCGAGACCTTCATCCACACCACCGTCTACGCCGGTTTCCCCGCCGCGCTCAACGCCCTCGGCGCCGCCCGCGAGGTCTTCGCGGACCATCCGGCCGACGACGACCCGGTCGTCAAGGAACCGGTCGACGGCGGCCGTTACGAACGCGGCCTGGACGCCCTGCGCACCGTCGACGGCCCCGACGGCGTCCGCGTCGTGGCCACCCTCGACGACATCGCCCCCGACCTCGGCCGCTACATCGTCGAGCACGTCTTCGGCGACATCTACTGCCGCACCGGCCTGGACCTCGTCACCCGCGAACTCCTCACCATCGCCATCTGCACCGCCCTCGGCACCGCCGCCCCCCAGCTCCGCATCCACATCCGCGCCTTCCTGCGCCTCGGCGGCACCCGCACCGAAGTCGTCGAAACGCTCACCCAAATGGCGGGCTACGCCGGTTTCCCCGCCGCCCTCAACGGCGTCACGGCAGCCCGCGAGATCTTCACCGAGCACGACGCGGCCGGGACCGCGGGCTAGCGCGCGCGAAGGGGATCGCGAAGGGACCCGCGTACGGGCACGCGAAAGGGCCCGCCCGTGGCCGGAGACGACCGGTCGGGGCGGGCCCTTGGGGACGCAGGGGTCAGAAGCGGCGGGTGATCAGGGCGCGCTTGACTTCCTGGATCGCCTTCGTCACCTCGATGCCGCGCGGGCACGCGTCGGTGCAGTTGAAGGTGGTGCGGCAGCGCCAGACGCCGTCCTTGTCGTTCAGGATCTCCAGGCGCTGCTCACCCGCCTCGTCGCGGGAGTCGAAGATGAAACGGTGGGCGTTGACGATGGCCGCGGGGCCGAAGTACTGGCCGTCGTTCCAGAAGACCGGGCAGGACGACGTGCACGCGGCGCACAGGATGCACTTGGTGGTGTCGTCGAAGCGCTCACGGTCCTCGGCGGACTGAAGGCGCTCACGGGTCGGCTCGTTGCCCTTGGTGATCAGGAAGGGCATCACATCGCGGTACGCCTGGAAGAACGGGTCCATGTCGACCACGAGGTCCTTCAGCACGGTCAGGCCCTTGATCGCCTCGACCGTGATCGGCTTGTCCGGGTTGATGTCCTTGATCAGCGTCTTGCACGCCAGCCGGTTCTTGCCGTTGATCCGCATGGCGTCGGACCCGCAGATGCCGTGCGCGCACGAGCGGCGGAAGGTCAGCGAGCCGTCGATCTCCCACTTGACCTTGTGCAGCGCGTCCAGGACGCGCTCCTTCGGGTCGATGGCCAACTGGTAGTCGACCCACTCCGCGTCCGCCGCGACCTCCGGGTTGAACCGGCGGATCCGCAGCGTGATCGTGATCAGGTGTGCGTCGGTCACCTCGGCGGCGTCGAGGGCCGCCGAGTGCTTGTCGAGCGTCGGGGTGCTCATCAGTACTTACGCTCCATCGGCTGGTAGCGGGTCTGCACGACCGGCTTGTAGTCGAGGCGGATCGACTCGACGCCGGTCGCGTCCACCTCGCGGTAAGCCATCGTGTGCCGCATGAAGTTGACGTCGTCGCGGTTCGGGTAGTCCTCGCGGTAGTGACCGCCGCGCGACTCCTTGCGGGCGAGCGCGGAGACCGCCATGACCTCGGCCAGGTCGAGCAGATTGCCCAGCTCGACGGCCTCCAGCAGGTCGGTGTTGAACCGCTTGCCCTTGTCCTGGATCGCCACGTTCAGATAGCGCTCGCGCAGCTCGCCGATCTTCTCGACGGCCGTCTTGATGGTCTGCTCGGTGCGGAACACCATCACGTTGGCGTCCATGCACTCCTGCAGCTCCGTGCGGATCACCGAGACCCGCTCGGTGCCGGTGGACGCGCGCAGCCGCTCCACCTGCGCCTCGACCAGCGACGCCGGGTCGTCGGGCAGCGGCACGTAGTCGTGCGCGTGCGCGTACTCGGCGGCGGCGATGCCGGAACGGCGGCCGAAGACGTTGATGTCCAGCAGCGAGTTGGTGCCCAGCCGGTTCGCGCCGTGCACCGACACGCACGCGACCTCACCGGCCGCGTAGAGGCCCGGCACGACGGTGCTGTTGTCGCTCAGCACCTCGCCCTGCACGTTGGTCGGGATACCGCCCATCGCGTAGTGCGCGGTCGGCTGGATCGGGATCGGGTCGGTGTACGGCTCGATGCCCAGGTACGTCCGCGCGAACTCGGTGATGTCCGGCAGCTTCGCGTCGAGCTGCTCCGGCGGCAGGTGCGTGAGGTCGAGGTAGACGTGGTCGCCCTCGGGACCGCAGCCGCGGCCCTCACGGATCTCGGTGTAGATCGCGCGGGAGACGACGTCACGCGAGGCGAGGTCCTTCATGACCGGCGCGTACTTCTCCATGAAGCGCTCGCCGTCCTTGTTGCGGAGGATGCCGCCCTCACCGCGGGCGCCCTCCGTCAGCAGGATGCCCATCCGCCAGATGCCCGTCGGGTGGAACTGGAAGAACTCCATGTCCTCCAGCGGCAGCCCGCGCCGGTACACCGCGGCCTGGCCGTCACCGGTCAGGGTGTGCGCGTTCGACGTCACCTTGAAGAACTTGCCGGTGCCGCCCGACGCGTAGATCACGGCCTTCGCCTGGAAGACGTGGATCTCGCCGGTGGCCAGTTCGTACGCGACCACGCCCGCGGAGCGCTTGACGCCGTCGACCTCGACCAGGAGCTGGTCCAGGACGTAGAACTCGTTGAAGAACTCCACGCCCTCCTTGACGCAGTTCTGGTACAGCGTCTGGAGGATCATGTGGCCGGTGCGGTCCGCGGCGTAGCAGGCGCGGCGCACCGCGGCCTCGCCGTGGTTGCGGGTGTGGCCGCCGAAGCGGCGCTGGTCGATCCGGCCCTCGGGCGTCCGGTTGAACGGCAGGCCCATCTTCTCCAGATCGAGGACCGCGTCGATGGCCTCCTTCGCCAGGATCTCGGCGGCGTCCTGGTCGACCAGGTAGTCACCGCCCTTGATCGTGTCGAAGGTGTGCCACTCCCAGTTGTCCTCCTCGACGTTCGCGAGGGCGGCGGCCATGCCGCCCTGGGCGGCGCCGGTGTGGGAGCGGGTCGGGTACAGCTTGGTCAGAACGGCGGTGCGGCTGCGCTTGGTGGCCTCGATGGCCGCGCGCATGCCGGCGCCGCCCGCGCCGACGATGACGGTGTCGTACTTGTGGATCTGCATGGGGGTCGCTTCCCTGTTCCAGCCCTGGCTCAGCGCTTGGCGTCAGCGGCTTCGCGGCTTGGCGGTGATGGCCGTGTCGGCCGCGTTAGCGGATGTTCGGGTCGAAGGTGAAGATCACCAGCGAACCGAGCACGATGGTGAACGCCGTCGCGGTGAACAGCAGCGTCTTCAGCCAGATGCGGGTGTTCGGCCGCTCGGCGTAGTCGTTGATGACGGTCCGCAGGCCGTTGCCGCCGTGCAGCATGGCCAGCCAGAGCATCACCAGGTCCCAGCCCTGCCAGAACGGCGAGGCCCAGCGGCCCGCGACGAACGCGAAGCCGACCTTGGTGACACCGCCGTCGAGCACGAGCTGGATCAGCAGGTGGCCGAGGACCAGGACGACCAGCACCACACCGGACAGCCGCATGAACAGCCAGCCGTACAGCTCGAAGTTGGTGCGGGAGCTGCGCGGGGTCCGCTTGGTGCGGGCGCGCGGCGGCTCGATGACCGGGGCCGGGTTGTCCGGGCTGTACGTGACGCTGGAGCCGGTCAGCTCGACCGCGTCCGCGGGAGTGATTTCGGTGGACATGTGCGGTCAGCTCCCGAACAGGACTCGTGCGGCGTGGCCGAGGACGGGGTAGATCGCGCCGACCATCAGGAGAGCCCACAGGCCGAGCACCGTCCACAGCATCTGCTTCTGGTAACGCGGGCCCTTGGTCCAGTAGTCGACCGCGATGATCCGCAGGCCGTTCAGCGCGTGGAAGAGGATCGCGGCCACGAGGCCGTACTCCAGCAGGCTGACGATGGGGGTCTTGTAGGTCGCGACGACCTTGTCGTAATCCTCGGGGGAGACCCGCACCAGGGCGGTGTCGAGGACATGGACGAACAGGAAGAAGAAGATGAGGACACCGGTGACTCGATGAGCCACCCAGGACCACATGCCTTCCCGGCCGCGGTACAGCGTTCCAGCCGGCACGGAAAAAACCCTCCGGGAGCGGGGCGAGGGGTGCCGGCTTCGGTGTCGGTCACGCCCGGCCGGGTACGGTCCACCGGCCCCGGCCATCGTAGCGACGCGATGTCGGCTCCGGACCGCGGGGTAGGCCAGGTGTGATCGATCCCGCACGGTCGGGTGAACCGGCGGGGGTCTTTCGCGGGCCGGACTCGGCCAGATGCCCACCGGTGTCCGCGAGTCGCAGCAGCCGCGCGCGGCAGATCCGGCGCAGCTGCTCGGCCGTCGCCACCGACTCCTCGTCCTCGTCGTGCCCCAGGCGCTGGCGCAGGCTCGCCAGCGTCAGGTCGAGGGCGGCGGCCGGGTCGTCGGGGTCGTCCAGGTCGGTCAGCGCGATCACGAAGGCGTGGCCGAACTTCGCCTCGTACGCCGCGTTCGCGGCCCGCAGCGCGGTGTGCACGGTCAGGCCGCCGCGGTCGGGCAGCGCGGTGGTGGCCTCGCCTGCCAGCGCCTCGGCGAGATCGCCCGACGTCAGGTCGTACGCCGCCTCGTCGGCCGCGGCGAGCAGCGCCTCGACCGTCGGATACGGCCGGTGCGCGGCCACCCGGCGGGCCCAGCGATGGCTGCCGCAGCAGGTGCGCAGCGCCGCCTCCGCGACCAGGGAGGGGGCCCGGTTGAGCAGATACAGCCCCTCGGGCGGGGTGTCGCTGGACAGCGCTGGGCTCCTGGATCGGGTGGACCGGGGGTACGGAATCGGCACGGCGGTACGACAGGTGCGGATTCGGTACGGCTTCGGCTAGGGAAGGTACGGCAGGGGGAGTGCTCCCACTTTAGGGGCAGCCGGTTCGAACATGTCCGACGGGACCTTGAACTTCACTCGTACGTGAGGCGGCGCGCCCTCCGTTGACGCGCCCCCCGTTGACGCGCCCTCCGTTGACGCGACCCCCGTCGGCCCGCCCCCGTTGACGCGCCCCCCGTCGGCCCGCCCCGGCCCGGCGCCGCTTAGTCCCACCAGAACGACCACAGCCGCTCCCCGCGCAGCGCCTCGGCGTAGTCGGGGAACGGAAACGTCCCGTCGTTCAGATTCGACGCCCCGGTCAGCACGTGTTCGAGCGCGACGTGCCCGGCGTGCGCGGAGGCCAGCGGCGGCGAGGCCACCGACACGAAGACCGACGAGCCCTCGAAGCCGATCACCCGCGCCCCGAACCGGTCCTCCCACGTACGCAGCAGCGCCGACAGCTCCAGCGCGGGCGCCTCGGTCTCCCAGCCCGCCAGCGCCGGGATGTCGGCGCTGCGCTCGGCGCGGACCAGCGCGATGTGCGCGATGAAACGGGTCGTGAAGTAGTGCAGCATCTGCCCGACGGCCGCGCGCGCCACCGCGTCGGGCGAAGGGCCGGGATGCGGCGGCGAGGCGGCGGCGAGCCCGGGAAAGGCGGTGAACGGCGGCCCCGGGTCGGCCGCCAGCAGCGCCGCCGCGTCGTCCGGCCACACCTCGTCGATCGCCGGGTGCGGCGGAAGCAGCGACCGCGCCTCCTGGTACGTCCCCCACGACTCGCGCAGCGACGCCTCCGCGTCCACCGCGTCGATCTCGGCCGCGCGGTGCCCGAAACCGTTCGCGCACGGCCACGCCATCAGCACCGGCCGCCAGCCGGTCTCCTCCTGCTGCGCCTGGTAGCGGGCCCACAACCGGCCCGGTGCGACCACGGGTTCGTCGCTCAGCCACAGTCCCGGCGCGGAGCCGGGGACCAGCCGTCCCGGCGGCAGTCCGCCCGGGAGCCCGTCGAGGAGGCGGTCCAATGACATCGGAGGACTCCTCAACGACCGTTCATGAGGGGACTGCGTGGGGGAAGTTGACGACGGCCGGGGGCCGCCTCCCCCCACAGGAGCGTCCCCGGCCGCCGTCTTGTACGGCGTATCCCCGTTCAAAAGTGTCACCGCTCCCATGGTTCAAAAGTGTCAGCGCTCCCACATGAGGCAGGATGGGGCGAGTGTTCGAGGGGGTGGGGCCAGAGGTGGACCTGGAGACCGCGGTAGCCGGGGCGCAGCGCGGGGACGAAGCCGCGTTCCGCGTCGTGTACCGCGCTGTGCAACCGCAGTTGCTGCAATACGTCCGCAGCCTGGTCGGACCGGTGGACGCCGAGGACGTCGCCTCCGAGACCTGGTTGCAGATCGCCCGCGACCTCCCCAACTTCCGCGGCGCGGGCGACTCGGTGCGCGGCTGGGCGGCGCGCATAGCCCGCAACCGCGCGCTCGACCACATCCGTGCCCGCGCCCGGCGGCCCGTCTCCGGCGCGGGGGTCGACGAACTCGTCCAGCTCCCCGACCGGGCCGACACCGCGGGCGAGGCGCTGGACGCCGTCGCCACCGACCGCGCCCTGGCCGCGATAGCCGCCCTGCCGCGCGAGCAGGCCGAGGCCGTCCTGCTCCGCGTCGTCATGGGCCTGGACTCCACCAGCGCCGCCCGCGTCCTCGGCAAGCGCGCCGGGTCCGTCCGGATGGCCACCCACCGCGGCCTGCGCCGCCTGGCCGAACTCCTCGAACACGACGACGACCCGCGCGCCGACGCCGACCACGTCGGCGTGACCTTCTCGACCTCCAAGGCCCTGTGACGCGACCCGCGGGGCTCGGTACGGCGCCGCGCGGGGCGCTTCCGGGGCCCGCGGCCCCGGCCGCCGACCCCTCCGACGAATCATGGGACGGCCGGGGCGGGTGCGGCCAGGTGACACTTCCGCGTGCCGGTGCGCTGTAGGAAGTGGACCGACTGGTCATCGGTCCTGCGGACCCCGGTTCTCCCCGTATCGGGGTCCGTGCAAAGGGCGCGGCCGGGCGCATTCCCCCTGCCCGGCCGCGCCCGTCACCACACGGATCGACGCTGCCCGCGTCACCAGTAGACGACGACCTTGTCACCCACCTTGACCTGGTCGAACAGCGCGGAGACCGCCGCCTTGTCCCGTACGTTCACACAGCCGTGCGAGGCGCCCGCGTAGCCGCGGGCCGCGAAGTCCGAGGAGTAGTGCACGGCCTGGCCGCCGCTGAAGAACATCGCGTACGGCATCGCCGTGTTGTAGAGCGTCGAGACGTGGTCGCGGCTCTTGAAGGTGACGTGGAAGAGCCCCTCGCGAGTCGGGGTGTACTGCGACCCGAAGCGGACGTCCATGGTGGCCCTGACCTTGCCGTCGACCACCCACGACAGCGTGCGAGTGGTCTTGCTCACACACATGGCGCGGCCGGTCATGCAGCGCGGGTCGAGCTTGCCCGCGGGCTTGGGCGGCGCGACCGGGTACAGCTCCTTGTGGGTCGGGGCGTGGGTCAGCGAGCGCAGCTTCGTCCAGGTGTCCTGGGTGACGCGGCCGGTGATGGCCAGGCCGTGCCGCTCCTGGAAGTCGCTCACCGAGTGCTGGGTGACGGTGCCGTAGTAGCCGGTGGGGGACTGGCTGAAGAGGTGGAGCTGGGCGAGCCTGGCCTGGAGTTCGCGGACCTTGGCGCTGGTCGAGCCGGTGGCGATCACGGCGGGGACGACGGGCGGCGCGGTCGTGGCCGGAGCCGTCGGCGAGGCCGGTGCGGTCGTGGTGGGCGCGGCCGATGTCGTCGGGGGCGCGGTGGTGGCCGGCGGCTCCGACGACGGCTGCGCGGTCGTCGCGGTCGGCGACGGCGCGGCCGAGGTGGCCGGCGGCCTGTCCTTGCCCGAGGCCCCGGTGTCCTGCGGTCCGCAGCCCGCCAGCACGGCCGTCGAGAGCGCCGCCGTCACGACCGCCGCGGCCACCGCCAGCGGCGATCTGCTGCCCGTCCCCGTCATCGTCCTCATCCCCTGCGTCCCCCCGCTCGTGCTTCCTGTTCTTCCCTAGACATCGATTCCCGGCCGTGCGGTTGCGCGAACCGCGGGGAAGACTGTGAGGAAGGTCCCAGGCCGCCGCGGTGCACCGCACGCAGGGCCGCCGCTACAGTCCGTTACGCCAGCCACACAGCCATTCAGCAGCACACGGAGGCGTGAAGATGACACGCGAGTCGGAGTCGGGACTGCCGATCGAGCCCGTTTACGGGCCGGGCGTGTTGGAGGGCTGGGATCCCGCGGCCGAGCTGGGGGAGCCGGGCGCGTTCCCGTTCACCCGCGGTGTGTACCCGTCGATGTACACCGGCCGTCCCTGGACGATGCGGCAGTACGCGGGCTTCGGCACGGCGGCGGAGTCCAACACCCGCTACAAGGGCCTGATCGCCAACGGCACGATGGGCCTGTCGGTCGCCTTCGACCTGCCCACCCAGATGGGCCACGACTCCGACGCGGTGATCGCGCACGGTGAGGTCGGCAAGGTCGGTGTGGCGATCGACTCGGTCGAGGACATGAAGGTCCTCTTCGACGGCATCCCGCTGGACCGCGTGTCGACGTCGATGACGATCAACGCGCCCGCCGCGCTCCTGCTGCTGATGTACCAGCTCGTCGCCGAGGAACAGGGCATCGAGGCGTCCGCGCTGACCGGCACGGTGCAGAACGACGTGCTGAAGGAGTACATCGCGCGGGGCACGTACATCTTCCCGCCCAAGCCGTCCCTGCGGCTGATCGCGGACATCTTCGGATACTGCAGGACCGAGATCCCGAAGTGGAACACCATCTCGATCTCCGGCTATCACATGGCGGAGGCCGGTGCCTCGCCCGCGCAGGAGATCGCGTTCACCCTCGCCGACGGCATCGAGTACGTGCGCACCGCCGTCGCCGCCGGGATGGACGTGGACGAATTCGCGCCCCGCCTGTCGTTCTTCTTCGTCGCCCGCACCACGATCCTGGAAGAGGTCGCGAAATTCCGGGCCGCGCGGCGCATCTGGGCGCGGGTGATGCGCGAGGAGTTCGGGGCGAAGAACCCGAAGTCGCTGATGCTGCGCTTCCACACCCAGACCGCCGGTGTGCAGCTCACCGCGCAGCAGCCCGAGGTCAATCTCGTACGGGTGGCCGTCCAGGGCCTGGCGGCGGTGCTGGGCGGCACGCAGTCGCTGCACACCAACTCCTTCGACGAGGCCATCGCGCTGCCCACCGACAAGTCCGCCCGGCTCGCGCTGCGCACCCAGCAGGTGCTGGCGTACGAGACGGACGTGACCGCGACCGTCGACCCCTTCGCCGGGTCGTACGTGGTGGAGAAGCTGACCGACGACGTCGAGGCCGCCGCGCTGGCGCTGATGGCGAAGGTCGAGGACCTCGGCGGCGCGGTCGCGGCGATCGAGAACGGTTTCCAGAAGTCGGAGATCGAGCGCAGCGCGTACCGGATCGCGCTCCAGACGGACTCGGGCGAGCGCGTGGTGGTCGGCGTGAACCGCTACCAGCTCGACGAGGAGGAGCCGTACGAGCCGCTGCGCGTCGACCCGGCCATCGAGGCCCAGCAGGCCGCCCGGCTGGCGGCCCTGCGCGCGGGCCGCGACCAGGACGCCGTGGACGCGGCGCTGGCGGCCCTCCAGAAGGCCGCGCAGGGCACCGACAACGTCCTCTACCCGATGAAGGAGGCGCTGCGGGCCCGCGCCACCGTCGGGGAGGTCTGCAACGCGCTGCGGGAGATCTGGGGCACGTACGTCCCCACGGACGCCTTCTGATCCGCGTCCGGGCCCGCCGACACCGTCACGCGGGCCCCGGGAGCGCCGTCAGAGCAGGTGGATCTGCGTGATCAGCATCGCCACCAGCACGGTGAGCGTCCAGCCCAGCACCTGCTCCATGAGGTGCTTGCGGTCCTTGGGCCCGCCCGTGCCGGTGCCGGGCTCGGTGTGCGGGCGGGGTGCGGCGAAGTCGCTCACGGTGTCGGTCCTCATCGTGTGGGTGTACGGCCCCTCAGGCCGGTGCGGCCCCCGGAAGTCCTCCACGATGCGCCGTCCGACGCCGCCGGTAAAGGGGCGAATGCCCCACCGGCGGCGATCGTGAGGGATGTCACCCCATGGTCGCCTTCTTCAGGGCGCGCGCCCTGCGGGCCACCCTGCGGACCGTCCGATTGCGCGGCACGAACGCCAGCCGGGCCGGTACCGCGCCCGGCAGCCCGAGCGAGGTCAGCCGCCGCCGCTTGAAGTACGGCCAGGTCGCCGCGCTCAGATGACCCGTCAGATACGCCTCCGCCCCGGCCCGCAGCTTCGGGTACGCCTTCGGCTGCATGCAGAAGCCCACCGCGTGCAGCAGCGGCGTCAGCTCCGCCGCCACCCGCTCGGGCGACGGCGACGACCAGGACCGTACGGCCGAGGCGTCCGCCAGGTCCGGCAGCAGCGCGTGCACGATCGTCACGGGCACCCGGTTGCTGTTCTGGTACGGCGACAGGCGCTCCAGCAGCAGCTTGGTGCCGGTACGGGCCACCGGGATGCCGTACAGCGCCGACGCGGTCAGCAGCGCGGTGGAGAAGCAGCCGACAACCAGCGCGGGGCGGGCCCGCTGGTAGACCACCTCGGCCAGTACCGGCGTGTTGAGCACCGTCAGCCTCGCGCCCAGCCGCTCGGCCTCGGCGCGCAGCGGCTCCGTCCAGTGCGCGGGCGCCGTGGGGTGCGGCTTGAAGACGATCGCGCGGTGCCCGAGGGCGGCGGCGCCGCGCACCATCGACAGGTGCAGCTCCTCCTCCTCGGCCACGGAGAGGATGCCGAGCGCCGACAGGTACTGGCCCAGCAGCAGCGCCGCGCCCTCCGGCACGTCCGCCAGATGCTCCTCGGCGAGGTCGGCGGAGCCCTCCGCGACCTCGGAGAGCACCTTGGTGAAGCCCTCGGTCGGCACCACCTGCGGCTCCACGCCGTGCTCGGAGAGCAGCAGCGGACGCAGCCCCGGCACCAGGTCCAGGTGGTAGAGCCGGTCGATCCGGGTGTCGACCAGCAGCCCCAGCTTGTTGCGGGTCGGGCCGTACGACATCAGGCCGTCCGCGTACACGCTGATCGGGGCGCCGGTGAAGACCTGCACGAAGGAGAGCGCGGGCGCGACCTGGAGGGATTCGACGATCAGCTCCACCGCGTCGTCGCCCAGGCTCCACAGCATCCGCAGATGCCGCTCCCACAGCGGCACGTCGTCCGGGCGCGGGACCCAGCCGCCCGGGTGCAGCGGGGTGATCGTCTCGTTCCACGACACGATGCGGTCGAAGCGGTCGCGCAGCACCTCGAAGCCGGGGGCCTGGTCGAGCCCCGGATTGGTCTCGGGCACCGACGCGTTGTTGCTGACCACCAGGATGCGGCGGTCGGCGGGCGGGAACGACCCGGAGTCCAGGCCGGCGGCCAGCGTGGCGGCGCCGTACAGCGTGGAGGCCATGAAGAGCTGAGTGGTACGTGCCATCACGCGACCGCCGATCCGTTGTCCGTGGCGTCCGGATCGTCGTCGGCCTCGGGCTTCGCGGCGCCCGCCCCCGCTCCGGCGGCCGGGGAGGCGGAGGCCGCGGTGCGCCGTGCGGCGGGCGACAGCTCCGGGTAAGGATCGGCGTCCAGGCCGTCGGTCCTTACCGGCACCCGCCAGCGCAGGCGGCGGATCTTCACACTGCGCTCCAGGTCCATCGAGTCCAGCGCGTCGGTGAGCACGTCGTGCGGCAGCCGGTTCAGCGCGGCGGCGCTGATCGCCTTGAGCTTGCGGGCCAGCACGGGCTCGAAGCGGTCGATGTTGTCGAGGTGGTGGGCGATGATCGCGCAGTAGGTGCGGACCGCCTTGGGCAGGAACAGCTCCGCGTCCCGGTCCGCGGTGATCTCCGCGATGACCTGGTCGAAGGAGCGGACGAAGTCGAGCTGCCGGATGTCACCGATCTGGGTGAGCGAACTGGCCACGCCGCGCCGGTAGTAGACGCCCAGCAGGCCCAGCACCGCGCAGGACTTCGCCTCGCGGTGCAGCCGCCAGATCCACGGCCGGTCCTCGGCGGTGCGCAGGTGCTCGGGGAAGTGCAGCAGCCCCTCGTCCACGATCCGCCGGTGGTAGGCGCCCGCCCAGGAGTACGGGTAGTCGACCAGCGTCGGGCGGTCGGCGGGCAGGATCGTCGCGCGCGGGTCGAGCCGCTGACCGCGGCGGCCGTACGGCGCCCGGATGATGTTGCGGGTGCTGCCGGTGCACTGCACATGGTCGGTACGGATGAAGTCGACGTCCAACTCCTCCATCGCCCGCACCAGTTGCGGCAGATAGCCCGGGGCCATCCAGTCGTCGCCGTCGAGGAACGTCAGATACGTCCCCCTGGCCGCGTCGATGCCCGCGTTGCGCAGGCTCGCCACCCCGGTGTGGTCACGCCGGATGATCCGTGCGCCGGGCAGCGAGCCGACCCCCTGCTCCAGAAGCTCCGGAGTCCGGTCGGTCGACCCGTCGTCCATCAGCAGGAACTCGAAATCCGAGCGTGCATTGGCACGGAGACTGCGCAGCGCGTCGGGCACGAATTGCTGCACATTGAAAAAGGGCACGATAACGGTGAGCTTGACCACCCGCCGTACCTTAGGGCGTTTGCCTGTCCTTTTGCTTTGCGTCGAGCGTACATCTGGGTAAACGGCAGATGTCGGAGCGATGAAGCAGGCCCCGCACGGGCTCTTCTGCCGGTCGGAGAACTCCTGGCCTATCCACGGCAGACGGCTAAGTGGCGGCTCTATGTTTACCTGCTGTTGGTCGCCAATTAGCACGATGAACTCAACGGCTTCCTAAGGTCTTGCCGTGCCAAAACGTAAGCCCGGCCCATTGCGGGTCACTGTGATCGCCGACTCGGACACCCGGTGGAAGTGGGGTGCGCTGACCGCGCGCCGGATCGACCCCGAGGCCCGACTCGACGCGCGGCTGCTGCGCGGCCGGGCCACCCCCACGCCCCGCCAACTGGCGGAACTCGGTATTCCGGCCGACTCCATGGAGGAGGCGACCGCCGCCGAGATGCTGGCCGACATCGACGAGGAGAGCTGCGACGTGGTCGTCATCTCCTGCGTCGGCGGCACCGTCCAGGCGCTCCTGCACGGCTTCGCGCGCGCCTGGGAAGGCCGCCCGCAGCGACCGCTGGTCGTCACCGGATACGTCGGCGTCGTATACGAGAAGCTCGCCGACGGTCTGCTGCTGCGCGCCGGGGCCGATGTCGTCCTCGCCAACAGCGCCGACGACGCACGGCGGTTCAGGGACGTGTACGAAGGCGTCGGCTACCGCACCACGAGCATCGTCGAGACCGCGCTGCCGTTCCTCGGCGGCGAGCCGTACCGGCCCGACGACCAGCGGCCGTTCACCGTCACCTTCGCCGTGCAGCCGTCCGCGCCCGAGGGCCGGGCCGACCGGACGCACCTGCTGCGCCGCACTGTCGACCACGCGCGGCGGCACACCGAGCGCGAGGTGCTGGTCAAGCTGCGCAGCAAGCCCGGCGAGCACACCACGCACATCGAGGAACACCCGTACCAGAAGCTGGTCGCCGCCCTCGATCCGCCGGACAACCTCCAGTTGGTCTACGGCAACATGGCCGAGGTCCTGGACCGTACGGACCTGCTGGTCACGGTCAGTTCGACCGCCGCGCTCGAATCGCTGCACCGGGGCATCCCGACCGCGATCCTCACCGACCTCGGCATCCGCGAATCGCTCGGCAACCACCACTTCCTCGGCTCCGGCTGTTTCGCCTCCTGGGACGAACTGGACGACGGCCACGTGCCGCACGCCCACCCCGACTGGACCGCGGCCCACGGCGTCGCCGCCCTCGCGCCCTTCGCCGCCCTGCGCGCCCGCGTCCAGGCACTGCTCGCCGAACCCGAACTGCCGAGGATCACGCCGTACTACACGCTGCGCACCGCCCCCGGTTACCTCCCCGGTGTCCTCGCCCGCCACGGCCTCGACCCCAAGGGCGAACCCGTCGGCGGCCTCGCCCCGCGCGACCCCGGCCCCGTCCGCCGCGCGGTCCGCGACTTCGTCCGCAACTCCGCCCGCACCGCCTACCGCCAGGGCGTCCAGCGCGTCGCCCCCACCATCCGCCGCTGGGGCCAGCTGTGACGGCCCGCACGCGATTCCCGGCCGAGCGCGCGGTTCCGCGCGCCCCTGGAGCGGCCGTCCTCCGCATACGCGGCGAAAGCACAGAGCCCCTCGCGGGAGCGGGGCGCCGGGGCCGCCGGGCCCGAAAGACGACAGGAGTCACCCGATGAGCGACCGATCCACCACCCCGGCCGGAAGCGTCCTTGCCGTCATCCCCGCGCGCGGGGGGTCCAAGGGGGTGCCCGGCAAGAACCTGGCGCCGGTGGGCGGGGTGCCGCTGGTGGCGCGGGCGGTGGCGGCCTGCGTCGAGGCCGGGCGGGTGACCGCGGTCGTCGTCTCCACCGACGACCCCTCCATCGCCGAGGTCGCGCGCGCCGCGGGCGCCGAAGTCGTCCTGCGCCCGGCGGCGATCGCGGGCGACACCGCGACCAGCGAGGCCGCGGTGCTGCACGCGATGGACGCCCACGAGGCGATGAGCGGCGCGGCCACCGACGTCGTCCTGCTCGTCCAGTGCACCAGCCCGTTCATCACCGCGGAGGAGGTCGACGGCGTCGCCGCCGCGGTGCTGGACGGCGGCGCGGACACCGCCCACACCGTCGCCCCCTTCCACGGCTTCATATGGCGCGAGGCCGGGGACGCGGCGGCGGCCGACACGTCGCACGAGCCGGCGAACGGGACCGCACCTGCCGTCACCGCGCCCGCCTCCGCCGTCACCGCGCTCGCCGCCGGGGGCGCCGTCGGCGTCAACCACGACAAGTCCACCCGGCCGCGCCGCCAGGACCGGCCGCAGGACCTGCTGGAGACCGGCACCGCGTACGCGATGCGCGCCGACGGCTTCCGCGCCGCGAACCACCGCTTCTTCGGCAGGACCGCCCTGGTGCGCACCGACCCGGCCCGCGTGCTGGAGATCGACGAACCCGCCGACCTCGAACGGGCCCGCGCCCTCGCCCCGCTGCTCGACCCGCGCACGACGACCCCCGGCTGGGGCGACGTCGACGCGGTCGTCCTCGACTTCGACGGCACCCAGACCGACGACCGGGTGCTGATCGACGCCGACGGGCACGAGTCGGTCACCGTGCACCGCGGTGACGGCCTCGGCGTCGCGGCCCTGCGCCGCGCCGGAATGCCCGTCCTCATCCTGTCCACCGAGACCAACCCGGTCGTCGCCGCACGGGCCCGCAAGCTCAAGGTCCCCGTGCTGCACGGCATCGACCGCAAGGACCTCGCCCTCAAGCAGTGGTGCGAGGAGAACGGCATCGCGCCCGAGCGGGTGCTCTACGCGGGCAACGACGTCAACGACCTGCCGTGCTTCGGCCTGGTCGGCTGGCCCGTCGCCGTCGCCGGTGCCCACGACGTGGTGCGCGCCTCGGCCCGCGCCATCACCACCGCCCAGGGCGGTCACGGCGCGATCAGAGAGATCGCCGCCTGGCTGCTGGGCCCCACTCTCGCCCGCTGACAAGCAGCCGCCGGCGACCGCCGACCCCGGCCGCGCCGGCGGCACACATCCATCCCCCCGACAGTCCCAACCCGTAAGGAACACCCTCGTGACCACATCCATCCCCGCAAACCTCCGCCGCGTCGGCTCCCGCCACATCGGCAACGGACAGCCCGTCTACGTCACCGGCGAGATCGGCATCAACCACAACGGCGACCTGGAGAACGCGTTCGCACTGATCGACGCGGCCGTCGCCGCGGGCTGCGACGCGGTCAAGTTCCAGAAGCGCACCCCGGAGATCTGCACCCCGCGCGACCAGTGGGAGATCGAGCGCGACACCCCCTGGGGCCGTATGACGTACATCGACTACCGGCACCGCGTCGAGTTCGACGAGGCCGGCTACCGGTCGATCGACGAGTACTGCCGCAAGCGCGGCATCGACTGGTTCGCCTCCCCGTGGGACGTCGAGTCCGTCGCCTTCCTGGAGAAGTTCGACGTGCCCGCCCACAAGGTGGCCTCCGCCTGCCTGACCGACGACGACCTGCTGCGCGCCCTGCGCGGCACCGGCCGCACCGTGATCCTGTCCACCGGCATGTCCACGCCGAAGCAGATCCGGCACGCGGTCGAGGTGCTCGGCAGCGACAACATCGTGCTGTGCCACGCCACGTCGACGTACCCGGCCAAGCACGAAGAGCTGAACCTGCGCATGATCAACACCCTCCAGTCCGAGTACCCGAACGTGCCCGTCGGCTACTCCGGCCACGAGGTCGGCCTCCAGACCACGCTCGCCGCGGTCGCGCTCGGCGCCGTCTTCGTCGAGCGGCACATCACCCTCGACCGCGCCATGTGGGGCTCCGACCAGGCCGCCTCGGTCGAGTCGACCGGCCTAGAGCGCCTGGTGCGCGACATCCGGATCATCGAGACCTCCCTCGGTGACGGCGTCAAGAAGGTCTACGAGGGCGAGCTCGGCCCGATGAAGAAGCTGCGCCGCGTCGCGGGCGTCGTCGCCGAGTCCGAGGCCGCGGGCGTCGAGGCACCCGCCGCCGTCTGACCCCGGAAGGGCGGCGGGGATCACTGACCAGGACCGGCGGGACCGCGGGACCTTCGGGTCTCCCGGTCCCGCGCACAACCGCAGAGGAAAAGGGGAACGGCCATGACCGGTAAGCCCGCAGTCGCGGCGGGGCAGGTGCCCGCACCGGGTATCGGCGCCGTCGCGCTCGTCGAGTCACCCGTCCAGCTCCTCAACGTCCTGGAGTGGGCGCACATCCATCCGCCCACCGTCCCCGCCGCCCGCACCACCGGTGAACCGGCCGTACCAGCCGAACCGGAACCGGTCGCGCGACCGCTCACCGTCGTCGTCCTGTCCCCGGTCGACCCCACCAGCCGCGGCCAACTGCGCCGCATGGCCGAACTCGCCCGCGACGAAGGCGCGGTGGTCCGCTGGTTCGAGGCCCGCGGCAGCCGCGGCGGCCTCTTGCGTACGGCGGTCTCGCTCGCGCCGCTGCTCTTCCGGGTCAGGCACCTCGTGATCGGCGACCCGTTCTCACGCCTCGTCCAGGTACTGCTCCCGCTGTGCCGCGCCCGTGAGCTGACCGTCGTGGACGACGGCACCGCGACCATGGAGTTCACCGAAATCCTCTCCCGAGGCGGCCGGTTGGTGCGCTGGCACCGCTCGGGGCGGCGCCGTTCGCCCGTCGACGCGGCCTTCGGGATCTTCTCCTCCGCGGCGCGCCGCCGCCTGACGCCCGGCAAGCGGCGCCATGTCGAACTCTTCAGCGCGATGCCCGCGACGCCGCCTCCGGGGATGGCGCTGCGCACCAACCGCTTCGCCTGGACCCGCAGCCGCTTCGGGCCGCCGCGCACGCTGGCGGGCACCGACCTGATCGGCACCTCCCTCGTCGAGACCGGCGTCGTCGACCCCGAGCGGTACCTCGCCGTCGTCCGCTCGCTCGCCGAACGGCACGGCGCCAAGCGGTACTTCGCCCACCGCCGCGAGGCCGTCGACAAGCTTCACCGGCTCGCCGCCGAGACCGGCCTGGAGATCGTCCGGCCCGACCTCCCGCTCGAACTCGTCGCCCGCCGCGGCCCGATCGGCCGGACCGTCCTGTCCTTCCCCTCCACGGTCGTGCACACGTTGCCGCTCGCGCTCGGCGGTACGGGAGTCCGTATCGTCGTCATCGACATCGACCAGGAGTGGCTGACGGCCGCCGCCTCGCCGCGCGCCCACACCTTCCTGACCGGCATCAACCACTCGGCCCGTGACCTGCACGGCCTGAACGGGGCCGAGTCCCCGAGCCCGGCCTGAGTCCCGGGTCCCGCCTGAGCCCCAGGTCCCCGGGTCGGGCTCAAGTCCCGGGTCCGGCCTGAGCCCCAGGGCCCCGGGTCCGGCTCAAGTCCCGCCGCCTCAGGGGACTTTGGTGACTTTGGTGACGGCGGTGTCGTCGGCGTCGAGCCGCCGCCCGTCCGCGGCGTGGACCTCCAGCGTGCGCAGGGGACGTCCCTGGCGGAGGTCGGTCAGCTCCGAGTGCGGCTCGTCGGGGGCGAAGAGATTGCGCTCGCCCCACTGCCGCAGCGCGACGACGACGGGGAACAGATCCTTGCCTTTCGGCGTCAGTACGTACTCGCGGTAGGCGCTGCCGTCCGAGGCGGGGACGGTGTCGAGCACCCCGGCGGCGACCAGCGAGCGCAGGCGCGCGGTGAGGATGTTCTTTGCGACGCCGAGACCGCGCTGGAACTCCCCGAAGCGGCGGCTGCCGTCGAAGGCGTCCCGCACGATCAGCAGGGACCACCAGTCCCCGATGGTGTCGACCGAGCGCGCGACGGGGCAGTCGCTGTCGTCGAAGCGGGTCCGCTCCACCATCTCGCCCTCCCTCTGTGACGTGTTCCGTCCTGGTTGCATCATGCTACCGGATCGGCCTATGGTCCAACTGGTAGCAAGATGAAACCAGCGAGGGAGGGCTTGGCGTGGGACGAGCGTGCGAGGTCGTGGGGGAGGCCGGTCCCGTCGATACGGCGCGGGTCGCGGGGCCCGGCGCGGCGAAACCCGGATTCACGCTGACCCGAGGCGTCACCCTGCTCTTCGCGGTCGCCTGCGGCACCTCCGTGGCCAACGTCTACTTCGCGCAGCCCCTCCTGGTCACCCTGGGCCGCGACTTCTCGATCGGTACGGCGACGGTCGGCGCGATCGTGACCCTGACCCAGGTCGGCTACGGCCTCGGCCTCTTCTTCCTCGTACCGCTCGGCGACCTGCTCGACCGCAGACGCCTCGTCGTGGCACAACTCCTGTTCCTGGCAGGGGCGTTGACGGCGGTCGGCACCGCGGGCGACGCGGCGCTCCTGCTCGTGGGGCTCGCCGCCGTGGGACTGCTCGCGGTCGTCACCCAGACGCTCGTCGCCTTCGCCGCGTCGCTGGCTCCGCCCGGCGAACGCGGGCGCGTCGTCGGCCTGGTGACCAGCGGCGTGGTCACCGGCATCCTGCTCGCCCGTACCGCCTCCGGCGTCCTGGCCGACCTCGCGGGCTGGCGCTCGGTCTACCTCACCTCCGCCGTCCTGACCTGCGTGCTCGCCCTGGCCCTGCACCGCCTGCTGCCGTCCCGTCCCGGCGCTCCGCGAACGTCCGGGGGATACGGGCGGCTGCTGCGCTCCACCGTCACGCTGTTCGCGCGGGAACGCCTGCTCCGGATACGAGCCCTGCTCGCGCTCCTGGTCTTCGCCGCCTTCAGCGTCCTGTGGAGCAGTGTCGCGCTGCCGCTCAGCGAGCCCCCGCTCTCCTTGTCCCACACCGCGATCGGCGCCTTCGGCCTGGCCGGGGCCGCCGGCGCCCTGGCCGCCACCGCGGCCGGCCGCCTCAACGACCGCGGCCTGTCCCAGCGCACCACCGGCATCGCCCTGACCCTGCTCACCGTCTCCTGGCTCCCCCTCGCCTTCACCCGCCAGTCCCTCTGGGCCCTCGCCGTCGGCGTCATCGTCCTCGACCTCGCCGTACAGGCCGTCCACGTCACCAACCAGACCCTCGTCCACGCCCTCCGCCCCGAAGCCGGCAGCCGCCTCATCGGCGGCTACATGGTCTTCTACTCCCTCGGCAGCGCCTCCGGCGCCTTCGCCGCCACCACCCTCTACGCCGCCGCGGGCTGGCCCGCCGTCTGCGCCCTCGGCGCCGCCCTGAGCCTGGCCGCTCTCCTCCTCTGGGCGGCCACAACTCCGAGACGTTAGGCCGATCTTTTTGGGGCGCTGGGGGCACCTCCCAGCGGTAGCCGGGGGAGGAACTGCGCGGCCGGCCGAGACGTGGCTGCACGTCACCCCCGGCCCCAGCGGGGCGATTCGGCTGTTGTCTGACCACCGGCCGGCGGGGCCAACGGGCGGCGCTTCAGCCTCGTTCGCCTCACGTCAAGGCTGACGTAACCAAATGATCACCCCCGTGAGGTTGGCTTCGGGAATGACGGAGGGTTTAAGGGCCCCGGCCCACGTAGCGATCCTCGCCGGAGGCGACCCCGGTGGATTGGACGGCGACTCGCGTGCCCTGAGGGTGGCGGACGCGGCGCGGGCGGCGGGCTATCGGGTCACGCTGATCGGCAGGGCACCGGCGACGGTGACGCCGAAGGGCGTGGACGTACGGAAGGTCGCCGTGCGCGGCGTACTCGGCGCGCACCGGGTGCGGCGGCCGAGACCCGGGCTGCGCTGGCCACTGGCGTACCGGAGCGCGGCGGCGTACGACCACCGCACGGCACTGGTGACGGCCGAGCGCGCGGTGCTCGTCACCCGCACCGCGGAACTGGACGTCGTGCACCGGGCGTTGCCGCTGCTCGCGGCGGCCCGCACGGGCCACGCGCTGGCGTGGCTGCGGCACGGACTGCGGGCCGGATGGACACGGCTGCGCGCGGCGCAGTACCTGGCGGCGGTCCGCCGCCGCAAAAGCCCGACGGCCCGGCTGGACAACTTCGTCACCGAGACGCTGCGGCTGCTGCTCGGCCGCCGCGCGTGGCGCCGCCTCGACCCCGGCCTGCTGGACGAGGAGGTCGCGTACGGCCCGGTGCTGGACGCCGTCCGCCCGCATCTGATCCACGCGCTCGGCCACCGGGCGCTCGGCGTCGCCACCCGCGCGGCGCTGCGGGCCGAAGGGGCGGGGCACCGTATCGAGGTCGTGTGGGACGCGCCGCCGCGCACCCCGGCCGCCTCCCGCCGCGCGGCCGTGGCGGGCGAGGCGTACGAACGGACCTTCGCGCCCGAGGCCGACGGTGTCGTCACCGTCGGCGAGGGCCTGGCAAGGGAGTTGCGCGCACGGCACCGGCTGTCGGCCACGCCCGCCGTGGTCCGCAACGCCCCGCCGCTGGCCGCCGCCTCCGTCGCCGCGCACCCCGCGGGCATCAGGGCGCGCTGCCATCTGGCGCCCGACATCCCGCTGTTGGTGCACACAGGACCCGTCACCCCGGACCGCGGCCCGGCCACCGTCGTGGAGGCGCTGCCCAAGCTGTACGACCTGCACGCCGCCTTCGTCGTGCCCGACCCCGGCCACCCGCACCTGCGCGAGCTGCGCGAGCGCGCCGCCCAACTCGGCGTCCACGGACGGCTGCACGTCCTCCCGTACGTCCCCGTCGCCGAGATCCCGCGCTTCCTCGCGTCCGCCGACATCGGCGTCCTGCCCGTCCACCAACTCCCGCACCACCAAACGGTGCTGGCCACCCGCTACTTCGAATACGCCCACGCCCGGCTGCCCGTGGTCGTCAGCGACGTCCGCGCCATGGCCGCCGCCACCCTCGAACTCGGCAACGGCGAGGTCTTCCGCGCCCGCGACACCGCCGACTTCGTCCGCGCGGTCGGTGCCGTCCTCACCAACCCGCGCCGCTACCGCAAGGCATACGACCGCACCGACATCCTCCGCCAATGGTCCTGGCAGACCGAGTCCGCCCCCCTCCTCGACCTCTACGCCCGCCTCCTGGGCCCCCGCCCCTCCGACACCTGAGCCCCCTGACCACCCGCCCGGTCCGCCAGCAACAGCGCGAGCGGCCCCGCGGTCAACAGAAACCGACCGTCCCCGGCGGCGCGCAAAGCCTCTCCCATGGACCACCACCCGAGCGCGAAGTCCGCTTCGCTTTCCGCGAGTTCCTGCGGACCACAACTCAGGCCGCGCGCTTCGTAGAGATACACGCGGGCGGGCGTGGCGACGGTGAGCGCGAACGACCCCAGCGATCGCCACACCGCCTACCAGACCGTGGCCGGCGACCGGAAAGCCGGAGTGGAGATCGCCGCGCGTTCCTGCCGAACCCTCACACCCGACGCCCCGGCCGGGGTGCGAGCCCTGCTCCACGAGCGGTTGGCGTGGGCCTGCGCCGTCGCGGGACTCGCCACGGAAGCGGAGAAGGCGCTCAGCCGCGCCGAGGAAGCACTGGCCGACCTCGGCGCCGCGCCCCAACCCGACTGGGTGGCATGGGTCGACAGCAACGAACTCCAGATCATGTCCGGCCGCTGCTGGAGCGAACTGCGCCGTCCGCTGCGCGCCGTGCCCGTGCTGGAGGCAGCACTGGCCGGGTACGACGACAGCCACGCCCGCGACAAAGCGCTCTACCTGTCGTGGCTGGCCGCCTCCTACCTGACCGCCGGAGAGATCGAACAGGCCGCCAAGGTCACCGGCCGGGCGCTCGACCTCGCCAACGGGGTCGCATCCGTCCGTCCGAAGCAGCGCCTCGCACCGTTTGTGGAGCGGCTCGCGCGGCACCGTGATGTCGCCGCGGTGGCGGACGTGCTGGAGAAGGCAGCGGTCTGAGGGTTACGAAGCCGCTTCGGACGTGGTGTTCGTCTCGATCCACCGGAAGGACGCCTCCGAACCGGCGACGACCGGCACCGCCGACACCTCGGGGTTGTCCCACGGATGGTGCCGCAACAGATGATCTTCGAGGGCCTGGTACCGCTCCGCCCGGGTGGTCAGCAGCAACCGCCACTCCTCCCCGGTACCGAACTTCCCCAGGTGCCAGAACACCGATGTCACCGGCCCGACGACCTGCGCCCCCGCGGCCAGACGCTCACGCACCGCGGACGCGGCCAACTCCACCGCCTGGTCACGAGTTTCCGTAGCAGTGCTCACCTGAAGGAAGTCGCCCATGTCGCGAGAGTATCCGCCGCGTTGGGCGCGCAGCCGGGCGCGGTGGGCGGCGGAGGTGCGGGGCATGGGGCGTGGGGCGCGGAACACTCGGGCGGGCACACGTTGCCGTAACACGAGGGTCGTAAGGTAAGGGGTCTCACCCGTGAGGCGGGGGTCGTCGGAGACGGTCGCGTTGCCTCGCGTGGGACGGCTCGTTGAGCCAGTATGGGTGTAAGAGACCTAAAAAGTTTTCTTACCCCCGAGGGTGACTGGGTATGCGCCGATCGGGCGACTTCTTCTCCTCCCGCAGGACAAAAACTTTCCCGATCACGTAAGAGGAGCCGGTGATGGGCCCTACGCTGACTGAGGTGAACGATTCACCTACACCGCCGTCCGACGGGCTGACCGCGGCTGTGCTGTCCGGTCTCGCCGAGACCGTCGTGGACGACGCACTGCGCGCCGAGCTGATCGCCTTCCGCCGTGACCTGCACAGGAACCCCGAACTGGGGCGGCAGGAGTTCCGGACGACCGAGCAGATCAGGGCGCGGCTGGAGCGCGCGGGGCTGAGTCCGCGGGTGCTGCCCGGCGGGACCGGACTGGTGTGCGACATCGGCGACACGGACGACAGCGGCAGCGGCGGCGACATTGGCGCGGCACGCTCCCAGCGCCCCCGCCTCGCCCTGCGCGCCGACCTGGACGCGCTGCCGGTGCCCGACACCAAGACCGTGGAGTACCGCTCGACGGTCGAGGGCCGGGCGCACGCGTGCGGCCACGACGTGCACACCACGATCGTGCTCGGCGCCGGCCTGGTCCTCGCGGAGCTGGACAAGCGGGGCACGCTCCCGCGCCCGGTGCGGCTGGTGTTCCAGGCGGCCGAGGAGATCATGCCCGGCGGCGCGCTGGACGCGATCAAGGCGAACGTGCTCGACGGCGTCGACCGTATCCTCGCGGTGCACTGCGACCCCAAGGTGGAGGTCGGCAGGATCGGGCTGCGCCAGGGGCCGATCACCTCGGCCGCCGACCGGCTGACCCTGACGCTGGAGGGCCCCGGCGGACACAGCGCCCGCCCGCATCTGACCACCGACCTGGTGATGGCCACCGCGAAGCTCGCCGCCGAACTGCCCGCCGTACTGGCCAGGCGCGTGGACCCCAGGTCCGGGCTGAGCATCGTGTGGGGCCGCATCCAGGCCGGGCACGCGGCCAACGTCATCCCGCAGTACGCGGAGCTGGAGGGCACCGTCCGCTGCCTGGACCTGACGGCCTGGCACGACGCACCCGACCTGGTGCACGAGGTGATCGACCAGATCACGGCGATGTACCGGGCGAAGTGCGAGATCACCTACCAGCGCGGTGTGCCGCCGGTGGTCAACGAGGCGGTCTCGGTGGAGCTGCTGCGGGACGCGATGACCGCGCGCTACGGCCTGCACGCGGTCGAGGACACCGAGCAGAGCCTGGGCGGCGAGGACTTCTCCTGGTATCTGGAGCGGGTGCCGGGCGCGCTGGCCCGGCTCGGCGTGCGGCCGGTCGGCGACACCGCCAAGCGCGATCTGCACCAGGGCGATTTCGACGTGGACGAGGGGGCGATCGCGGTCGGCGTGGAGCTTTTCACGGCGGCTGTCCTGCTGTCCTGACACCGGGTGAACCCCCCGCTACCGGTCCGTCACCTGGCTGAAATGCGTCGATCCGATAACGGGCCGTCATTCGGTCTTTACCTGACATCTACGCGCGTTAAGCTCCCGCTTAGCCAGCGCCGGACGGGGCGCTTCAGACTGAAGGGGACCCTCTTGCGCCGGGTATCCAAGATCATCGTCGCGGGTATGGTGTCCGCGACTCTGGGGCTCACTGCCACCGCGTGCGGCAGCAGCAGCTCCTCGGACAGCGGCAAGGACAAGGGCGTCGGTCTCGCCTTCGACGTCGGCGGCCGTGGCGACCACTCCTTCAACGACTCCGCGGCCCGCGGCATGGACAAGGCCGTCAAGGAGTTCAAGATCGGGTCGAAGGACCAGACCGCCAGCAACGGCGAGACGGAGTCCGACCGCGAGCAGCGCCTCGACCTCCTCGCGGGCGGCGGCTACAACCCCGTCGTGGCGGTCGGCTTCACCTACGGCGACTCGGTCACGAAGATCGCCAAGAAGTACCCCAAGGTGACCTTCGGCATCGTCGACTCGGTCGTGGACCTGCCCAACGTCGACTCCATGGTCTTCGCCACCGAGCAGAGCTCGTACCTCGCCGGTGTGGCCGCGGCCCTGAAGACCAAGACCAACAAGGTCGGCTTCATCGGCGGTGTGCACAACACCCTGATCGGCACCTTCGACGCGGGCTTCGCCCAGGGCGTCAAGGACACCAAGCCGTCGGTCCAGCTCACCCGCCAGTACCTGTACGAGACCGACACCAAGGGCTTCAACGACCCGACGTCGGCGCAGGGCAAGGCGCAGGGCATGCTCGACAGCGGCGTGGACGTGATCTACACCGCCGCCGGTCTGTCCGGTGACGGCGCGATCCAGGCGGTGGCGGGCAAGGCCGGCGCCTGGGCGATCGGCGTGGACTCCGACCAGTACGAGGACCCGGCCCTGGCCAAGTACAAGGACCACATCCTGACCTCGGCGGTCAAGAACGTCGACGTGGCCACGTACGACCTGATCAAGTCGGTGCACGAGGGCAAGGCCAAGACCGGCACCAACACGTACGACCTGGCCAACGACGGTGTGTCGCTGGCGACGTCCGGCGGTTTCATCGCCGACATCCAGTCGCAGCTCGACGCGGCCAAGCAGAAGATCGTCTCGGGCGCGATCAAGGTGAGCTCGAAGCCGTGACGTAAGCCGGGGACCCGGCCACGGGTCCCCGCTGGACCGGCGGTACGACAACCGGTTCGCGAGGCTCGGCGGGGGGATGCTGCGGCGCCCCCCGCCGAGCCTCGATCACTGTGCGGAACCATGCGGGAACACCCGGAAATCCCAGGAACCGTCCTGTCGGAATCCCGTGGTCCCCAGCCTGTGGAATGAACACAACTACGCGCGTAGAGTGCCATTTCCGCGATACGTTCACGCGATACCTTCACCCCACCCGCCCTGCCGCTCCGAGCCTTTCCCCCCAGGAGAGTGCGTCATCAACGCGTCCACGAGTCCACCCGCCGCCCCGGCCCCCGGCCGGTCCGCCGCGCCGCCCGCCGTCGAACTGCGCGGCATCACCAAGCGGTTCCCCGGCGTCGTCGCCAACCACGACATCGACATCACTGTGCGCAGCGGCACCGTGCACGCCCTCGTGGGCGAGAACGGCGCCGGCAAGTCCACCCTGATGAAGATCCTCTACGGCATGCAGAAGCCCGACGAGGGCACCATCGCCATCGACGGCGAGGTGGTGACGCTCGGCGACCCCGGCGACGCCATCGCCCGCGGGATCGGCATGGTGCACCAGCACTTCATGCTCGCCGACAACCTCACCGTGCTGGAGAACACCGTCCTCGGCAGCGAGGGCCTGCACGGCATCGGCGGCAAGGCCCGCGCCCGGATCAAGGAGCTGTCCGACGCCTACGGCCTCGGCGTACGCCCCGACGTCCTGGTCGAGGACCTGGGCGTCGCCGACCGGCAGCGGGTGGAGATCCTCAAGGTCCTCTACCGCGGCGCCCGCACGCTGATCCTGGACGAGCCGACCGCCGTCCTGGTGCCGCAGGAGGTCGACGCGCTCTTCGAGAACCTGCGCGGACTGAAGGCCGAGGGCCTGACCGTCATCTTCATCTCGCACAAGCTCGGCGAGGTGCTGTCGGTCGCCGACGTCATCACCGTCATCCGGCGCGGCACCACCGTCGGCGAGGCGGACCCGGGGACCACCACGGCCAAGCAACTCGCCGAGCTGATGGTCGGCAGCGAACTGCCCTCGCCCGAGACCCGCGAGTCGACCGTCACCACCGAGCCGATGCTCACCGTGGACGGGCTGCGGCTGGGCACCGTCGACCTCGACGGCATCGAGCGCAAGGTGCTCGACGACATCTCCTTCACCATCCACAAGGGCGAGATCCTCGGCATCGCGGGCGTCGAGGGCAACGGCCAGGCCGAACTGGTCGAGGCCATCATGGGCATGCGGGAGCTGGACTCCGGCGGCCTCGTGCTCGACGGCAGCGACATCGCCCACGTGCCGACCCGCAAGCGGCGCGAGGACGGCATCGGCTACATCCCCGAGGACCGGCACCGGCACGGCCTGCTGCTGGAAGCGCCGCTGTGGGAGAACCGCATCCTCGGCCATGTCACCGAGCGCCCCAACAGCCGCGGCTTCCTGATCGACTCCGGCGCCGCCCGCCGCGACACCGAGCGGATCGTCAAGGAGTACGACGTCCGTACCCCCGGCATCGAGGTCACCGCGGCCTCGCTGTCCGGCGGCAACCAGCAGAAGCTGATCGTCGGCCGCGAGATGAGCCACCTGCCCAAGCTGCTGATCGCCGCGCACCCCACCCGGGGCGTGGACGTCGGCGCGCAGGCGCAGATCTGGGACCAGATCCGTGAGGCCCGCCGCGAGGGTCTGGCGGTGCTGCTGATCTCCGCCGACCTCGACGAGCTGATCGGCCTGTCCGACACTCTGCGCGTCATGTACCGGGGACGGCTCGTCGCCGACGCCGACCCCGCCACCATCACCCCGGAAGAGCTGGGATCCGCGATGACCGGTGCCGCCAGCGGCCATCTCGAACACGGGGCCGGGACCGACACCTCGGCCGTCTCAGAGGACCGGCCCAAGAAGCTCGGGGGAGAGGACCGATGAAGAAGTTCGACAAGGACCGGCTGGCCCTGGGCGTCGCCGCCCCCGTGCTCGCCGTCGTCGGCGCGCTGGCGGTCACCGCCCTGGTGCTGCTGGCCACCGGCAAGGAGCCGTTCCACGCGTTCGACGTGATGGTGAACTACGGCAGCAAGACCGACAGCCAGGTCTACATCCTCAACAAGGCGACCACGTACTACCTCGCGGGTCTCGCGGTGGCGGTCGGCTTCCGGATGAACCTGTTCAACATCGGTGTGGACGGCCAGTACCGGCTCGCGGCCTTCTTCGCCGCCGCCGCGGGCGGCGCGATGTCGATCCCCGGCATCATCCAGATCCCGGTCATCATCCTCACCGCCATGGTCGTCGGCGCGCTGTGGGCGGCCATCGCGGGTGTCCTCAAGGTGACCCGGGGGGTCAGCGAGGTCATCTCCACGATCATGCTGAACTCCCTCGCGGGCATCGTGATCGGCTACTTCCTGCGCGACGGACGGCTCGGCGTCACCGACAAAGCGGCGAACATGATCTCCACCAAGCCGCTGCCGTCCTCCAGCCACCTGTTCAACTTCACCACCTCCACCGACCCGGTCTTCGGCTTCATCGTCTTCGCGGTGCTGGCCGGTGTCATCTACTGGTTCGTGCTCTCGCGCACCCGCTTCGGCTTCGACCTGCGCGCGGTCGGCCGCTCGGAGTCCGCCGCCGAGGCCAGCGGCGTCAGCGTCAAGAAGATGGTCGTCACCAGCATGCTGATCTCCGGCGCGATGGCCGGACTCGTCGGCATGCCGACCCTGCTCAACCAGTCGTACGAGTACGGCACGGACTTCCCGACCGGTATCGGCTTCACCGGTATCGCGGTCGCCCTGCTCGGCCGCAACAACCCGATCGGCATCGGCATCGGCGCCCTGCTCTGGGCCTTCCTGGAGCGGGCCTCCAACGGCCTGGAGTTCGAGGGGTACGACAAGGAGATCGTCGGCGTCATCCAGGGCGTCATCGTCCTGGCCGTCGTCATCGCCTACGAACTGGTCCGCCGCTACGGCATCACCCGCCAGCAGCGCCAGGTGGGCGCGGAACTCGCCGCGGCGTCCGGTCCGGGCAACGGAACAGGCCCCGGCACCGGCAACGGTTCAGGCAACGGCACCGGCAATGGCCCCGACTCCGGCCCCGACGACAAGCAGGAGGTGACGGCGTGACTGCCACCGCTACCCAGACCCCGCCGCCGGCCGCGCCGCGCGTGACCAACGGCGGCAAGGCGCCCCGGCTCAAGCTCACCTTCCCGGTGATCCTGCTGATGATCGCCGCCGCGCTGATCGTCGTCTCCCTGGTCCGGATCATCACCGGCGCGAACGACATCACCTCCGACGGCCAGATCGCCGGAGCGCTCGCCGGCGCCGTACCGATCGGCCTGGCAGGACTCGCCGGCCTGTGGTCCGAGCGGGCCGGTGTGGTCAACATCGGCCTCGAGGGCATGATGATCCTCGGCGCCTTCTTCGGCGCGGCGGTGGGCTGGCAGACCGACCCGTGGCTCGCCGTCCTGGCCGGTGTGCTCGGCGGCGCGGCGGGCGGCCTCGTGCACGCGATCGTCACCGTCACCTTCGGTGTCGACCACATCATCGCCGGTGTCGCCATGAACATCCTCGCCACCGGCGTCACCGCGTACCTCGCCAAGCGCTGGTTCACCGTCGGCGAGGCGGCCTCCAAGGGCGGCAGCCCCAAGCAGTCCCCGCCGATGGACTCCATCAAGTCCTTCACCGTGCCCGGACTCTCGCACTGGCTGGCCACCGTCGAGAACCACCACTGGTTCCTGATCTCCGACGTGGCGGGCATCCTCGGCGGCCTGGTCACGCACATCTCGTCGCTGACCATCCTCACGCTGGTGCTCTTCGTCGCCACCTTCTTCGTGCTGTGGCGCACCGCCTTCGGCCTGCGGCTGCGGTCCTGCGGCGAGAACCCGGTCGCCGCCGAATCCCTCGGCGTCAACGTGTACTTCTACAAGTACATGGCCGTCATCGTCTCCGGCGGCCTCGCCGGACTCGGCGGCGTCTTCCTCGCCATCGGCACGCACTTCTACCTCGCGGGCCAGACCGGCGGACGCGGCTACATCGGTCTCGCCGCCATGATCTTCGGCAACTGGCGCCCCGGCGGACTCGCCATGGGCGCGGGCCTGTTCGGATACGCCGACAGCCTCCAGCTCCGCAACGGCAGCTCCTCCGTGCACGCCCTGCTGCTCCTGCTCGCGCTGCTGCTGCTGGCCATGGCCGCCTGGAAGTTCTTCCGCAAGTCCTACGTGCCCGCCGCCGTCGCCCTGGGCTTCGCCGTCCTGCTCGCCGTCTGGTACGCGCTGACCGACTCCGTCCCCGACGAGGTCGTCCAGGCCACGCCGTACGTCGCCACGCTGCTCGTCATGGGCCTGTCCGCACAGCGGCTGCGCATGCCGAAGGCGGACGGGGTCCCGTACCGGAAGGGGGAGGGCGGATGACGCCTCCCGTCACCGACCCGGCCGCCGTCGACTGGGACCGCCTGCGGTCCGCCGCCCGGGAGATCATGGAGAAGGCGTACGCGCCCTACTCCGGTTTCCCGGTCGGCGCCGCGGCGCTGGCCGTCGCCGACGACGGCACGGTCCGTACGGTCGTCGGCTGCAACGTCGAGAACGCCGCGTACGGGGTCGCGCTGTGCGCCGAGTGCGGGCTGGTCTCGGCGCTGCACGCCTCGGGCGGCGGCAGACTGACCGCCTTCACCTGCTCCGACCTGCGCGGCAACCTGTTGATGCCGTGCGGGCGGTGCCGCCAACTGCTGTGGGAGAACGGCGGGCCCGGCCTGCTGGTCGACACCGCGGGCGGCATCCGGCCGATGAGTGAGATCCTGCCGGACGCGTTCGGCCCGGAAGACCTGAACCGCTGACGCGGTTGAACCGCTACACCGCTAGGACTATTCGTGGACGTCATTTCCGTCATCCGTACCAAGCGGGACCGCCAGAGGCTGAGCGACGACCAGATCGACTGGGTCATCGACGCCTACACGCGCGGTGCCGTCGCCGACGAGCAGATGTCGGCGCTCGCCATGGCCATCCTGCTCAACGGCATGGACCGCGCCGAGATCGCCCGCTGGACCGCCGCGATGATCGACTCCGGTGAGCGGATGGACTTCTCGGCGCTCACCCGCCCCACCGCGGACAAGCACTCCACCGGCGGCGTCGGCGACAAGATCACGCTGCCGCTGGCCCCGCTGGTCGCCGCGTGCGGCGCCGCCGTCCCGCAGCTCTCCGGGCGCGGCCTCGGGCACACCGGGGGCACCCTCGACAAGCTCGAATCCATCCCCGGCTGGCGCGCCTCGATCTCCAACGAGGAGATGCTGGCCGTCCTGGACGACGTCGGCGCCGTCATCTGCGCCGCCGGGGACGGGCTCGCGCCCGCCGACAAGAAGCTGTACGCGCTGCGCGACGTGACCGGGACGGTCGAGGCCATCCCGCTGATCGCCTCCTCGATCATGTCCAAGAAGATCGCCGAGGGCACCGGGTCGCTCGTGCTCGACGTCAAGGTCGGCTCCGGCGCCTTCATGAAGTCCCTCGAGGACGCACGGGAGTTGGCGTCCACCATGGTCGGGCTCGGCACCGACCACGGCGTCCGCACGGTCGCCCTGCTCACCGACATGTCCGTACCCCTCGGGCTCACCGCGGGCAACGCGCTCGAAGTCCGCGAATCCGTCGAGGTGCTGGCCGGTGGCGGCCCCGCCGATGTCGTCGAGCTGACCCTGGCGCTCGCCCGCGAGATGCTGGCCGCCGCCGGGCTTCCCGACGCCGACCCCGCCAAGGCGCTCGCCGACGGCTCCGCCATGGACGTCTGGCGCCGCATGATCCGCGCCCAGGGCGGTGACCCTTCCGCTCCGCTCCCGGTGGCCCGCGAAACCCTCGTCGTCCCCGCGCCCGCCTCCGGCGTCCTCACCTCCCTCGACGCCTACGCCGTCGGCGTCGCCGCCTGGCGGCTCGGCGCCGGCCGCGCCCGCAAGGAGGACTCCGTCCAGGCGGGGGCCGGGGTCGAGCTGCACGCCAAACCGGGCGACTCCGTCGTAGCGGGCCAGCCCCTCCTGACCCTCCACACCGACACGCCGGAAAAGTTTCCGTACGCGGAGGAAGCCCTCGACGGCTCCTTCTCCGTTGCCCCGGAGGGTGCCTCCTTCTCCCCCCGCCCGATCATCCTCGACCGCATCGTCTAGGCCCCGGCACCGGGCCCGCTGCCTCTGCGCAGGGCCTGGTTTTTAGGGGCGCGGGGGGGCGCGGTGCCTTTGCGCAGGGCCTGGTTTTTAGGGGCGCCGGTGGCGCGGTGCCTTTGCGCAGGGCCTGGCCTTTAGGGGTGCGGGGAACTGCGCGACAAGCCACGACGTGCGTGCACGTCACCACCCGCCCCAGAGGGGCAGTTCGGTTGTCCCCGGACCACCGGCCGGTGGGGGCGGGCCGCGCAGTTCCCCGCGCCCCTTAAAGGATCGGCCCACCGCCCTGGGTGAAGGGGGCGTCCGGGGCCGCGCCCCTAAAGGATCGGCCCACCGCCCCGGGTGGAAGGGGCGTCGGGGCCGCGCCCCGTAGAAGATCGGCTCACCGCCCCGGAGGGGCTCCCCGGGGATGTGTCAGGATCGGCGGATGGTGGGGATGAGGACGTGGGCGGTGGCGGCGGCGGCCGCAACGGTGTTGGCGGTGGGCGGGTGCGGGACGGACGCGGGGTCCGAGGCGGCCGTGGGGCTGCCGACGGACGCGGCACCCCCCGCGCCGGCGCCGGTGGTGACGGAACCGCCGTGTCCGGAGGGCGGCCTGGCCGTCACCGGTGAGGAACCGGACGCCGCGATGGGCCTGCGGGCGATGGCCGTCTACGTGACGAACTGCGGGAAGTCGCCGCGCACGGTGGAGGGTTACCCGCGGACGTATGTCCTGGACAAGGCGCGCGAGCGCCTGAAGGTGACGGTCCATCAGGGCTTGTCGATCACGACCGGCATCGACGACCCGGCCCCGACACATATCGAACTGCGGCCGGGACAGCGGGCGTTGACAGTGCTGGTGTGGCGCAACACGGTGACGGACATCACGGTCGCGGCGAGCACGGGCGAATACCTGGAGATCACGCCGGTCAAGGACGCCCCGCCCCAACGCGTCACGATGATGGTCGACTTGGGCACCACCGGAAAGCTGGACGTCACGGCGTGGCGGCGCCCGGCCGCCTGAGCGCGAGGCCCGCGACGAGCCCGACGGCGCCGACGGTCGCCAGCGCGAGCGACACCGTCGCGCCCCACCCCCCGGCGTGGAACGCGCCGGCGCCGAGCGTGCCGCCGAGGCTGTTGCCGATGTAGTACGCGGTCAGGTAGAGCGCGGACGCCTGCGCGCGGCCCGTGAGGGCCGTCCGGCTGACCGCGCCGGAGGCGGCCGAGTGGCCGGTGAAGAAACCGGCCGTGACCAGGACGAGCCCGAGCAGGATCAGGGCCAGGGACCCGGACAGGGTGAGCAGCAGCCCGGCGGCGCACAGTACGGCGGCGACGGTGAAGGCGCCGCGCAGGCCCGTACGGGCGAGGAGCGCGCCGGACGCGGCGGAGGCGGCCGTACCGACGAGGTAGACGAGGAAGATCGCGCCGACGGCGGTCTGGGAGAGGCCGAAGGGCGCGGCGGTCAGCCGGTAGCCGAGGACGGTGTAGACGGCGCCGAAGACCGCCATGAAGAGCAGGCCGATCGCGTAGAGGCCGCGCAGCAGCGGGTCGCCGAGGTGCCCGGTGACCGTGCGCCACAGCGCGGCCGGACGCACGGGTCCCGGCGTGAAGTGCCGGGCGGGCGGCACGAGCAGCCGGAAGGCGACCGCGCAGGCCAGCGCCGACAGGCCGACGGCGAAGAGCGCGGCGCGCCAGCCGAACGCCTCGGAGAGGACCCCGCCGACGACGCGCGAGCTCATGCCGCCGATGGAGTTGCCCGCCACGTACAGGCCGATCGCGGAGGGGACGGCGGCCGGGTGGACCTCCTCGGCGAGATACGCCATCGCGGTCGCGGGCAGCCCGGCGAGCGCCACGCCCTGCACGGCGCGCAGCGCGACGAGGACGGCCAGGTCGGGCGCGAAGGGCACGGCGAGGGCGAGCAGCGAGGCGGCGAAGACGGAGGCCGTCATCACCGGCGTACGGCCGTACTTCTCGCTGAGGGCGCTGACCGGCAGGAGCGCGACGGCCAGCGCGGCCGTCGTCGCCGAGACGGTGAGGCTGGCCCGCGCGGGGCTCAGCGACAGGCCGGAGGACAGGGCGGGCAGCAGCGCCTGCGTGGAGTAGAGCAGGGCGAAGGTGGCCAGTCCCGCGGCGAACAGCGCGAGGTTGGCGCGGCGGTAGCCGGGGGAGCCGGGGCGGAGCCGGTCATCGGCCGTGGTGGCGGCCTGCGTTCGGGCTCGGGCGTTCGCGCGGGTCGCGGCGACCGCCCCGGTATCGGCGGGTGACATGTCACGACCGTAGGGGCGTCCACATTTATGCGTCCAATGCACAGATCGTGCATGATTGATGCACTGGTGCATGAGCGCAGGTGGAGGGGGCATATACGGTGGCCGACACAGCCGGTACGAGGCCGGACCCGGAGTCCTGGGGCGCGCTGCTGGCACCGCGCCTCGCGCAGTTCGCGGCCGTGGCGCGGCACGAGCATGTGACGCGCGCCGCCCAGGAGTTGGGCATGCCGCAGTCGACGCTCAGCCGCGCGCTGGCCCGCCTCGAAGCCGATCTCGGTGTCGCCCTCTTCGCCCGCCACGGCCGCGCCGTCCGCCTCACCCGCGCCGGGGTCACCTTCCGCGCCGCCGCCGAGCGGGCGCTCGCCGAGGTGGAACGGTCCGCCGAGTCCGTACGCCTCGACGCCGATCCCGACAGCGGGCGGGTCGCCTTCGGGTTCCTCCACACGCTCGGGCCCGAGACCGTCCCCTCCCTCCTGCGCGCCTTCCGCGCCGAGTATCCGCGCGTCCGCTTCCAGCTCGTGCAGACGTACGGCGAGGCCATGCTGGAGCGCCTGCGGCTGGGCGAACTCGACCTCTGCCTGACGTCCCCGCCGCCGGACGAGGCGGGTCTCGTCGTCCGCAAACTCGACGAGCAGCGGCTGCGGCTCGTCGTCCCCGCCGGGCACCGGCTCGCCGGCCGCAAGCGCGTGCGGCTCGCCGAGGCCGCCGCCGAGGTGTTCGTCACGCTCGAACCGGGCTACGGGCTGCGGCGCATCACCGACGCCTTGTGCGCCGAGGCCGGGTTCACGCCGAGGGTCGCCTTCGAGGGCGAGGAGGCCGAGACGCTGCGCGGCCTGGTCGCCGCGGGTCTCGGCGTCGCTGTCCTCCCGCCACCCGCCGTGCCCCGCCCGGGCGTTGCCGAACTCGACCTCACCGGCCGCAGAGCCGTCCGTGAGATCGGCCTCGCCTGGCTCGACGGTGCCCCGGCCCCGCCCCCGGTCGCGGCTTTCCGTGCCTTCCTGCTCGCCCAGACGGGCACCCTTCTGCCGGCCTGAGCCGGTCTCCTGCGGAGGGCGAAGCCCGACGCCTTTGGGGCGCGGCCCCTGTACGGTTCCTTGGCGTGGGACGCCAGCCCATGTTTTTTAGGGGCGCGGGGAACTGCGCGCTCAGCCACGACGGCGGCGCGGGTAAACAACCGCCCCAGTGGGGCAGACGCTGTGCGTTTCGCGACCACCGGCCTGTGGTGGGCTGGCCGCGCAGTTCCCCGCGCCCCTACGGGGCACTCACCTCCGTCCGCGCGGCGCAGTTCCCCGCGCCCCTACGGGGCACTCACCTCCGTCCGCGCGGCGCGCGTCCCCGCGCCCCTACGGGGCACGTACCTCCGCCAGGCGCGGGAACAGGGGCCTCGCCCCTGACGGGGCCGTAAGGGGGCGGGTCAGACGCGGAGGGACTTGCCGAAGCCGGAGGCCAGGGGCATGCGGAGGCCGAGAGGCGGCGGAGCCGCGAGGGCGTCGGCGATGGGCCGGGCGTGGGGCCGGTCGAGAAGGGAGCCGAGGACGAAATCGGAGGTGAGGGCGAAGACCTCGCTGCGGTGCTGGTGGAGGCCGTGACCGTCGGAGTGCACCTCGAAGCGGCAGGTGTCGCGGTTGACCTTCTTGAGGCGTTCGGCGAAGCCGTAGGAGATGTCGGGCGCGGTGGACTCGTCCTCGGTGCCGTGGACGAGCAGCACGCGCCGCCCGATGAGCTGCTTGACCGGCTCGGGCTCGGCACCGCGCGGCAGCCACGGAGAGAGCGCGACGACGGAGGTCACGGCGGGGTGACCGGCGGCGTGGAGGGCGGCCCGCGCGCCCATGTCCATGCCGACGAGGCAGACGGGCACGTCACCGTAGCGCCGTACGGCCTCGCCGACCGCCCACTCGGCGTCCTCGGCCGGATGCGCGTGACCGCCGTTCCAGCCGCGGAAGCGGTAGTGCACGACGTGCGCGGCCACCCCGTCGGCGGCCCCCTCGCGGACGAGATGGCGGGCCAGCGGCCACATGACGGCCGCCGCCACCGGGGAGCGGCGCCGGGTGCTCAGCGCGTCACCGCCGGGCAGGGCGAGCACGACGGCGCGCACCGTGGCGCCGGTATCGTGTTCGCGCTGCCTCGGCGCGGGCACCAGCCCGGACGGCACCGGGCGGCCCAATCGTGCGCCACGCGCCGGTAATGCTTGGGAAGCCATGGCGCAACGATGGCAGACGCAGGGGTGTGCACTGTATGGCCGGGCGGAAAATTGTTGGGCGCAGCGCGATATCTACGCGCGTAGGGGCTATCGTTTGAGCATGCAGAACCCCAAACCGAGCACTCCCACCCCGGAACAGATCCGCCGCGCCCCCAAGGCGCTGCTCCACGACCACCTCGACGGCGGCCTGCGCCCGGGCACGATCGTGGACATCGCGCGCGCGACCGGTTACGACGCGCTGCCCGAGACCGATCCGGACAAGCTCGGCGCGTGGTTCCGCGAGGCCGCCGACTCCGGTTCGCTGGAGCGGTATCTGGAGACGTTCGCGCACACCTGCGCCGTGATGCAGACGCGGGACGCGCTGGTACGGGTCGCCGCCGAGTGCGCGCAGGACCTGGCGGCCGACGGCGTGGTCTACGCCGAGATCCGGTACGCGCCCGAGCAGCACCTGGAGCGCGGCCTGACCCTCGAAGAGGTCGTCGAGGCGGTCAACGAGGGCTTCAGGGAAGGCGAGCGCCGGGCGCGCGAGGACGGCCACCGGATTCGCGTCGGCGCGCTGCTGACCGCGATGCGGCACGCCGCCCGCTCCCAGGAGATCGCCGAACTGGCCAACCGCTACCGGGACCTGGGCGTCGTCGGCTTCGACATCGCGGGCGCCGAGGCCGGTTACCCGCCCACCCGGCACCTGGACGCCTTCGAGTACCTGAAGCGCGAGAACAACCACTTCACGATCCACGCGGGCGAGGCGTTCGGCCTGCCGTCCATCTGGCAGGCGCTCCAGTGGTGCGGCGCCGACCGGCTCGGGCACGGCGTGCGGATCATCGACGACATCTCCTCCGACGGGCGCGGCGACCAGGTCAAGCTCGGCCGCCTGGCGTCGTACGTGCGCGACAAGCGCGTGCCGCTGGAGATGTGCCCCACCTCCAACCTCCAGACCGGCGCGGCCAGCTCGTACGCCGAGCACCCGATCGGTCTGCTGCGGCGGCTGCACTTCCGGGTCACCGTCAACACCGACAACCGGCTGATGTCCGGCACCAGCATGAGTCAGGAGTTCGAGCACCTCGTGGAGGCGTTCGACTACACCCTCGATGACATGCAGTGGTTTACCGTCAATGCGATGAAATCAGCGTTCATCCCTTTCGATGAACGTCTGGCCATGATCAATGAGGTGATCAAGCCGGGGTACGCGGAGCTGAAGGCCGAGTGGCTGTTCCGGCAGTCGGCCGCCGCACCGACCCTGGCCAGCGATTCCGTGCCCGACGAGGGCTGACGGAACACCTTCACGGCGCGGCCGGCCCGAGGGGTGACGGCCGCGCCACGCCGTTTGCACGGCCGGTCAACATCTGACTACGTTCCGAAGTCATGCAGACCCGTACCCAGAAGACCCTCGCCACCACCGTGCTCGGCCTCGCCTTCGCCGCCGCCGCGGCGGGCACCGCCTCCGCGGCCTCCCTCCCGGCCCTGCCGATCACCGACCAGGCCGGTTCGCTGCTCGGCCACGCCGGTTCGCCCACCGTGCTCGACGGGACTCCGGTCGGCACCGCCGCCAAGCTCCTGCCCGGCGCCGCCGACAGCGCCAACGGCGCGCAGCAGGCGCTGACCAACGGCACCTCCGCGCTCCCCGGCAACCCGGGCAAGCTGCTGCCCTCCGGCAACCAGGTCAGCCCGGCGAACGGCCTCCTCGGCGGCCTCCCGGTCGGCGGCCTCACCGGCAAGTAGGCCGCGGACACGTCGGCGCGGAGATACGCGGACACGTCGGCGCGTCTCCACGTACGCACGTCGGCACGTCGGCGCGTCTCCGCGTCGGCACGGAGCAAGCAGGCAGGCACCGGCCGGAGTACGTACCGCCTCGGCGCGTACCGCCTCCGCGCGTACCGCCTCGGTACGTCGGCCGACCGGTCAGACCCCCACGGGCCGCGCCCCCGCCGAGCGATCCTCGGCAGGGGGCGCGGCCCGCTTGCGTGCCTCGCGCCTGCGCAGCGCGCGCCGCGCGGGCGGCACCACCAGGAGGTGCGCCAGCGCCACGCCCGCCGTGTTGAGCAGCAGCGCGTCCACGTCGAAGAGCTGGCCCGGCACCATCGTCTGAAGGAATTCCAGGGTCAGCGACACCATCAGCGAGGCGAAGACCGTCCGCGCGAAGGACGCGAAGCCCGAGGTGCGGACCCGGCCGCCCGCCATCGGCAGCAGCACGCCCAGCGGCGCGAGCAGACCCAGGCCCTCGGCGATCCGCCGGGCCGCCTCGCCCGCGCTCATCGCCAGGTCGGCGCGGATCGTGCCGAACGGCCGCAGATTCGGCGCGGGCACCCACGCCACGTAATGCGGACGCAGCAGCAGCCAGGCGACGAAAGCGAGGTACGCGGCGGTGAGCAGCAGCCCGGCCGCGCGCACCCTGAAAATGGAGCCTTCGTGCCGCACGCCCTCCAAGACGCGGCTTCACCCCACCGCGGTTCCCGCGCTGTCCGCGGCGTCCGGGCGGGTCCGCAGGTCGGGCGTGCAGGCGTAGCGGCGCGGCTTGCTGTCGGGGTCGTCGCCGCCGAGCACCACACCGCCGTCGCCGGTGACCGACGGGTCGTCGACGAGCGTGCAGACGATCTGCGCGAGCGCGAACGACGGCAGCTCGTCCACCGGCTGGTTCAGCCGCAGCGCGTTCTCGGGATCGCCCTTGAACGGCCCCAGGATCTCCAGGCTGCCCGGCACCTCGGTGGAGAAACCGGCCTGCGCCTCGGCCGACAGCGGGCTGCGCTGCAACTGCGCGACCAGCTCCCTGACCTGCGTCAGCCGGTCGATCCTGCCCGGCCGCAGCGTCACATTCCGCTTGACCGGCGTGGTCTGCATGCTGCACACCAGATACACCTGGCGTACGACGGTGTCCGTCTCCGGCGCCTTGCCGTCGCGCGGCACCGCGCACGACACCCGTGACGGCGCGGGCCCCGCGTCCACCGGGACCGTGGTCGACCGGATGCCGCAGCCGCCGATCAGCGGCAGCGCGGCGAGCAGGACGACGGCCAGCACCTTGCGTGGCGCATGTCTCATCCGGCCGAGGCTCATCGGGCGGCGTCTCATCGAGCGGTGGTTCATCAGGCCGTATCTCGTCGGGCCGTATCTCGTCGGGCGGTATTTCGGCGGGCGGTATTTCGTCGGGCGGTGTCTCATCGCGCGTCACCGCCGGGCCCCTGCGACGTGCCCGTGGCGCCCGAGCCGTTCGCGCCCCCGTCGCCGTCCGCGTCGTCCTCGTCCTCGTCGGTGCGCGGCCTGACCGGCAGCCGCAGCGTGAAGACCGCGCCGCCGTCCGGGGAGTTGGCCGCCGTGATGTCGCCGCCGTGGATGTGCGCGTTCTCCATCGCGATCGACAGGCCGAGACCGCTGCCCTCGGAGCGGGCGCGCGAGGCGTCGGCCTTGTAGAAGCGGTCGAAGACATGCGGGAGGACGTCCTCGGGGATGCCGGGGCCGTGGTCGGAGACCGCGATGACGACGTCGCCGTCCGCGCCCCCCTCCCTGCGCAGGCTGACCCGGACCGGGGAACCGCCGTGCTTGAGCGCGTTCCCGATCAGATTCGCCATGATCACATCCAGCCGTCGCGGGTCCAGGGTGGCCAGCAGGCCGCGCGGCGCGTCCAGTTCGACCGAGTCGACCCACGCCCTGGCGTCCATGCAGGCCATCACCATGTCCGCGACGTCGACCTCGTCGACCCGCAGCTTCGCGGTGCCCGCGTCGAAGCGGGTGACCTCCATCAACGTCTCCACCAACTCGTTCAGCCGCCGCGTCTCGCTGACCACCAGCCGTACCGCCGGGGCGATCATCGGGTCCAGCGCCTCCGCCTCGTCCTCCAGCACATCGGTGACCGCCGTGATGGCCGTCAGCGGGGTGCGCAACTCGTGCGACATGTCGGCCACGAAGCGGCGGCTGGCCGCCTCCCGCGCGCTCAACTCCTCGACGCGGCTCTCCAACGCCTCGGCCGCGCTGTTGAACGTCCGTGACATCTCGGCGAGTTCGTCGGTGCCCGACACCTTCAGCCGGGTGTCCAGGTGGCCTTCGCCGAGCCGCTGCGCCGCCTCACCGAGCCGCCGCACCGGACGCAGAACGGTCGAGCCCGCCGCCTGGGCGAGCAGCGCGGCGCCCACCAGAGCGAGCAGGGTCGCGATCCCCAGCGACCAGGCGAGGGAGTTGAGGTCCTTGCGCTCCGCGTCCAGCGACTTGAGCATGTAGCCGGTCGCGCCGTCGTCGTTGATCCGCGCGCCCGCCACCAGATACGGGCGGCCCTGCAACGAGATCCGCATCCACCGCAGGTGGTAGCGGTTGTGGTCCTTGGCGTCCGGGGTGTTGACCGCCCGCTGCAACTGCGCAGGCACGTCGTCCAGCGTGAACACGTCCCGGTTGGAGGGCGCGGCGCACGGCGCGTTGTCCCGCGTCGTGTCGATCAGCACCACCTGGTACGTGTCGGGTCCGCCGATCCGGCCCGCCGCGGTGTTCAGCGACTCGCAGGTCGGTGAGACCGGCAGCGAGGCCGCGTTGCGCTGCAAGGAGTCACGGAAGTCGTTCAGCGCGCTGTTCTGCGCGCGGGTCAGCACCGCGTCGCGGTTGAGCCAGTACGCGATGCCGGAGACGGAGACGGCGGCCGTGAGCGCGACGGCCGCGAAGACCGCGACCAGGCGCAGCCGCAGACTCGTCCAACGCACCATGCCGGGCGACCAGTTCCAGCCCCGGTCGCGTTCCTGGCCGGTGGCGGAGCCGGTACCGGTGCCGGTGGCGGTGACGGTGGCGGTGGCGGTGCCGTCGGAACCGCCGTCGTCCGAAGGGCCGTTGTCGGTCGGGCCGCTCTCAGAGGGGTCGTCGTGCCGATCCTGCCGGTCGTGCCGATCCTTCCCGCCGTGCCCGCCGTTCCCGTCGCCGAACCGCGATGTCACTGGGGCGTGTCCAGGCGGTATCCCACGCCTCTGACCGTACGGATCAGGGTCGGTGACGACGGCACGTCCTCGATCTTGGCGCGCAGCCGCTGCACACACGCGTCGACGAGACGCGAGTCACCGAGGTAGTCGTGCTCCCACACCAGACGCAGCAACTGCTGCCGGGACAGCGCCTGTCCCGGCCTGCGGCTCAGTTCGAGCAGCAGGCGCAGCTCGGTCGGCGTGAGCTGAAGGTCCTCGCCGTCCTTCGTCACCGTCATGGCACTGCGGTCGATGACGATCGCGCCGAAGGCCGCGGAGTCGGTGCTGTCCCGCTCGCCGCGCCGCAGCACCGCCCGGATGCGGGCGTCGAGCACCCGCGGCTGCACCGGCTTGATCACGTAGTCGTCGGCCCCGGACTCCAGCCCCACCACCACGTCGATGTCGTCGCTGCGCGCGGTGAGCAGGATGATCGGGAGCTGGTCGGTACGGCGGATGCGCCGGCACACCTCGAACCCGTCGATCCCCGGCAGCATCACGTCCAGCACGATCAGGTCGGGGCGCTGCTCCTTGAGCAGCTTCAGGCCGTCCTCGCCCGTCGCAGCGGCCACCACGCGGTGACCCTGACGGGACAGGCCGAGTTCGAGGCCCGTACGGATGGCGTCGTCATCCTCGATAAGCAACAGGAAAGGCACGCCGGTCATTGTTGCCTAACGACGGCGTCCGCATGAAGTGCGGGGACCTTCCGCCCTGACATGACCCTGTCCGCGTGACCTGCTCGTGACCTGCTGACCGGCGGTGCCGCACCCGGGCCGACCGGCCGGTCACGCGGCGCGCGGCCTCTGTGACGGGCCTGTGACACTCGGCGGACAGCGTCATGAAACTGGCCCGGCAGTCTGTTGTCACATCGGAAGAGCGCACGCCGTACCGGATGCGACGCCGAAGACCACGCATCAGGTTCCAACGACGGGGGCGGGACATGAACACACTGCACATCACCACCGACACCGCGGTTCATGCGACGCACACGCACTCGGCGCACTCCACGGGGACCTGCGCCGTCCGCACCACGGAGAAGTCCGGCGCCGCGAACGGACGGGGGTACGTACGCGGCGCCGGACGCGGCACCTCGTACCCGACGAGCGCCCGGCACCGCCCGCCGTTCATGGCGGCGGTCGACAGCGGCGCCGAGCACCAGGCGAAGCCCGTACCGTCCGCGACCACCGCCGACCAGCCGTCCGGCACCTTCGACGGCGCCGCCGCCCGCACCCCGGCGCGGGCCGAGGCCGAAGCGGCCTTCACCGCCTACGTCCAGGAGCGCCGCGCGTCGCTCTACGCGACCGCGTACCACCTCACCGGGGACCGCTTCGCGGCCGAGGACCTGCTCCAGAGCGCCCTGTTCTCCACCTACCGGGCCTGGGACCGGATCAGCGACAAGGCGGCCGTCGGCGGCTACCTGCGGCGCACCATGACCAATCTGCACATCAGCGCCTGGCGGCGGCGCAAGCTCAGCGAGTACCCGACGGAGGAGCTGCCCGAGACGGTCGGCGACACCGACGAGATGGGCGGCACCGAACTGCGCGCCGTCCTGTGGCAGGCGCTCGCCCGGCTGCCCGAGCAGCAGCGCACCATGCTCGTGCTCCGCTACTACGAGGGCCGCACCGACCCCGAGATCGCCGACATCCTCGGGATCAGCGTCGGCACCGTCAAGAGCAGCATCTGGCGCTCCCTGCGCCGCATGCGCGACGACGAGGCCCTGAGCTTCGGCCGCGACGAGGAGGACGCCTTCGGCGAACTGGTCGCCTGAGGGCCGTCCGAGGCCCGGCTCAAGGCCAAGGATTTCCACACGCCGGTACGGGGGCCGGTCGGGGGGACACGGGGGAGCAGGGGGGAAACGGGGGGGGTACGGGGGAGCAGGGTCGGACGGCCAGGGGAATGCCGTCCGGCCCTGTCGTACGTCCACTGCCGTACAGCTCTACGGCTTTACAGCTTTACGGCGTTACGCCTCGGCCGGGACGCGGGGCAGCGGGGGCGCGGGGGTGACGGCCGCGGCGATACGTTCCAGCGCCTCGTCACGGCCGCAGGGGTGGCAGCCGAGAGCGGTCTGACGGGCCACGATCGCGCGTTCCGCGCGCATGAGGTTCCAGCCCCTGCGGACCAGGAACGGCACCGACTTCCGCGCCTCGCGCAGATCCCGTACGAAACGCCGGCGCGCGGTCGTCGTCGGGCGTCCGCGCAGGCACAGGGCGTCCGCGAGCAGCCCCAGCTCCCGGCAGCGCCCGGCGATCTCGGCGGCGAAGATGCCTTCGGCGACGAAGACGGGCGCTCCGCCGAGGTCGAGGCGGGTACGGCCGGTGACCGAACTCGTCGCGATGTCGTAGACCGGGGTGTCGGCGGCGCCGTCCGCACAGAGCGCGGCCACGGCCGCGAGCGCCGCGTCCGCGTTCCAGGAACCCGGGGCGTCCCAGTCGGTGCCCGCGCCGCTGGGCAGGGCGGGCAGCGTCGGGTCGTCGCACGCCTTGTAGAAGTCGTCGAGGGCCAGCACCGGCAGTCCGGCACGGGTGGCGAGGGACGATTTGCCGGACCCCGAGGGGCCGGTCAGCAGGATCACACGGGAGCGAAGCGACACCGGGGATGAACTCACGGAGAACAATTGTCCCGTATCCCCGGCCGGGGGACGACCCGCCGTAGGACAACTACCCTGCGCGGTCATTGCGTTACGCTGCGCCAGGAAGACTCCCGTCGACAGGAACCGGTCCATGCCCTCGCTCCGTACCGCCCTCGCCCTGACCCTCACCGCCGCCGCGGCCGCCGTCGTCGTACCGGCCGGTGTCGCCGCCGCCGATCCCCTCGCGGCGGCCCAGAGCGCCACCGACGCCCTCCCGACGTCCGACGTCACCTCCGCGCTCCCCACCCAGTACGTCACCGGCGCACTCGGCGCGGGCGTCGCCCCCGTCCGCGACCTCACGATCGATCCGTTGAGCAACACCGGTGTCGACCCGCTCGACAACGCCGTCGGCTCCCAGGTCGCCGATTTCCACCCCGTCTCCACCTCCGCCGTGACCGCTCCGATCACCAACGGGGGCTCCCTCGGCACGCTTCCCCTGGTGGGACCTGTCACGGGACTCCTCCCGCACTGAGCGGTTCCTTTGCCGGGGACGGCAGGCCGATTTTTAGGGGCGCGGGGAACTGCGCTGCCCGCCCCCACCGGCCGGTGGTCCGGAGACCACCGATCTGCCCCGCCGGGGCGGGTGGTGACGTGCACGCACGTCGTGGCTTGTCGCGCAGTTCCTCGCGCCCCTACGGGGGACCCGTCAGGCGCCGATGGGGTGCCAGACGGTTTTGGTCTCGAGCCACGCGGTGAGGCGGGAGAGGCCGGGGTCCGTCCCCCAGTCCTCCGGCGCCGGACGGCGCACCCGCTTCAAGTTGTCGGCCGCGCCCCGCTCCAACTCGGCGGCGAGGTCCGCGTCGGCGCCGGTGAGGTCGAGGCCGTTGACGTCCTGGTGGGCGGCGAGGGGCGCGGCGATCTCGGAGGTGCGGCCGGAGAGGATGTTGACGACGCCGCCCGGCACGTCGGAGGTGGCGAGGACCTCGCCGAGGGAGAGCGCGGGCAGCGGCGAGCGCTCGGAGGCGACGACCACCGCGGTGTTCCCCGTGGCGATCACCGGGGCGAGGACCGAGACGAGGCCGAGGAAGGACGAGTCCTGGGGAGCCAGGACGGCGACCACACCGGTCGGCTCGGGCGTCGAGAGGTTGAAGTAAGGACCGGCCACCTGGTTGGCGCCCCCTACCACCTGGGCGATCTTGTCGGTCCAGCCCGCGTACCAGACCCAGCGGTCGACGGCGGCCTCGACGGCGGCCCCGGCCTTCGTCTTGGAGAGCCCCTCGGCCTCCGCGACCTCGCGGACGAACTGCTCGCGCCGCCCCTCCAGCATCTCCGCGACGCGGTACAGCACCTGCCCGCGGTTGTACGCGGTCGCGCCCGACCAGCCGGACACGGCCTTGCGGGCGGCGACCACCGCGTCCCGCGCGTCCTTGCGGGACGCCTGCGGCGCGTTGGCCAGCCAGGCGCCGCCCTTGGAGTCCGTCACCTCGTACACCCGACCGCTCTCACTGCGGGGGAACTTGCCCCCGACGTACAGCTTGTAGGTCTTGAACACGCTCAGCCGAGCGTCGCGGACGTCAGACATCGAGGTACCCCTCCAGGCCGTGCCGACCGCCCTCGCGGCCGTAACCGGACTCCTTGTAGCCGCCGAAGGGGGAGGCCGGATCGAACTTGTTGAACGTGTTCGCCCACACCACACCGGCCCGGAGCTTGTTCGCCATCGACAGGATGCGCGAGCCCTTCTCGGTCCAGATGCCCGCGGACAGGCCGTACGGGGTGTTGTTGGCCTTCTCGACCGCCTCGGCCGGGGTGCGGAAGGTCAGCACCGACAGGACCGGGCCGAAGATCTCCTCGCGGGCGATGCGGTGCGCCTGGGTGACGCCGGTGAACAGCGTCGGCGCGAACCAGTAACCGGCGTCGGGCAGTTCGCACGCCGGGGCCCAGCGCTCGGCGCCCTCCTCCTCACCGGCCTGCGCCAGCGCGGTGATCCGGGCCAACTGCTCGGCCGAGTTGATCGCGCCGATGTCGGTGTTCTTGTCCAGCGGGTCGCCGACCCGCAGCGTCGCCATCCGCCGCTTGAGCGCGTCGAGCACCTCGTCCTGCACCGACTCCTGGACCAGCAGCCGGGAGCCCGCGCAGCAGACATGGCCCTGGTTGAAGAAGATGCCGTTGACGATGCCCTCGACGGCCTGGTCGACCGGGGCGTCGTCGAAGACGATGTTCGCCGCCTTGCCGCCCAACTCCAGCGTGACCTTCTTGTCCGTGCCCGCGACCGTACGGGCGATGGCCTTGCCGACCCCGGTGGAGCCGGTGAAGGCGACCTTGTCCACGCCCTCGTGCGCGACCAGGGCCGCGCCCGCGTCCCCGTACCCCGTCAGGATGTTGACGACACCGCGCGGGAGGCCCGCCTGGCGGCAGACGTCGGCGAAGAACAGCGCGGACAGCGGGGTGGTCTCGGCGGGCTTGAGCACCACCGTGTTGCCCGCGGCGAGCGCCGGGGCGATCTTCCAGGCCAGCATCAGCAGCGGGAAGTTCCACGGGATGACCTGGCCGGCCACGCCGAGCGGGCGCGGGTCGGGGCCGTAGCCCGCGTACGCCAGCTTGTCGGCCCAGCCCGCGTAGTAGAAGAAGTGCGCGGCGACCAGCGGGAGGTCGACGTCGCGGGTCTCGCGGATCGGCTTGCCGTTGTCCAGCGACTCCAGCACCGCCAGTTCGCGGGAGCGCTCCTGGATGATGCGGGCGATCCTGAAGAGGTACTTGCCGCGCTCGGCGCCCGGCAGCGCGGACCACTTCTCGAACGCCTTGCGGGCCGCCTTCACCGCGCGGTCCACGTCCGCCTCGCCCGCGCGCGCGACCTCGGCGAGGACTTCCTCGCTGGACGGCGAGACGGACTTGAAGACGGTGCCGTCGGCGGCGGCGGTGAACTCGCCGTCGATGAACAGGCCGTAGGAAGGCGCGATGTCGACGACGGACCGCGACTCGGGCGCGGGCGCGTACGCGAATTTCTGGCCGGGTCGCTGGCCGGGATTCCGGCCGGGCCGCATGCCGGGCTGGCCGGTGCTCTGGTCGGTGCTCTGGTCGGTCATGGTTTTCAGTCCACCGTCACGTAATCGGGACCGGAGTACCGGCCGGTGCTGAGCTTTTGACGCTGCATCAGCAGATCGTTGAGCAGGCTGGAGGCGCCGAAGCGGAACCAGTCGGGGGACAGCCAGTCGTCGCCGAGCGTCTCGTTGACCATCACCAGGTACTTCACGGCGTCCTTGGAGGTCCTGATGCCGCCCGCGGGCTTCACTCCGACCTGTACGCCGACGGCCGCGCGGAAGTCGCGGACCGCTTCCAGCATGAGCAGGGTGTTCGCGGGGGTCGCGTTGACCGCGACCTTGCCCGTCGAGGTCTTGATGAAGTCCGCGCCCGCCAGCATCGCCAGCCAGGAGCAGCGGCGGATGTTGTCGTACGTCGCCAGCTCGCCGTTCTCGAAGATCACCTTCAGGTGGGCGGCGCTCTCGCCGTCGGGGCGGGCGCACGCCTCCTTGACGGCGCGGATCTCCTCGAAGACATCCATGTAGCGGCCGGACAGGAACGCGCCGCGGTCGATCACCATGTCGATCTCGTCCGCGCCGGCCGCGACCGCGTCGGCGGTGTCGGCCAGCTTCACGTCGCGCGCGACCCGGCCGGCCGGGAAGGCCGTCGCCACCGAGGCGACGTGCACGCCGGAGTCGCCCAGGGCCTCTTTGGCCGTCGCCACCATGTCGGGGTACACGCAGATCGCCGCGACCTTCGGGGTCGTGCGGTCGGTCGGATCAGGACGCACGCCCTTCGCGCACAGCGCCCGGACCTTGCCGTGCGTGTCCGCGCCCTCCAGCGTCGTCAGGTCGATCATCGAGATCGCCAGGTCGATGGCGTACGCCTTCGCCGTCGTCTTGATCGACCGTGTGCCGAGCGACGCCGCCCGCCCTTCCAGGCCCACCGCGTCCACCCCCGGCAGTCCGTGCAGGAAGCGGCGCAGGGCGCTGTCCGAAGCGGTCACATCCGACATCGTCGCCGTACGGCGCGCGGCATCGGGATCATAGGCGGGGACTACCGGCGTAGGCGGCGGCGAAGACATGGTCACCACCTCAGCATATCTACGCGCGTAGCAACCCGCCACCCCCCTCCGGGCGAGGGTTCCCCCACCCTCGACGGCCCCCGATCTCCCGGGGCTCCCCTCCGAACGCTTCTCCGCCTTGGGCGGCGGGCCGATCTTTTGGGGGCGCGGGGAACTGCGCGGTCAGCCATGGCGCTCCGCGCAGGTCGCGACCGGCCCCGGCGGGGCGGGGCCCCTTTCGCCCGGGCGGCGGGCCGGTCTTTTGAGGGGCGCGGGGAACTGCGCGGCCAGCTACGGCGCTCCCGCAGGTCACGACCGGCCCCGGCGGGGCAGTCCGGTTATTTCCGGCCTCCGGCCGGTGGTGGGTTGCTCGCGCGGTTCCTCGCGCCCCTGGCGGGGCGGGCCTCTTTTCGCCTGGGGGGCGGGCCGGTCTTTTTTGGGGGGGCGCGGGGAACTGCGTGGCCAGCCACGGCGCTCGCGCAGGTCGCCACCGGTCCCGGGCGGGGCAGTCCGGTTGTTTTCCGGCCTCCGGTCGGTGGTGGGTTGCTCGCGCAGTTCCCCGCGCCCCCGGCGGGGCGGGCCGATCGTTAGAGGGGCGCGGGGAACTGCGCGGTCAGTTGGAGCGCTCGCGCAGGTCGCCACCGGTCCCGGGCGGGGCAGCCCGGATGTTTTCCCGCCTCCGGCCGGTGGGGGGTTGCGCGCGCGGTTCCCCGCGCGCCTGGCGGGAAGTGCGGGTTTGGGGGAAAGATGCGGGAACGCAACAGGGCTGGGGGCGAGGGCGGCGGCTCGGTGGGGCAGAATCGGGGATTATGACGAGCCACCACAACCGCCCGGCCGCGCAGGCCACCACGCCCGACCCGGCAGGCGGGACACCGCAGTACCCCGACCGGGTCTACCGCTCGGTGGCCGGACTGTGCGCCGGTGTGCTGCTGCTGGTGCTCGCGCTGTGGCTGGGCGGCGACGCCGTGGTGCACGGCAAGGGACACGCGCCGTGGCTGGCGCTGGCCTCACTGCTGCTGGCGATCCCGCTGATCGTGGCGTTCACCTTGCGGCCCGCCGTCTACGCGGGCGAGCAGCGGCTCAAGGTCCGCAACCCGTTCAGGACGATCTCGGTGGCGTGGGCCGGCGTCGAGTCGCTGCGCGCGTCGTTCTCGAACGAGCTGTTCGCGGGCGGCAAGAAGTACCAGATCTGGGCGATCCCGGTCTCGCTGCGCGCGCGCAAGCGCGCGACCAAGCAGCAGATGCGCGCCAAGGCGGCGGGCGACGACCCCTTCGGCGCGCCCCCGCGCCGCAAGCCGCGCCCCGGCCTCCCGGTCGATGACGACGGCGCCTACCGTTCGCCCTCCGACCAGGCCATCCACGAGCTGCGCGAGCTCAAGGAGCGGCACGGCGCCGACGACGGCTCCGAGCCCCCGAAGCCCGAGATCCGCTGGGCCTACGAGGTCATCGCCCCGGCCGTCGCCGGCTTCGTCGTCCTCGTCGTCCTCCTCGCCATCGGCGGCTGACCCTCCCCCCGAGGCCCCCTGAGCCCTGCGGAGACCCCCCGAGGCCCCCGCGCCGCCCGGCGCGCCCTGCGCACGTCACCCCTAGCGACCGTCCGTGAACAAGGGGCAACTTCGCGGTGAAGGATGCCGTGGGCAACCTGTGAGACAACCCTCAATTATCTGAGGCCACATACATTGCCCGTGCCGCACGATCTACCGCGCGTGCGGCCTTCCTCGACGTGGGGCGACAAAGAGGTCATCAGGGGTGGGGTTGCGGCAGATGGCAGGAGAGATCGGTGGGGCCAGTGTGGTGGGGACACGGTGTCAGATCGACATCGACGAGAACGGGTGGCACTCGTGGCGACTGACGGCGAACAACGGCCGGGTGATCGCTCTCGGGGCGAACGCGTATCCGGACGACGCCGAGTGCAGGGCCTCCTTCGAGGGGCTGTGCGAGAGCGCGGAGGGACTGGCGGGCGGAGTACAGCACGCCGCCGAGTCCAATGGATGGATCTGGCGGTTACGGGACAGTGAGGGTCGTGTGCAGGCCGTGTCGGCGCGGGCGTACGAGCGGCACTCGACGTGCCAGGCCGCGTACGACCGGTTCCGTCTGACACTGCTCGGGCTCGGCGCCGCCGAATCCGTGCCCTGGGACGACGCGAGCTGACCGAAGAACCTCAACGGCCACGTTCCGTGCCGCGCCGACGCGCGGCGGGACGTGGCCGCCGTGTTTCCCCGCCCGCCCGGCCGGCCCCCGCGCCCCGCGTCCACCCCGCGCCCCGAGCCGCCCGCCGCCCCCCGGCCCGTACGGCTGTACGGCCCACGTGATTCCGTACGGAAACCGAAGTTGCCCCTACGGGTGCTGTCGTTCACATCGGCTTGCGAATGCGGCCATCGCGGACCATGAGCGTCAATGCGTGACGATGCGAACACTGGCGAGAACCGGCGAGCCGGACCAGGGTGACGGGCCCGGAGCCGACAGCGCCCGGCGGCTGCACGCCGACTCGGGGCTGCCCGACCGGGTGTTCAGGGCAGTGGCGCGCGGCGGCGGCAGCCTGGTGCTCGTCGTGATGCTGCTGGTCGGCGGATTCCTGCTGTACCGGGCGTGGCAGGCACTGCGCAAGGTGGGCGTTCCGGCGTTCCTGACCACCGCCGAATGGGACCCGGACGCCGGGCACTTCGGCATCGCGGCGGTCATCATCGGCACGGTGCTGATCGCGGCGGTCGCCATCGTCATCGCGGTGCCGATGGCGATCGGCACGGCGCTGTACATCTCGGAGTACGCCCCCGCCAGGCTGCGCCGCACGCTGGTCAGCACCGTGGACCTGATGGCCGCCGTGCCGTCGGTGGTCTACGGCCTGTGGGGGCTGTTCTTCCTCCAGGGCAAGGTGATCGGCCTGGCCCGCTGGCTGTCGACGTACTTCGGCTGGATCCCGCTCTTCCACGTGGACGGCGCCGACCCGCACGACCCGCTCGCCACCGCGACCGTCTACACCGCGTCCACCTTCGTCGCCGGAATCGTCGTGGCCATGATGGTCACCCCGATCATCTGCTCGATTATCCGCGAGGTGTTCTCGCAGGCCCCGGTGGGGGAGCGGGAGGGCGCGTACGCGCTGGGCGCGACCCGCTGGGGCATGATCCGCTCGGTCGTCCTGCCGTACGGCATGGGCGGCATGATCGGCGGCACCATGCTCGGCCTGGGCCGCGCGCTCGGCGAGACCATCGGCGTCTACCTGGTCATCTCGCCGATCTTCGTCATCCAGCCGCACATCCTCCAGAGCGGCACCAGCTCCGTCTCGTCGCTGATCGCGCTGCGGTACGGCGAGGCCAGCCCGCTGGGCATGTCCGCGCTGATGGCCGCGGGTCTGGCCCTCTTCCTCATGACGCTGGTGGTCAACTTCGCCGCTTCGTCGATCGTCGCCCGCAGCCGGTCCGGCGCCACCGCCGAGTAGCCGCCGAGCAGCCGACAGCCGAGCCGCCCAGTAGCCGAGCCGCTGAGCCGCCGCCCCACCGTCAGCCCGCATCCGTCAGCCGCACGCACGCCGTAGGCCGAGCGATCGGCGGAACCAGGAGACCCCCTCGTATGACCACGGACGCACCGGACTCCGTCACCACGGCGCCGGAATCCGCCGGGACCGCCACCGCCCCGGCGCACCCGGCCCCGGCGCACCCGGCCACGAAGGCCCCCGGCACCGGCACCGTCATCCCCGGCCCGCCCCCCGCGGCAGCGGAACGCCGGCGCTCCACCTCCACCGTCCGCCAGACCGACCTGCTCGGACTGCTCGGCTCGGCAGCCGCCTCCCTCTCCCTCACCTGGCTGTTCTTCGCCAGGATCGCCCCCTTCAGCGGGGCCCTCGGCTTCGTCGTCTTCTGGTACGCGCTGTTCATCGCGCTGTACGCGCTGCTGGTCTCCTTCGACGAGGACGGCCCGGTGGTGCGCGACAAGATCGCCTCCGCCGTGGTCCACAGCATCGCGGTGCTGCTGCTGGTCGCGCTGCTGTTCGTCGTCGTCTACACGCTGTGGTCCGGCCGCAGGGCGATACCGCACCTGAACTTCTTCACCCGGGACATGTCCGTCACCGGGCCGCTCGACCCGCTGAGCGCGGGCGGCATCAAGCACGCCGTGGTCGGCACGCTGATCGAGATCGGCATCGCCCTGGTCCTCACCGTCCCGGCGGGACTGCTGTGCGCGGTGTTCCTCAACGAGGTGCCCGGACGCTACGCGCGTTTCGTCCGTACGGTCGTCGAGGCGATGACCGCGCTGCCGTCGATCGTGGCCGGTCTGTTCATCTACGCCACCGTGATCCTCGCGCTGAACGTCCCCAAGTCGGGCTTCGCGGCGTCGCTGGCCATCTCCGTGATGATGCTGCCGATCATCATCCGCGCCTCCGACGTGGTGATCCGGCTGGTGCCCGGCACCCTGCGCGAGGCGTCGTACGCGCTGGGGTCGCCGCGCTGGCGGACCGTATGGCATGTGGTGCTGCCCACCGCCCGGTCGGGGCTGACCACCGCGGTCATCCTCGGCACCGCCCGCGGCATCGGCGAGACCTCTCCCGTCCTGCTGACGGCGGGCTTCGGCGCGAGCACCAACTACGACCCCTCGCAGAACCCGATGGTGTCGCTGCCGCTCGCGACCTTCGAGTTCGTGAAGTCCCCCCAACCCACCATGATCGCGCGCGGGTTCGGCGCGGCGTCGGTGCTGCTGGTGCTCGTCCTGGTGCTCTTCGCGCTCGCCCGGGTCCTCGGCGGGCGCGACGCGGGCCAGTTGAGCAGGCGCGGCACCCACCGCAGGGTCGTCGCCTCCCGCCGGGACGCGCGCCGCTTCACCGAGCGCGCCGCGGCGCGCGACGGCTACTCGTCGGCGTCGGCCGCCCCGGCCTTCCGCACGACAACAATTCAACCTGCACAGGGAGTTGACGGATCGTGAAGAGGATCGGCTTGACGGGCCTCAGGGCGGCGAGGGCGGCAGCGGGGGCGATGGCCGCGCTGCTGATCTCGCTGCTGTTCCTCGGCCAGGCACCGCCGGCCAAGGCCGACTCGTACGCGAGGATCAGCGGCGCCGGCTCGACCTGGAGCCAGAACGCCGTCGACCAGTGGCGGGCGAGCGTCAAGAAGTACGGGATGACCGTCGACTACACGGGCAGCGGCTCGTCCGACGGCCGCCAGCAGTTCACCAACGGCACCGTCGACTTCGCGGTGTCCGAAATCCCTTACGGCATGACCGAGTTCGGGGTGCGCGAACCTCCGCCCAAGCGCGGTTACGCGTACATGCCGATCGTCGCGGGCGGCACGGCCTTCATGTACAACCTGAAGATCGGCGGCAAGCGGGTCACCAATCTGCGGCTGAGCGGCGGCACGGTCGCCAAGATCTTCACCGGCCGGATCACCAACTGGTCCGACCGGCAGATCGCCGCCGACAACCCCGGCCTCACCCTCCCGGCCCGCAAGATCATCCCGGTGGTGCGCTCCGACGGCTCGGGCACCACCGCCCAGTTCACGCTGTGGATGTCCAAGCAGCAGGGCGCGGTGTGGAACGACTACTGCAAGCGCGCCAACAAGCCCACCCCGTGCGGCCTGACGTCGTACTACCCGGTGATCCCCGGCTCCGGCTTCATCGCCCAGTCCGGCTCGCTCGGCGTGTCCGGCTACACCCGGCAGAACTACGCCGAGGGCGCCATCACCTACGTCGAGTACTCCTACGCGGTCACCACCGGCTTCCCGGTCGCCAAGGTGCTCAACGCCAAGGGCTACTACACCGAGCCCACCGCCTCCAACGTCGCCGTGGCGCTGACCCAGGCGCAGATCAACCAGGACGAGAACTCCTCGCAGTATCTGACGCAGATCCTCGACAAGGTCTACGCGTACCAGGACGCGCGGACGTATCCGCTGTCCAGCTACAGCTACATGATCCTGCCGACCTCGCTGGACTCGCCGCTGACCGAGGACAAGGGCAGAACGCTCGGCGCGTTCGGCTACTACTTCCTGTGCCAAGGCCAGTCGCAGGCGCAGCCGTTGGGCTTCTCGCCGCTGCCGAAGAACCTCGTACAGGCCGGATTCGACCAGCTCAAACGCGTCCCCGGTGTGCAGGCCCAGACCATCAATCTGGCGGGCTGCCACAATCCGACCTTCTCCAGCGACGGCACCAACACCCTGGCCAAGAACGCGCCGTTCCCCAAGGCGTGCGACCGGCAGGGCACGCAGCAGTGCTCCGACGGCACGGGCGGCGCGTCCAGGCAGCCCACCTCGGTCAAGCCGCAGGCCAACGCCGCCTCGGGCGGCGGCTCCAACGGCGGCAACTCCGGTGGGAGCAAGGGCGGTTCCGGCGGTACGGGCGGCGGCTCGTCCGGCACCACGGCGGGCGCGAGCGGCGGTACGGGCACCACGTCCGGCGGCACCACGGCCGGTACGAGCGGCGCCGCCACCGGCGGTACGACCGCCACGGGCGGCACCGGCCAGAGCGTCGACCCCGACACCGGCCTGCCCGCGGGCGACTCCGGCGGCACCGGCGGCAACCAGGACATCGTCGCCTCCAGTGTCGGCGTCGGCAACGAGACCTTCTGGGGCATGCGGACCTGGCTCATGGGGCTCTCCGCCCTGGCGCTGCTGCTGGTCGTCCTCGCCCCGCCCACCCTCGCCAGGCGGCTGACCAGGAACGGGAGGCGTGATGGCCGCGCGTAACCACCCCGGAGCCGCCCGAGGCCGCGTCCTGTCGGTCCGCCTCGGCGCGCTTCTCACCTCGGTGCTCGCCGCCGTCGGCCTGACCCTGCTGCCGCCGTCGGCGGGCGGCGGACAGGCCCACGCGGACACCGGCACGGACACCGGCTCCGCCGTCACCAAGCCCGGCACCAAGGGTCCCTACGACGACTTCTCGCACCTGAGGGTGACGGTCGAGCAGACGAGGAATCTGCGGACGCAGGGACTGAAGGTCTCATGGGCGGGCGGGGTGAAGAGCTCGCCCAACAACGCGGGCAACTACCTCCAGCTCATGCAGTGCTGGGGTGACGCGGCGACCGGCCCGACCCCGGAGCAGTGCGAGTACGGGAACCCGCCGCCGAACACGGGCGTGCTCAACGTCGGGCGGAGCGTGGGCAATCTGGACCCGCTGGAGCCGGCGCAGCACACCGTGCCCTTCACCACGGTGAAGGGCGCCAGCTCGACCGACGTCAACCAGTTCTTCACGCAGTACGCGACCAATGAGCAGGACCTCGCCACGACCGGCGTCGACGGCAGCGGCCAGACGATCTTCCAGGCGGAGGACGCGGACACCTCGCCGATCCTGGGGTGCGGCACGGTGGCGAGGACCGGTCAGGCGCCCGAGCCGTGCTGGCTCGTGGTCGTGCCCCGCGGCACCCACGAACCCGACGGCTCCGAAGCGCCGCCGCCCAACGGACTGATCAGCTCCCCGCTGTCCGCGGGGAACTGGGCCCAACGCATCGTGTTCCGCCTCGACTTCGCCCCGACCGACTCGCCCTGCCCGATCGGCCAGGACGAACAGCCCACCATCGGCTCCGAGATGATCTTCGAGGCGATGAGCTCCTGGGCGCCGACCCTGTGCACCTCGCAGAAGGTCACCTACGGATACGTTCCGCAGCTCGAGGACTTCTCCCGTACGCAGGTCACCAGCCCCGGTACGGGCTCGGCCGGACTCGCCTTCATCGAGAACCCGGTGCTGCCCCAGCCGGACGTGGCACCGGTCGTCCACGCGCCGGTCGCGGTCTCCGGACTCGTCATCGGCTACAGCGTCCAGGTGGCCGGATCGTCCCAACAGGTGCCCCGGATACGGCTGAACGCGCGGCTCGTGGCGAAGATGCTCACCGAGTCCTACCAGTGCGACCTGCCGGGCAACGACTTCCCGCGCGGCAGACTTCCGGCGAAGAACCCGTTCGGTATCGAGCGCGATCCCGAATTCGCGCGGCTCAACGCCGGTGTGCCCTACCCCGTGGGCAGTTCCTGCGGATTCGGTATCGGGGTCCCGCAGGGCGCGAGCGATTCGGCGGGGCAGCTGTGGAAATGGCTGCTCTCCGACCCCGACGCGCGCAGCTTCCTTTCCGGAAAACCCGACCCGTGGGGCACGGTCATCAATCCGTATTTCCTGGAACTGGCACCGGTCAGCACCCCGCCGTCCGGCTTCGACAAGCCGGACCCGACGGTGTGGGCGCCCGACAGCCGCTTCCCCGACATCCGGCTGACGGCCGTCGGCGTGAACCCGTACGGCAGCGGTCTGAGCGACGACGCCAGGACGGTCCGCAAGGCCAACAACGGCGGCATCACCGGCTTCAACCCCACGTCCACGCCCCCGGCGCTGACGAAGGCCGAGACGCAGCCCGCGGGTTCGAACTTCATCATGGGCCTGACGGACGCGGCCAGCGCCGCCCGCTACCGGCTCGGCACCGCCGAACTCCTCAACGCCGACGGCCAGTTCGTCGCCCCGACGGTCGACTCGATGACCAGGGCGGTGAACGGGATGAAGGCGGGCAAGGCCCCGGGCGTCCTGGACGCGGACCCCTCCGCGAAGACACCGGGCGCCTACCCGCTCACCACCGTCACCTACGCCGCCGCCTCCACCTCGCTGGACGCCGCCGACCGCAAGACCTACGCCGCGCTGATCCGGTACGCGGCGGGCTCCGGCCAGCGACAGGGCATCGGCTTCGGCCTGTTGCCGCTCGGCTACGCACCCCTGACCGCCACCCTGCGCGAACAGGCCCTCACGGCCGCGTCCGCGCTGATCGCCGGTGTGCCCCCGGCCACGGGACCGGGTGACACGTCCTCCAACGGCGGTTCCGGCTCCGGCCCCGGCGGTACGGGAACGACCGGCGGCGGTACGGGCGGCGACGCCGGCCACGGAGCGACCGGCGGGGGACCGGGTCCGGGCGGCGCACCGCCCGCGTCCCCGTCGTCGTCGGCCCCCGCGGCCGGTACGACCAAGGGCTCCACCGGCGGACCCGCCGCCTCGCCCCCCGTCAGCAACGTCGCCCAGACCGGCGGCACCACCCCCCAGGCGATTCTCGGCGCCGTCCGCTGGGTGCTGCTGATCGTCCTCATCGCGGGCATCGCGGGCTCCCTGGCCGGACCCCTGCTGATGCGCGCGGCCGTCGTCCGCGGCAGGAAACCGGTGTGACGGGTACTTGGGCGCCCCTTGGAAGGAAAATAAAAGAGAATTTGGAATACCCGTTGTTCACTTTTGCGGGGCGGTAATTTTGGTTGCCACTTCTTGAGGAGATCGGCAGGATCATTCATGGCCGGACCGACAGGTCAGGTCTTTTGGGGGAATTATCAATTCTCCTTGCGTGTCACACGTCTGGAAATTCCATCCGCATCGACTCGGAGGAAATACAGTGAACGTGAAATTCGCCAAGCGGGCGGCGATCGTGGTCGGTACCGCGACCCTCGGTGTCACCATCGTGGCCGGTACGGCTCAGGCCGACCCGGCGGCCGGTGTCCACCGCACGCTCGTCGCGGTCGGCTCCGACACCACGCAGGACGTGCTCAACGGCCTCGGCAACAAGATCGCCGACCCGAACCCGACCGGTTCCTCGGACGGCAACCTGATCGCGTCCTACGACGCCACCGGTTCCTCCACGATCTCGACGCGGGACACCACCTGTGCGTCGGTCACCCGCCCCGACGGCTCGGGCGCCGGTGTCAACGCGCTGCGCGCCGACATCGCGGCCGGCAGCCACTGCATCGACTTCGCCCGGTCCTCCTCCACCCCCAACGCCACGGGCCAGTTCACCTTCATCCCGTTCGCCGTGGACGCGGTGACGGCGGCGACGGCGACCACCACCAACCTGCCCGCCAACTTCACCTACCTGGCCGGCGGTTCCTCCCTGACGAACGCCCAGAAGGCCACCTCCGACCTGACCCGGGTCTACAACTGCCTGGACACGGCGGGCAACCCGCTGCCGGCCGGCACGTACCCGACCATCGGTGGCGTCACCGTCCACCCGCTGGTGCCGCAGGCCGGTTCCGGCACCCGCAAGTTCTGGGCCTCGACGCTGGGCTTCAACGCCACCACCCTGCCGTCCTGCGTCAAGGACACCGCCGCGAACGGCGCCGCCGTCCAGGAGCACAACGGCAGCGCCCTCCAGGGCCCGAACGACCTCATGCCGTTCTCGATCGCGCAGCACATCGCGCAGGGCCGCTCCCTGCCGGGCGTGACCGACCGTCGCAACGGCGCGGTGCTCAAGACCGTCAACTCCACCGCGCCGCTGAACGCGAGCGGGAACCTCAACACCGCGTTCCCGGTCACGCGTGAGGTCTACAACGTCATCCCGGACAGCCGGGTGACCGGCGAGACGCTCATCAAGAACACCTTCGTCGGCAGCGCCTCCAAGGTGTGCACCGCCAAGTACGACTCCACCACCACGGTGATCAACAAGTACGGCTTCGGCACCGACACCAACTGCGGCAACGCGACCACCCTGGTCAGCCGCGACCTCGTCTGACCCGTCGTCTGACCCGTCACAGCGGCGGACCACCGTCCGCCGGGCCGGGCGTCCCTCGGGGGCGCCCGGCCGCTCCCGGCACCGCGACGCGGTGCCACGTACACACCGGACTCCTTCAGGGGGAGAGAAGACAATGACGAGACGAAGACTGCGCGGCGTTCTGGTCGGCGCGCTCGCACTGGCCATGGGCACGGGCGCGCTGCTCGCGGGGGCGGGCACCGCAGGCGCCACCACCGGTACCCCGACGGCGACTTCGGGCACGGTCACCCTCACCGCCCGCGGCACCGGCATCGACGACGACTCGCCGTTCGCGCGGGTGTCGGTCGACAAGGCGTGCCCGGCGAACTACCAGGACGCCCTCACGGTGTCGCTCGTGGTACCGGACGGCCGGGAGTCGCTCCTGGCCTCCCACCTGACCGGCGGCGCCCCGTACACCAAGGCCCCGGTCACGGCGCAGGTCCCGGAGGCGTCGGGCAACGGCACCATCGTCCGGTCGATCGCCACCGCCTTCGACGTCGCCAGTGTCCCGGTGGCGGACGGCACCTACCCGATCCACGTGACCTGCGCGAACGCCGACCGGGCGAACTTCCCCGAGCACCCGACGTTCACCGGCTTCATCGACGTGACCGGTGACACCTGGCAGGTCTCCGGCCACGCCGCCCCGGTCGCCACCAGCGTCAGGCTCAGCGCCGACCCGGCCCACCACGTCCAGGTCGGCAAGCCCTTCACGCTCACCGCGAAGGTCGCGGGCGGCGTGCCCGGAGCCGTCCAGTTCGAGGCGGACAACGGCGTCACCGTGTACGACACCCCGGTGCCGGTCGTGAACGGCGTGGCCACCTTCCAGCCGCCGGCCAACACCGCGCCGAACGTCCGCAGTTACATCGCGGTCTTCATCCCCGCCGACCAACTCGCCTACGCGCAGGACTACTCGGTCCTCAGCTACTCGTTCGTCAACGCGCCGTCCGTCACGGTGACCGACGCGGACGGCAACGCCCTCGGGGACAGCCCGCAGTTGACCCCCGGACAGCACATCAAGGTCTCCGCGCAGGGCTTCCTGCCGCAGAGCCAGGAGCAGGTGCTGCCGTTCGTGTCCAACGCCCTCGCGCTCTTCGCCCCGGTGGCGACCGACGCGCGGGGCTCGGTCACCGGCTACGACCTGACGGTGCCGAAGCTGATCGCCCGCGGCTCCCACACCCTGACCCTCACCGGTCTGTGCAGCTTCGTCCAGGTCTCCTTCACCTTCACCACGAAGTAACCGCGAAACAGCGCTGACCAGCACAGACGTACCACCGGCCGGGCATCGTCCAGATGCCCGGCTGCCGCCGTGACACGGCGGGAACGGCACCGCCACCGCACGACCCGCGCGACTCGTACGACCGACGCATATCCCCGAGGGGACGAGGAGACATGAAACGAAGAATGCACGCGGCGCTGCTGAGCGTGCTCGCACTGGTCCTGGGCACCGGGGCCCTGGTCCTCACCACCGCGGGGACCGCGAACGCGGATCTGGCCGGGAACGTGACGCTGTCGCCCGCCGCCGGCACCGTCGACGACTCCCCGGCCTTCGCATCGGTCTCGGTCGACCAGGCATGCCCCGCGAACTACCAGGACGCCGTGAGCGTGTACATCGTCCTCGACGGCGCGGAGTCGCTCCTGGCGACCCACTTGACCAACGGCGCCCCGTTCTCGACCGCCCCCATCACCGCGCGGCTCCCGGCCTCGGGGGGCAACGGCACGATCCTCCGGTCGATCAGCTCCGCGTTCGACGCGTCAAGCGTGGAGCTCGCCGACGGCACGTATCCGATCGACGTGGTCTGCAAGTCCGCCGACCCGTCCGCCGGGGACCTGCCGACCTTCACCACGTTCATCGAGATCACCGGCTCCGACTGGGCGGTGAAGACGGTCACCCCGCCGACGTCGACCTCCGTCGTTCTCACCGTCGACCCGGCGGGCCGGGCCGTGGCGGACAAGAAGATCACCCTCAAGGCCACCGTCACGCCGGACACCGCCGAAGGCACCGTGACCTTCAAGCAGGGCGCCGTGCCCGTCACCGGCGGGAACATGATTCCGCTGGTCAACGGCGTGGCGACGGCGAGCATTCCAGGGATCGGCAACCCCGGCGTCATCACGCTCTCGGCGCAGTTCACGCCCAGCGACCCGCTCAAGTTCGCCGCCAGCCAGAACGGGGTGTCGTATCCCGTGGTGGCCGAGCCCGACCTGACCGTGCTCGACGACTCCGGGACCGAACTGCACGACACCCCGGCGCTCACCAAGGGCCAGAAGATCAAGGTCACCGCGGAGGGGTTCCTGCCGGGCCCCACGGGCGGGAACGGCGAGAAGATCACCTTCGCGCTGGACGGGTCCCCGGCTGCCGACGACGCGACCGCCGACAACAGCGGCAAGATCGCCAACTACGCGGTGACCCTGCCTGCCGACCTCGCCGACGGCAGCCACTCCCTGGTGCTGACCGGCGCGACCAGCGGCATCAAGCAGACGTTCGCGTTCACGGCGGGCGCGGGCACCTCGCCGACCGACGATCCGACCGGCACGCCGACCGACGAGCCCACGGACACCCCGACCGACACCCCCACGGACACGCCCACCGACACCGGCGGCGCGGACGGCGGAGGCACGTCGACTGACGGCGGCACGTCCAACGGCGGTCTGTCCAGCGGCGGTTCGTCGGGGACGTCGGGCGGCTCCGGCGGCAGCAACGGCCCGCTGGCGGCCACCGGAGCCACCGGTGTCGTCCCGCTGAGCGTGCTGGCGTTCCTGATGGTGACCGGTGGCGGCTATGCCGCCTACCGGGTGCGCAGGGACGGCAAGTTGCTCACCTTCGGTCCCACGCCGCGCGACTGACCGTACGCGGCACGCGGCACGCGGTACGCCGGGCGGCGGGCGGTTCCGACCGTCCGCCGCCCGGCGACCGGCCGTACTGCCGCCGTACGACCGGCCGTTACGACCGACCGCTACGACCGGTCCGTACGACCGCTGTCGGGGCCGCGTACGAGACCGCGGCGCCGACCCCCCCCGTCCGAGCACGTCAGCGAAACGCACGCACGCGAAGGAGCGCCACCCGTGGCCGTACTGTCACCGTCCCGCGAGGCCGCCGGGCCGCCGCCGGAACCGGCCGAGCCGCAGATAGGTCGGGCGGCCGAACAGCCGCCCGCCGCCTGGTTCGTCATCCCGGGCGCGGCGCTGACCCTGCTGGCCGCGCTGCTGCTCGGATTCGTCGTCAATCTCACGCTGCTCGGCCACGTCGAGCACGCCCGCGCCCAGCAGACCGGTTACGCCGACCTGCGCGCCCAACTCGCCAAGGGCACGGCCCCGGTGGGCCGCCTGGACGACAAGGGCGAGCCCGTGCCGCTGGGTTCGCCGGTCGCGGTGCTGCACATCAAGGCGATCGGCCTCAAGGAGGTCGTCTTCCAGGGCACGACGTCCGGTGTGCTCAGGTCGGGTCCTGGGCACCGCAGGGACACCCCGCTGCCGGGCCAGCCGGGCACCAGCATCGTGATGGGCCGTCAGTGGGGCTACGGCAGCCCGTTCAACCACATCGACGAGCTGAAGGCCGGGGACCCGATCACCGTCACGACGGGCCAGGGCCAGCAGCGGTACCAGGTGACCGGAGTGCGGCACGCGGGCGACCCGGCGCCCGCGCTGCCCGGCACCGGACAGGGCCGGCTGATCCTGATGACCGCGACCGGCGGCCTCTACACCCCGCACGGTGTGCTGCGGGTGGACGCGGAACTGGTCAGCGACGTCCAGCCGGGCCCGGCGGCGGGCGGCGGCATCTCGGCGGCCGAGCAGCCGCTGGCCGGTGACCCGGCCGCCTGGCTGCCGATCCTGCTGTGGACGCAGGGGCTGCTGCTCGTCGCGGTCGCCGTCACCTGGACCTACCGGCGCTGGGGGCGCTGGCAGACGTGGATCTGCGCGGTCCCGGTGCTCGCCGCCGTCGTGGTCGCCCTGTCCGGTGAGGCCACCCGCCTGCTGCCCAACCTGCTGTGAGACCGGCGTACTTGGGACCGGTGTGCTGGACCGGCGTGCTGGAGGCCGGACCTCCCGGGACCGGACCGCCTGGTACCGGACCGCCTGGGACCTGACCGCTTGAGCCGCTTTCGGACCGAGCCCGCCACGAACCGCCCCGACGCATACCCGACGCATATGAGGAACACGATGTCAGCGACTGACGAGACCGTCGTACTGCCGCCCGTCCCCGGCGACCCGCCGACCGGCGGCGACCCCCGCTCCGACCCCCGCTCCGACCCCCGTTCCGCCTCCCGTTCCGCGACCCTCGACGCCCGTGAGGTGTCGGCCTGGTTCGGCGACCACAAGGTGCTCGACCGGGTGTCGCTCACCATGCCCGCACAGCGCGTCACCGCGCTGATCGGCCCCTCCGGCTGCGGCAAGTCCACCTTCCTGCGCATCCTCAACCGCATGCACGAACTGATCGGCACCGCCTCGCTCGCCGGGCAGGTCCTGCTCGACGGCGAGGACATCTACGACCGGGGCCGCCGGATCACCCACGCCCGCCGCGAGATCGGCATGGTGTTCCAGAAGCCGAACCCGTTCCCCGCGATGTCGATCTACGACAACGTGCTGGCCGGACTGAAGATGAACGGCGTCAAGGCCGGGCGCGGCGAGCGCGACGACCTGGTCGAGGAGTGCCTGACCAAGGCCGGGCTGTGGAAGGAAGTACGCGACCGGCTGCGGCAGCCCGGCGGCGCGCTCTCCGGCGGCCAGCAGCAACGCCTCTGCATCGCACGGTCGTTGGCGGTACGGCCGCGCGTGCTGCTGATGGACGAGCCGTGCTCCGCGCTCGACCCGACCTCCACGCGGCGCATCGAGCAGACCATCGGCGAGCTGTCCGACGACGTGACCATCGTCATCGTCACCCACAACATGCAGCAGGCCGCCCGTGTCTCGGACTCCTGCGCCTTCTTCCTCGCCGAACAGGGCACGCCCGGCGTGATCGTGGAGCACGGCCCGACCGACGACATGTTCAACCGCCCGCAGGACCCACGCACGTCGGACTACGTCAACGGCCGGTTCGGCTGAGCGGCGGCGCCCCGTGCGACCTCCGCGCAGCCCACGGTGCCGCCCGTACGCACCCGCGCTGCTGACCGCGTCCGTGGCCACCGCGCTGGCCGCGGCCCTGACCTCGTGCGCCCACCCGGCGGCGCACACCCCACCGGCCGCCGCGGACCGTACGCGCGTCCCCGTACAGCGGCCGTCCGCGCCCGCCGTGCCCAGCGCGCCTACCGTGCCCGACCCGTCCGCCGCGTCACCGGCCGGGGACGCCAACCGGCCGCGTCCGTACGCCGATCCGGCCGCGAGCACCCCACCGGCCTTCCCGCCGCCGACCGGGAAGGCCGAGGCCGTGAAGGGCACGAAGGGCACGAAGGGAGCCGGGGCATCCGCCGCCCCCTCCCGGACGGGCGCGCCGCCGCCCGCCACGACGGCCGCCCGGCCGGGGCCGAACCCGTCCCGCGGCGCACCCGCCGCGCCGAAGAAGGCCGCCGCCGAGCGTCAATACCCGCCCGGCACCACGGTGTTGCGGATCGGCGACTGGTCACGGCCCGTCGTGCGCGGCGACCAGGCCACCATCGACGCGTGCGGGGCGGCCGTGCTGTTCTCGGGACCCGATCCGGCGCTCTCCGACGGCTACGAGATGCGGACCTCCGTCATCGTCGGCCACGACTACTGCGGCTACGACAAGCTCGCCCCGCTGCCGGTCGGCACCCGCGTCACCCTGGACACCCCGAAGGGCACGCTGTCCTTCCACGTCTACGCCACCTACGTCAACCCCGGCAGGGGCGGCCCCGACAACGGCCTCTACTGGGGCGACCTCACCCTCCAGACCTGCGTGGGCCCGGACACCGGCTTCAGCTATCTGACCCGCGACTGAACGGGCCCGACCCGCACGCGATGTGACGCGCCGTCAAATACCCGCCGCCGACGCCACATCCGCCTTCAGCGCGGCCATCACCTCGTCGGCCGTACGCCGCGCCGCGCCCAGATCGGCGGCCGAGGCGACCGGCACCACGACCTCCAGGTAGCACTTCAGCTTCGGCTCGGTCCCGCTCGGCCGGACGACGACCCGCGCCGACTCGACGGTCCCGGCGCCCGCCAGGCGGTAGCGCAGCCCGTCCGTCGGCGGCAACTGCTCGCTGCCCTCGGCCAGATCGTCCGCCGACGTCACCGCGAGGCCCGCGAGCGCGGCCGGCGGCCGATCGCGCAGCCGGGCCATCGCGTCCGCGATCAGCGAGAGGTCCGCGACCCGCGCCGAGAGCTGGTCGGTGGCGTGCAGACCGTGGTCGAGCGCGATGTCGTCCAGCAGGTCGGTGAGCGTGCGCGAGTGCTGCTTGAGGGTCGCGGCCAGTTCGGCGATCAGCAGCGCCGCCGTGATGCCGTCCTTGTCGCGTACGCCCCCCGGGTCGACGCAGTAGCCCAGCGCCTCCTCGTACCCGTACCGCAGGCCCTCGACGCGGGCGATCCACTTGAAGCCGGTCAGCGTGTCCCGGTACGCCAGGCCCGCGCCCGCCGCGATCCTCGACAGCAGCGACGACGAGACGATGCTCGCCGCGAACGTGTCGCGCCCGGCCACCGCCGCGCCCGTACGCACCAGGTGCACCGCGAGCAGCGCGCCCAACTCGTCGCCGCGCAGCGTCCGCCAGCCCGCGGGGGAGTCGCGGTCGGGTACGGCGACGGCGCAGCGGTCGGCGTCCGGGTCGTTGGCGATCACGACGTCGGGGCCGACGGACTGGGCGCACTTGAACGCCAGGTCCATCGCCCCCGGCTCCTCCGGGTTCGGGAAGGCCACGGTGGGGAAGTCCGGGTCGGGCTCGGCCTGTTCGGACACGGGCGTCGGCGCGGGGAAACCGGCGCGGGAGAAGGCCGCCATCAGCGTCCTCAGGCCCACCCCGTGCATCGGCGTGTAGACCACCGACACATCGCGCGCGCCGCCCTCGGCGACCACGCCCGCCGCGCGGGCCAGATACGCCTCCACCACGTCGGGGCCGAGCACCCGCCAACCGCCCGCCGCCAGCGGCACATCGGCCAGCGCGCCCACCGCGGCGATCCGTTCGGCGATCTCCGCGTCGGCCGGGGGCACGATCTGCGAGCCGTCGCCCAGATAGACCTTGTAGCCGTTGTCCTGCGGCGGATTGTGGCTCGCGGTCACCATCACCCCGGCCGCGGCGCCCAAGTGCCTGATGGCGTAGGCCAGTACGGGCGTCGGCAGCGGCGAGGGCAGCAGCGCGGCGCGCAGCCCGGCGCCGACCATCACGGCCACGGTGTCGCGCGCGAAGTCGTACGACTTGTGCCGGGCGTCGTAGCCGACCACGACCAGGGCGTCCTCGGCGCGCTCCCCGAGATACGCGGCCAGGCCCGCGGCGGCCCTGATCACCACCGCGCGGTTCATCCGCATCGGCCCGGCGCCCAGCTCGCCGCGCAGGCCCGCGGTGCCGAACTGGAGCGTGCCGCTGAAACGGTCCCCCAGATCCGCGAGCGCCTGCGCGCCGCGCGGGTCGTCCGGGCCCGCCTGCGCGGCCTCCAGGACGCCCGCCAGCTCCGCGCGGGTGTCCGGGTCCGGGTCCTCCGCCAGCCACTGGCGCGCGCGCTCCACCAGCTCACGCCCGCCGTTTCCGCCCGCCATGCCGCTCTCCGTTCCACGTGGGTCGGGCCGCCAGGGCCCGCCCCTCCAGCCGATGCCGCCGCGCGGGGCGGCAGGGCCGGTTTCCACCGGCAGGGTCAGTTTTACGTACTACCCCGCCCGTCCACCCGGCTTTACGCGCCCGCGGGCTCCACGTGCCTACAGACGTCCGAGGACGCGCCCGAGCAGCGAACCCATCCGGGTCGCGGACTCGCGGCCCGCCTCCAGCACTTCCTCGTGGTTGAGCGGCGCGCCCGTCATGCCCGCGGCCAGGTTCGTGACCAGCGAGATGCCCAGCACCTCGGCGCCGGCCTCGCGGGCCGCGATGGCCTCCAGCGTGGTCGACATCCCGACCAGGTCGCCGCCGATCGCCCGCACCATCCCGATCTCGGCCGGGGTCTCGTAGTGCGGCCCGGGAAGCTGGACGTAGACGCCCTCCTCCAGGGTCGGGTCGATCTCGCGGCACAGCGTCCGCAGCCGCGGCGAGTACAGGTCGGTGAGGTCGACGAAATTCGCGCCCACTATCGGCGAGGTCGCCGTCATGTTGATGTGGTCGCTGATCAGCACCGGCTGGCCCGGCAGGTAACCGGGGCGCAGGCCGCCGCAGCCGTTGGTGAGCACCACCGTCTTGCAGCCGGCCGCCACCGCCGTGCGCACTCCGTGCACGACGCTGGAGACGCCCCGGCCCTCGTACAGGTGCGTACGGCCCAGGAAGATCAGGGCGCGCACTCCGCCGATCCGCACGGAGCGGAGTTTGCCCGAGTGGCCCTCCACCGCCGGGGCCGGGAAGCCCGGCAGGTCGGTGATCGACAGCTCATAGTCCGCCACGCCCAGCTCGTCGGCCGCGGGCACCCAGCCCGAGCCCATCACCAGGGCGACGTCGTGGGTCTCGGCGCCGGTCAGCTCGCGCAGGCGGGCGGCGGCGGCGTCGGCCGCGGCGTAGGGGTCGGCATTCACAGAAGCGTTCACGCGCATGAGGGTAACCTGTCTCGGCCTACGCGCGTAGACGGTGCCCTGGGCTTACGAAGTGCGGCTCCTCCGGCAGGACCCCGTTTTTGCCCGCCCGCCCACCCGTGCGGGTGCTTTCTTCGTCTGCGGGTGCCGCTTGTGCCTGGTCGGTGCCGGGCCGGGGCACCTCCTCGAAATCCGTATCACCTGGCCTTCGCGAATCCGGCACCCGGCCGTCAACGTATTTCTGCGGGGGCACCCCGCCCCGTCCCCTCCCGGTACGTCGGCGTCCGACGGTCCGGTGGGGGTTGCCGGGAGGGGGGTGGGTGGGGGCTCGGCCCCTGCGCCCCCCGACCCGCCCGCGGCGGCGGGAGGGGGATGGATGGGCTCGGGCACGTCGGCGTCTGACGGTCGGCTGTGGTGACGGACGGGGGTGGGGTGCGGGTCCTGCGCCGCCGTCGACCTGCCGGGGTGGGCGCGAGGGCTCCAGTACGTCGGCGTGTGCCTGTGCGCCACCCATGCAGCCCCTTGGGTGGAGGACGCTCGGGGTGCCCTCACGGTCTTGGACACCCACCCCGGCCACCCCCACCGGACAGGCGGACGCCGACGTACCGGGAGGGGACGGGCCGGGGTGCCCCCGCAGAAATGCGGTGACAGGGAGGGTGCCGGATGGGCAAGGCCAGGTAGCCGCATTTCGAGGAGGTGCCCCGGACCGGCACCGACCCAGGCACAAGCGGCACCCGCAGACGAAGAAAACACCCGCACGGGTGGGCGGGTGGGAAAAAAGACACGGCCGGGAAAGGCCCAGGCGCTAGCAGGGCCTCTTGCGGAGGGACATGACGTAGTCATGCGGGGCCCCGGCAGACTCGGCGGCGTCAGCCAACTCACCCAGGTAGCGGGCAGAGGGCAGCCCGCCCTCGTAGTCGTTGAGCACGTAGAGCCACGAGGCGACCTCCCCGTCGAGCGTGTGAACGCGGACGGTGGCGCGCCGGTAGAGACCGAGCGGCACACCCTCCCAGCGATCGAGCGACTCCTCGTCGACGGGCGCGATGTCGTACAGCCCGACGAAGACCTGGCTGTCCTCGTCCTCCACGAGCGTGGCAAGCGCCCCCTCCCACCCCATCTGCTCGCCGCCGAAGGTGAGCCGCCAGCCGTCGAGCCAGCCGGTGCCGCGCAGGGGGGAGTGCGGGGCGCGGCGGGTCATCAGCCGCGCGTCGAGGTTGCTGGCGTAGGCGGCGTAGAGCGACATGACCACGAGAGTACGGGAGCACGCGCGGCGGACGGCCGCACGCCGTTTCGGGGTGTCCGGACGGCGGGCGACGGCGCCCGGATCGGACAAGCGTGCCCCCTGGCGGAGAACACTTGGCGCGTGCGGGACAATGGGGTACGTGACAAGGATCGTGATCATCGGAGGCGGACCCGGCGGCTACGAAGCTGCCCTGGTGGCGGCGCAGCTCGGCGCGGAGGTGACCGTCGTGGACTGCGACGGCCTGGGCGGGGCGTCGGTGCTGACCGACTGCGTACCGTCCAAGACCCTCATCGCCACCGCCGAGGTGATGACGACGTTCGATTCGTCGTACGAGGAACTCGGCATCATCGTCGCCGACGACACCCCGCCGCTGGAGCGCGCGGCGCGCGTCGTCGGGGTGGACCTGGGCAAGGTCAACCGACGCGTGAAGCGCCTGGCGCTCGCGCAGTCGCACGACATCACCGCGTCCGTGACGCGGGCCGGCGCCCGGGTGATGCGCGGGCGGGGGCGGCTCGACGGCTGTCAGACCGCCGCCGACGGCAGCCGCTGCGTGGTGGTCGAGGCCGCGGACGGCACGACCGAGCGGCTGACCGCAGACGCGGTGCTCGTGGCGACCGGCGCGCGCCCGCGCGAACTGGAGGACGCGCTCCCGGACGGCGAGCGCATCCTCAACTGGACACAGGTCTACGACCTGGACGAGCTGCCCGAGGAACTGATCGTGGTCGGTTCCGGCGTGACCGGCGCGGAGTTCGCGGGCGCGTACCAGGCGCTCGGCTCCACGGTGACGCTCGTGTCGTCCCGCGACCGGGTGCTGCCCGGCGAGGACCCGGACGCCGCCGCCGTACTGGAGGACGTCTTCCGGCGCCGCGGCATGAACGTGATGGCCCGCTCCCGCGCCCAGTCCGTCAAGCGGATCGGCGACCGGGTCGAGGTCGCGCTGGCCGACGGCCGGGTGATCACGGGCACGCACTGCCTGATGGCGGTCGGCGCGATCCCGAACACCTCGGGCATGGGCCTGGAGGAGTCGGGCGTGAAGCTGACCGACTCCGGTCACATCTGGACCGACAAGGTGTCGCGGACGAGCGCGCCCGGCGTGTACGCGGCCGGTGACGTGACCGGGATCTTCGCGCTCGCGTCGGTCGCGGCCATGCAGGGCCGGATCGCGATGTACCACTTCCTCGGCGATGCGGTGGCCCCGCTCAACCTCAAGACGGTCTCCTCGAACGTCTTCACCGACCCGGAGATCGCCACCGTCGGCTACACGCAGGCCGACGTGGACAACAAGCGGATCGTGGCCAATGTCGTCAAGCTGCCGCTGCTGCGCAATCCGCGGGCCAAGATGCAGGGCATCAGGGACGGCTTCGTGAAGCTGTTCTGCCGTCCCGGCACGGGGATCGTGGTCGGGGGAGTGGTGGTCGCGCCCAAGGCCAGCGAGCTGATCCACCCCATCTCGATCGCCGTCGACAACAATCTGACGGTCGAGCAGATCGCCAGCGCCTTCACCGTGTACCCGTCGCTGTCCGGCTCGGTGGCCGAGGTGGCACGGCAGTTGCACACCCGCAAGGCGGCCGAGGCGGATCTGGGCTGACGGCCCCTCGCGTCATCCGGAAAGGCGCCGTTTGCGAACGCACGGTCGGCGTATAGCACTCGCCGGTCTCTTTTGTGCACGACTTCCGTCATCTGGTGCAAAGTGCTGAAAGCCGACGGACGTTGGCGTTACTGTCGGTTCCGTGTTCGCTGCAGAACGTCGCCAATTGATCCTCGAAATGGTGCGGGCGAACGGGGCGGTCTCGCTCCGTGAACTCGCCCGTGTCGTCCAGACCTCAGAAGTGACCGTGCGCCGGGACGTGCGGGCGTTGGAGGCCGAAGGACTGCTGGACCGCCGACACGGCGGTGCGGTCCTGCCCGGTGGCTTCACCAGGGAGTCCGGTTTCCCGCAGAAATCCCATCTAGCGACCGCGGAGAAGTCGGCCATCGCCGAACTCGCCGCCGATCTCGTGGACGAGGGCGAGGCCATCGTCGTCGGCGCGGGGACCACCACGCAGGAGCTGGCCCGTCGGCTCGCGCGGGTGCCGGGACTGACCGTGGTCACCAACTCCCTGCTGGTGGCACAGGCGTTGGCGCACGCCAACCGGGTCGAGGTGGTGATGACCGGCGGCACGCTGCGCGGGTCGAACTACGGCCTGGTGGGCAGCGGCGCCGAGCAGTCCCTCCAGGGGCTGCGGGTCTCCCGCGCCTTCCTGTCCGGCGCGGGCCTGACCGCCGAACGCGGCCTGTCCACGTCCAACATGCTCTCCGCGAGCGTGGACCGGGCGCTGGTGCAGTCCGCCGCCGAGGTCGTCGTCCTCGCCGACCACACCAAGCTCGGCACCGACACGATGTTCCAGACCGTGCCCACCGACCTCATCACCCACCTGGTCACCGACGAGCCGCCCGGCGGCGACGAGCGGGCCGGTACCGAACTCCAGGCGCTCGCCGACCGCGGCGTGCAGATCACCGTGGCGCCGCTGACCGGCGCGGACGCCATCGCCGCCGGACGTCCGCGCCACGACCAGCCTTTGCCAGGACCCCGGCGGCCCCAGCCCCTGCGCAGCGCCCAGCCGCTGCCCGGTGGCGGCCCGTCGCTGGCCGGAGGCGGCGGCACCGAGCCCACCCCGCGGCTGGCGGACGTCCGCCGCCGCTAGGGCACCCCGCCCACCGGAGCTCCCCGCTGCCCGAGCTTCCTAGACCGGCTCCGCGGCCGTCTCCCTCACGGCCCTGCGGCCGGTGTCCTCCACGGCCCCGCGGCCGGTGTCCTGCCGGGTCCGCAGGCCGTCCAGGGTCAGCGTCATCAGACGAACGAACAGCCCCGTGTCCTCCCGGTTGTTCTCCGCGGTCAGCACGATCGCGTTGATCAGCTTGAGCAGGTCGGACATGGTGGCGTCCGGCCTGATCTCGCCCGCGTCCTGCGCACGCCGCAGCAGCGCCTCGCCCGACGAGCGCAGCAGCGCCTTGCACGCGGGCATCTTCGCGTCCGGCGCGGACATGATGGCCTTGGCGAGGCCGCGGTACGCGGTGGAGTGCACGGCGACCGCGTAGAGCCACTTGGTGAGCGCGTCGACCGGGTCCGGCTCCTCCAGCAGTTCTTGCGCGCGCGCGTTGAGCTTGACCAGCTCCCGCTCGAAGACGGCGTTCATCAGGGTGTAGCGGTCGGGGAAGTGGCGGTACAGCGTGCCGATGCCCACCCCGGCCTGCCGCGCGATGTCCTCCAGGGCGACGTCGGTGCCGTGCACGAAGAAGGCCTGGGCGGCCTCTTCCAGCAGCCGGTCGTAATTGCGCTGCGCGTCTGCCCGCATGGCGTCATGCCTCCTGAAGTGCCGGTCCTCACGGCTCGCCCGTACCCGCGGCGCGCCCACGTCCACGGCTGACCACGCCCACGCCACCCGTGCCCGCGGCTCGCCCGAACCCATCGTTCGTCAAAGTCCGCCCAAAAGCGATTGTAGAACCGGAGGCTGTCTCCGTATAGTTAACGGAGGAACCCTCCGTTTATTGCTCTCCGCTGGAGGCTTACTCAGCATGTCCACACCCGCAGTGCGCGCGCTCTCCACCGCATCCCGCACTCCGTCCCCCGCCCGCGGGCGACCGTTCATCGCCCTCGTGGCCATCGTCGGCACGCAGCTCATGCTGCTGCTCGACGCCACCGTGGTGAATGTCGCCCTGCCGGGCATCGGCACCCATCTCGGCTTCTCGCCCACCGGCATGTCCTGGGTGCTGAACGTCTACACGCTCGCCTTCGGCGGCCTGCTGCTGCTCGGCAGCCGGATAGGCGACCTGATCGGCCGCCGCAGGGCGCTGATGTGGGGCGTCGGCGCCTTCACCCTCGCCTCCGTGGCCGGCGGCGTCGCCAACGACTCCACCACCCTGCTCATCGCCCGCGGCCTGCAAGGCGCCGCCGCCGCGCTGGCCGCGCCCAGCACCCTGGCGCTGATCGCCACCTCGTTCTCCGAGGGCTCGGAACGCAACCGCGCGCTGAGCGTCTTCTCCGCGATCTCCGGCGCCGGTTCCGCGATCGGCCTCACCGTCGGCGGCATGCTCACCGACTGGGGCTCCTGGCGCTGGGTCTTCTTCGTCAACGTCCCCGTGGGCCTGGCCATCGTGCTGCTCGCCCCGCGCTACATCAAGGAGACCGAGCGGCACCCCGGCGGCCGGTTCGACATCGCGGGCGCCCTGACCGGCACCCTCGGCATGGCCTCGCTGGTCTACGCCTTCATCCGCGTCGGCGAGAGCCACTGGACTGACTCCCGCGCCCTGACCAGCTTCGTCATCGCCGCCGCCCTGCTCGTGTCGTTCCTGATCAACGAGACCCGCGTCGAGCGCCCGCTGGTCGTGCTGCGGCTCTTCCTCGACCGCAACCGCGCGCTGGCGTACGGGATCATGCTGCTCGTCCCCGCCGGGATGTTCGGCGTGTTCTACTTCTCCACCCAGTACCTTCAGACGTATCTGCACTACAGCCCGCTGCGGACCGGCTTCGCCTTCCTGCCGCTGGCAGGACCGCTGTTCGTCGCCGCCCGCCTCGCCCCGCGCGCCCTCGCCCGCTTCGGCGCCAAGCGCGTCGCCGCCACCGGCGGTCTGTTCAACGTCGGCGGCACGGTCTGGCTCTCCACGCTCAACGCGTCCGACGGGTACGCGGGCGGCATCCTCGGCCCGCTGATCCTGATCGGTGTCGGCGTCGGCTTCACGATGATGCCGCTCAACACCTTCATCCTCTCCGGCGTCGAGCCGAAGGAGGCGGGCTCCGCGTCCGGCCTGCTCCAGACGATGCAGCAGGTCGGCGGCAGCCTCGGACTGTCCATCCTGGTCACGGTGTTCGGCACCGTCTCGCGCCACGCGCACAGCGAGCCGTTCATCCACGGCGCCACCGCCGCCTTCACCGCCGCCGCGGTCTTCACCGCCCTGTCCGTCGCCCTGGTCCTGGCGCTGCGCAGTCCGAAACCGGTGTCCCTGCGCTGACGGTGACCCGTTGACGGGGCTCTGTTGACCGCGTTGACGGTACGGAGCCGCGCGCGTGGACCGGCGCGCGAACGCCGGTGGGGCCGGTCGTCGTGACCGGCCCCACCGGCGTTTCGTACGTACGGCCGCTGCCGTACCGCCTTCGTGCGTGCTGTGGCGTCAGTCCTTGATTTCGCAGATGACGGCGCCGGAGGAGACGGAGGTGCCGACTTCGGCCTTGAGGCCGATGACGGTGCCCGACCGGTGGGCGTTCAGGGGCTGTTCCATCTTCATGGCCTCCAGGACCACGATCAGGTCACCCGCGGTGACCTGCTGGCCCTCCTCGACCGCGACCTTCACGATGGTGCCCTGCATCGGCGAGGGCAGCGCGTCACCCGAGACCGCCGCACCCGCCTTCGCCGCCGTCCGCCGCTTGGGCTTGGCACCCCCCGCGGCCGCCGTCCGCGCCAGCGTCATCCCCAGCGACGCGGGCAGGGACACCTCCAGGCGCTTCCCGCCGACCTCCACCACCACGGTCTCCCGGCCCGGCGCGTCGTCCTCGTCCACGACCGCACCCGCGAACGGCGGGATCGTGTTGTCGAACTCCGTCTCGATCCACCGCGTGTGCACCGTGAACGGACTGCCGTCGGCGGGTGCGAACGCCGGGTCGGTGACGACCGCACGGTGGAAGGGGATCGCGGTCGCCATCCCCTCCACCGTGAACTCGCCCAGCGCCCGCGCCGCACGCTGCAACGCCTGCTCACGCGTGGCACCGGTCACGATCAGCTTGGCCAGCAGCGAATCCCACGCCGGACCGATCACACTGCCGGACTCCACACCCGCGTCCAGCCGCACACCCGGACCCGTCGGCGCGTCGAAACGCGTCACCGTGCCCGGCGCGGGCAGGAAACCCCGCCCCGGATCCTCACCGTTGATCCGGAACTCCACCGA
>NZ_JBIBIC010000020.1:0-164236 GCF_042957385.1 Streptomyces sp. NPDC008079
GTGGGGGGGTTGGTTTGGGTGGGCGCCCCCCCTTTGGGGGGGGGCGGGGGGGCGTGGGGCCCCGGGGGGACCCCCCCCCCTCCCCCCGCCCCGGGCGGGGGGCCCCCCCCGGGGGGGGCGCCCACCGCTCAGTCGTATTGCGACAACATTCTCCGATGGCGGGTGCACCGGATATTCCGGGACAGGATGACAATGCTGGGGCGCCGCCCGCATCACCAGCGGTTCCACCTCCAGCGGGCAGCGCTCCAGTGCCCGCGACCGGGCCGGGGCGACCCCGGCACTGGCATTCAGGGGCAGTGGCATTCAGCGGCATTGACATCATTGACATTCAGCGTTCAGGAACGCGGCGCTCATTCCGCGCCGCGCACGGCGTTGTCCGCGCGCGGTATCGGGTGTTCGGCATGTCCCGTCCGCGCTCACCGCGGACGGGGCCGGACGAGCTGACCTCTCAGGCGAAGGTGTCGCAGGCCGAGACGGCTCCGGAGGTGTAGCCCTTGGTGAACCACTGCTGGCGCTGCGCCGACGAGCCGTGGGTCCAGGTGTCCGGCGTGACCTTGCCCTGGTACTTCTGCTGGATACGGTCGTCGCCGACAGCGGCCGCCGCGTCCAGGCCCACAGTGATGTCGGCCCGCGTCAGGTCGGTGATCAGCGGCTTTCCGCTCGCGGGGTCCGGGGTTGTCGTGGCGTGGTGGGCCCACACTCCGGCGTAGCAGTCGGCTTGGAGTTCGAGTTTCACCGAGCCGCTGTTCTCGCCCTGGCCGCTGCCGCGCGAGATGGTGCCGCTGAGGTCCTGAATGTGGTGTCCGTATTCGTGCGCGATGACGTATGCCTCGGCGAACGGGCCTCCCTTGGCACCGAACTTGCCTGTGAGCTCGTCGAAGAACCCGAGGTCGAGGTAGACCTTGTCGTCGGCGGAGCAGTAGAAGGGGCCCACCTCCGACGTCGCCTCCCCGCAGCCGGTGTTGACCCTGTCGGTGAACAGCAGGGTCGGCGCCTGGGTGTAGGACTTTCCTGCGGCTGTCTCCGTCTGCTTCCAGAATGCCTGGACGCTGTCGACCACGGCCACGATCCGGCAGTCGTCCTTCTTGTTGGCGTCCGCCCCGGTCCGGCAGTTCGCCGCGAGATCGCCGGGCGCGACGCCCTGGGAGCCGCCGGATCGCGCGGCGCTGTCAGAGGTGCCGCCCGAGCTGAGCAGACCCGGGTCCACCCCGAACACCACAGAGGCGATCACGACCAGCAGCCCTACCACCCCACCGCCCACGGTCTTTCCGCCACCGGGAATCCCGCCCCGTGTGCCGCCTCGGTTGTCCTGCACCTCGGAGGTGTCCAGGGCGGCATCGTCGTCGAACTGCATCAGCTGACTCTCCCTCACAACACGCCGGTACGCCGTGTCTCACCGGGGGCGTCTACCCAGCCGAACAGACCTCATCTGGTTGTGCCCGGACCGTGTTCCGAGGGGTCGCCGTCCGCAGGAAGCCCTCCCGGCGAACAGCCACCTGGATCACCGACCCAGGAGAGTCGACCGGGCGGGCCGGGGCCGCCCAGTGTCGCTCAGCCTCCGGACTCAGCGCGGCGACAGGCGGTAGAGCGCCGCCGCGCCCGCCTTGAGGTGGACCTTCAGCGTGCCGTGCTGGGCCGCTCCGCGGTAGCGGCCGGTGGCCGGCTCGAAGGTCGCCACGCTTCCGACGTGCGCCTGGTTGACGCCGAGCCGCACCGAGGCGGGGGCGTCGGGGTTCCGGTTGGCCACGAGCAGGTAGCGGGTGCCGTCGTCCTGCGTGTTCCTGAAGAGACCGATGACGGCGGCGTCCCCGGTGGCCGAGGTCAGGTGATCGCCCGGGGTGAAGGCCACCGCGCTCGGCGGCAGCGGGTCGTCGTTGGCGTGTTGGACCGACTCCGAGCGGAGCGGCTTGAGTTGGCGGCCGACCGGCTGGAGCCAGGTGCGGTTCAGCCTGCGCGCCGCGCCGTACAGCGGGGTCTGCTTGCCGTCGGCGGTGATCAGCGCCTTGGTGAAACCCTCGCCACGGGCGGGGTCCGGCGTCCAGTAGGTGAAGTACTGGATGCCCTTGCAGCCGTACGCCAGGCTGATGTTGGTCTGCCAGGCCAACTGCGAGGCGGTGGGCACCCGGTGGTTGTTGTAGCCGACCGACTGGATGAACGTCCACGCCGGCAGCCCGGACTTCAGCGACGCCTCGCGGTAGATCGCCCAGTTGTCGAAGTAGTTGAGGTCTATGCCGTCGGTGAGGATCGGGTACCGGTCGAACGAGATCAGCGGCGGCTTGACGGTGTCGATGTACGCCTGCACGAAGGCCGCGTAGCCCGGGCCGTTACCCGGCACGAGGTTGGAGTACGGCAGCAGCCCCGGTGCGACGTCACGCACGATGCCGGTGAGCGCCCCGACCGTGGGGAATCTGGACTGGGCCGGTTCGTCGAAGACGTTGAACCCGGCGAGCGAGGGGTGGTTCGCATAACTGGCCAGTGCCGCACGCACCCATGACGTCGCGTCAGCGGTGGTGAGCGAGGACGGCACGCTCCGGTCATCGGTGACCGACAGGTACTGCGCGATCGCCTGGATCCGGGGGTCGCCCGAGATCAGCACTTTCAGGCCCACCTGGTCGGCCATCTGCAAGGCGTAGCCGCCGCTTTGCGGATCGAATTGGTAGTTGCCGGTGATCAGGAAGGTGAACCCGGCGTCCTTGATCTCCTGGTAGCGGTCGAGCGTGGTCTCGTACGGGTGCGGCGGCCAGAACAGCCCGATCGGGAAGTCCGGCCCTCCGGTGAGCGGAAGGTCCACGCTCGCGGCGGAAGAGTCCGCCGCGTCGGCGGCGTGCGTGCCGTCTCCGGAATCCACCGAACTCAGCGCCCCGGCGGTCGGGTCGCCGGGCCCCGGTGCGGCCGCCGCCCGGTTGGCGGCCAGTCCGCCCGCGGCCAGGACGCCGGCGCCCAGGCCCGCGGCCTGTAGCAGCATCCGGCGGTGCATCGGCTGTGAAGCGCTGGAGATTGAGGAGTTCTGTTCTGGCATGGCCTACTCCGATCGTTGGAACGCGGGAGCGGGGAGGGGGCTGAAGGTCCCATCGGTGCACCGGCGACCGTGGCGGACGCACACATGCTGGCAGACGGTGGTGGTTCAATCAACCACGATGCGCAGAAATGATGAATGAATCATGCAGGATGCGGCGTGCACCGCCGCGCCCGCGCCCCGGTATCGGCAGACGGACTCGGCGCACTGAACTCGGCGCACTGAAACTCGGGCGCACTGAACTCAGCGCGCTGAAACTCAGCGCCCGCGGCGCCCCTTCACCATGTGGTCGCCCGGGATGTGCCCGGTGAGCGCCATGGACGCGCTGGCCCGGCCGTACGACAGCTGCGCCACGCGCACGTACAAGCAGTCGATCAGCACCAGCACCGAGTGCCGGGCTCCGATGCTGCCGGCGCGGAAGGAGGTCTCGGCGGTTGCGGAGATCAGCCGGACCTCAGCGGCCCGCGCCAACGGTGACCTGTGGTCGGCGGTGATCGCCACTGTGGTGGCGCCCCGCGCGCGGGCGAGTTCGAACGGCTCGATCGTCTCCCGGGTCGATCCGGAGTGAGAGATGCCGATGGCGACATCGGCCGGGGTGAGCAGGGCCGCCGACGTCGTGGCGGCGTGCACTTCGTTCCACCCGCGCACCGCGCATCCGATCCCGAAGAGCCGCAGCTCGGTCTCCACCGCCACCGCGCCGCTGCCGCCGACGCCGTACACGTCGATCCGCCGCGCTCGGGCGACCGCCTGGGCCGCGCGCTCAAGCGACGCCAGGTCGATGGTGTCCAACGTCCGCTGCACCGCGCCGAGATCTGCCTGGCCGACGACGGTGACCACCCGCCGCAAGTCGTCGTCGGGGGAGATGTCCGGCCCGATCTCCGAGGTGCCCCAGGCGGGCTCGTCGCCGCGCGCGCTCTCACGGACCAGTTCGATCAGCAGATGCTGGTACGACTCCAGGCCCACCGCACGGCAGAACCGCGTCACCGTCGGCTGGGACGTGCCGGTGCGCCGCCCCAGCTCGGCGGCCGAGCAGCCGATCACGGAGTTGGGGTCGGCGAGCACCAGCTCGGCCACTTTCCGCAGTGAGCCCGTCAGGTGCGGCAGCTCGGCTCGGATCAGCGCTGTGACATCAATGCGCGCTCCCGCGTGGCCGTAGCCCTTGGCCTCCATACGGGTCCCCGATCGCTCACACCTGCCGGCCGTCCGAAAGGCCATGATGCCATGCGATTATGTCATTCATCGTGCATCGACCACGCAGACTGAAAGATTCAGCCTGGTTGCTCCGGTACGCTGCGGACCTCCTCCGGCAGGCCCCTGCGCGGCGGCCCCGACGGGGTGTCCCTCCTGGAGGTCTCCCGCTGGTCGGGGCGCTCTACAATTCAGATAACCGCGGACATCTATGGTCACCTGACCCCGGGCTCGGACGACAAGCTGAAGCGTGTGATGGACGAGGTACTGACCAGTGCCACCGTGCTGGTTCCGTGCTGACTTCGGCTCGCCTGCAAGGCAAAGCCGCAGGTGGGAGCAACAGCGTGAAATTCCTCAACGATATTCGGCCGCCGTACGACCTGACGTACGACGACGTCTTCATGGTGCCGAGCCGCAGCGCGGTCGGTTCCCGCCAGGGCGTGGACCTCAGGTCCCCTGACGGGACGGGCACCACCATCCCCCTGGTCGTGGCCAATATGACGGCCATCGCGGGCCGCCGGATGGCCGAGACCGTGGCCAGGCGCGGCGGCCTCGTCGTCATCCCGCAGGACATCCCCCACGACGTCGTCGCCGATGTCGTGGCCTACGTCAAGCAGCGCCATCTGGTGCTGGACACCCCGATCACGCTCGCCCCCTCCCAGACCGTCGCCGACGCGCTGTCCCTGCTGCCCAAGCGGGCGCACGGCGCGGGCGTGGTGGTCGAGGACGGGCGGCCGGTCGGCGTCGTCACCGAGTCCGACCTCAGCGGCGTGGACCGCTTCACGCAGCTCTCCGAGGTCATGTCCAGGGACCTGCTGCTGCTCGACGCGGACATCGACCCGCGCGAGGCGTTCAACCGGCTGGAGGACGCGCACCGCAAGCTGGCGCCCGCCGTGGACGCCGAGGGCCTGCTCGTCGGCATCCTGACCCGCAAGGCCGCGCTGCGCGCCACGCTGTACGAGCCCGCCGTCGACGCGAACGGGCGGCTGCGGATCGCCGCGGCCGTGGGCATCAACGGCGACGTGGCGGGCAAGGCCAAGCAGCTCCTGGACGCCGGGGTCGACACCCTGGTCGTCGACACCGCGCACGGCCACCAGGAGTCGATGCTCGCGGCAGTACGCGCCGTGCGCGCGCTCGACCCGCGGGTGCCGATCGTGGCGGGAAACATCGTGGCCGCCGAGGGCGTCCGCGACCTGATCGAGGCGGGCGCCGACATCATCAAGGTCGGCGTCGGACCCGGCGCCATGTGCACCACCCGCATGATGACCGGCGTCGGCCGCCCGCAGTTCTCCGCCGTCATGGAGTGCGCCGCGGAGGCGCGCAAGCACGGCAAGCACGTCTGGGCCGACGGCGGCGTCCGGCACCCGCGCGATGTCGCCATGGCGCTGGCGGCGGGCGCGTCCAACGTGATGATCGGCTCCTGGTTCGCCGGTACGTACGAGTCGCCGGGCGACCTCCAGCAGGCCGCCGACGGGCGGCTGTACAAGGAGTCCTTCGGCATGGCCTCGGCGCGCGCGGTCCGCAACCGTACGAGCGAGGAGTCGGCGTACGACCGGGCGCGCAAGGCGCTGTTCGAGGAGGGCATCTCCACCTCGCGGATGTTCCTCGACCCGGCCCGGCCGGGCGTCGAGGACCTGATCGACTCGGTCATCGCCGGGGTACGCAGCTCCTGCACGTACGCCGGGGCCGCCTCGCTCGACGAGTTCGCGGAGAAGGCGATCGTCGGCATCCAGAGCGCGGCGGGCTACGCGGAGGGCAAGCCGCTGCACGCGAGCTGGAACTGACGCGGGGTCGGGCGCCGGTGCCTTCGCCGGTGCCCGTGGCCGCGCCGGTACCGGTGCCTTCGGCGGTGCCCGTGGCCGCGCCGGTACCGGTGCGTTCGCCGGTACCCGTCCCGGTGTCGCCAGGGGGCCTTGGTCCCGAGTCGTCGGAGATGTCTCTATCCTGCGAGCTGTGAAGCCGCTCAACGATCTCGACGAACGCATCGTGCACGCCCTGGCCGAGGACGCCCGGCGGTCCTACGCGGACATCGGCGCCCAAGTGGGCCTGTCGGCGCCCGCCGTCAAACGCCGGGTGGACCGGCTGCTGGCGGCGGGCGCGATCACCGGTTTCACCGTACGGGTCGACCCCGCCGCGCTCGGCTGGCAGACCGAGGCGCTGGTGGAGCTGTACTGCCGCCACAACACCTCGCCCGGCGACATCAGGCGCGGCCTGGCCCGCTACCCGGAAGTCGCGTCCGCCTCCACCGTCACTGGTGAGGCGGACGCCGTGGTCCAGGTCTTCGCCTCCGACGTACGGCACTTCGAGCAGGTGCTGGAGAAGATCGCGGGGGAGCCGTTCGTGACCCGCACCAAATCCGTGCTGATCCTCTCCCCGCTGCTGCGCCGCTACGGCGGAGGCGCCCCGGAGTGAGAGCGCGGAGTGCGCCTGCCGAGGCATAAGTTGGGTAATGTCGCAAATCATGCGAATTGTGGCTGAAGTCACCCGATCGGGGTACAACGGGTACTGAGGCCAGATCGGCCCCGGCAGCACGAAGGAGGCGACATGATCACGCGTGAGCAGATTCCCAAGGTCATGGGCCATGCGGTGCATGACGCTCAGGGGAAGAAGATCGGCGAAGCCGCCCACCTGTACCTGGACGACGCCACGGGCGAAGTCGAGTGGGTCGCGGTGAAGACCGGTTTCTTCGGCAACAACGAGACATTCGTGCCGACGCGTGCCGCCCGCCTGGTCGAGGACCATCTTGAGGTTCCGTACGAGAAGGACCAGGTCAAGGGCGCGCCCAATGTGGACGTGGACTCGGGCGGACACCTCTCGGCGTCGGAGGAGCAGAACCTCTACCGCTACTACGGCATGGAAGCCAGGTCCGGCGGGTCCGTGGGCCGCGCCGCGAACGGGCAGGGCGCCGGGACCGGTGACGCGAAGGCCGGAGCCGCCGCCGGTACGGCCGGTGCCGCCGGAGTGGCCGCGGGCACCGCCGCGGGCCGTCACGCGCGGACCGCGGACACCGGAGCGCCGAGCACTGACAAGACCGCCGCGGCCCGCGCGGGCGCACCGGTCGCCTCCACCGGCAAGGACACGCCCGCCGTGGCCTCGGGCGCACCGCAGCGCCTCGCCGCGGACGGTCTCGACCCCGAGAGCGAGACCATGATCCGCTCCGAGGAGGAGATGCACGTCCGGGTCGAGCGGGAGACCATCGGCCAGGCGCGGCTCCACAAGGTCGTGGACGTCGAGGAAGTCGAGCAGACGGTGCCGATCCGGCACGAAGAGGTCCACCTCGTCCGTGAGCCCATCGACCCGAAGACCGCCGCGGGCCGTACGGGCGACATCAGCGAGGCCGAACAGGTCGTCACCCTCCACGAGGACAAGGCGATCATCGAGACCGAGGTCGTGCCGAAGGAGCGCGTCCGCATGCGCGTCGACGAGCACGTCGAGCAGAAGACCGTGCACGGCCGGGTCCGCAAGGAGCGGATCGAGACCGACACGAGTCCCGCGACCACCGAGGAGACCAGCGGCTACGAGGGTGAGCAGGGCCGCAAGGACCGCCGCTTCGGTAGCTGAACCGACCTGACGGCCGGTCGAACGGCCTCACCGCACCACGCGAGCGGGCCCCCACCCCTGAATCCCGGGGTGGGGGCCCGCTTCCGTGCCCCCAGGACGCGCCCCGCGAGCCCCTCAGCTCGCGCCGCGCGAGCCCCTCAGCGGCGACCCGGCGCAACGAATCGCCGGTAGTGCCGGACAAGACGCAACGAACAGCGGCAGCAGCCGCAATGATCGCGTCTTGCCGCCGCCGCGCACGGAACCGTACTGTCGAAGGAGTCCCGTACACCCCCTCTGAACAGGCGAAAGAGACTCATGGCACCGTTGCGCGCTGCGCTGTATCAGGGGCCGGGCGGCGTACCCGAGTCGGTGGACGCGGCGCTCGCCGGGTTCGAGGAGGCGGCTCGACGGGCCGCCGCGGGGGGAGCGCGGCTGCTGGTGACGGCCGAGCTGTCGCTGACCGGCTACGCGGTCGGCGACCGCCTCGCGGCGCTGGCCGAGGAGGCCGACGGACCGTCGGCGCGGCGGGTGGCGGAGATCGCCGCCCGGTACGGGATCGCCATCGTCTACGGCTACCCCGAGCGGGACGGTACGGCCGTGCACAACGCGGCGCGGCTGATCGGCCCGGACGGCGCCCCGCTCGCCAACTACCGCAAGACGCACCTGTTCGGGGACTTCGAGCGGTCCGCCTTCACCGCCGGTGACACACCCGTCGTACAGGCCGACGTCGACGGCGTACGGATCGGGCTGCTGATCTGCTACGACGTGGAATTCCCCGAGGCGGTACGGGTGCACGCGCTCGGCGGCACCCAACTCCTCGTCGTGCCGACCGCGTTGATGCGGCCGTACGAATTCGTGCCGCACACCCTCGTCCCGGCCCGCGCGTACGAGAGCCAGCTGCACCTGGCGTACGCCAACCGCTGCGGGGCCGAGGGCGATTACCACTTCGCGGGGCTGAGCTGCCTCGTCGGACCGGACGGCGCGGTGCGCGCGCGGGCCGGGACCGGCGAGGAACTGGTCTTCGCCGATGTGGACCCGGCGCTGATCGACGCCGCCCGCGCGGAGACGCCGTATCTGGCCGACCGCCGCCCGGAGTTGTACCGCGCGCTCGGCTGAGCCCGCGCGCCGGAGTGCCCCGCGAGCGCCCGTAACCCCCCTTTTCCCGCACGCCAGTTCAGCCAGGAGAGCCGCCCCATGACGTCCGTGCCCACCGCGGTCCACGACGAGCAGCACGCCGAAGCCCAGGAGCAGCCGCCCGTCACCATGTTCGGTCCTGACTTCCCCTACGCCTACGACGACTTCCTGGCGCACCCGGCGGGCCTCGGCGCGGTGCCGCCCACCGAGCACGGCACGGAGGTCGCGGTGATCGGCGGCGGCCTGTCCGGCATCGTCACCGCGTACGAACTGATGAAGATGGGCCTCAAGCCCGTCGTCTACGAGGCGGACCAGATCGGCGGGCGGCTGCGCACGGTCGGCTTCGACGGCTGCGACCCCGGCCTCACCGCGGAGTTGGGCGCCATGCGCTTCCCGCCCTCGTCCACCGCCTTCCAGCACTACGTGGACCTGGTGGGCCTGGAGACCAAGCCGTTCCCCAACCCGCTGGCGCCCGGCACGCCTTCGACCGTCGTGGACCTCAAGGGCGAGTCGCACTACGCCACCTCGGTGGACGACCTTCCCGAGGTCTACCACCAGGTGATGCACGCCTGGAACGCGTGCCTGGAGGACGGCGCCGACTTCTCCGCGATGCAACGGGCCCTGCGCGAGCGGGACATCCCCGTGATCCGGGAGATCTGGTCGGCGCTGGTCGAGAAGCTGGACAACCAGACCTTCTACGGCTTCCTGTGCGACTCCCCGGCCTTCGCGTCCTTCCGGCACCGGGAGATCTTCGGGCAGGTCGGCTTCGGCACCGGCGGCTGGGACACCGACTTCCCCAACTCGATCCTGGAGATCCTGCGGGTCGTCTACACCGGCGCGGACGACGACCACCGCGGGATCGTCGGCGGCTCGCAGCAGCTCCCGCTGCGACTGTGGGAACGCGAGCCCGACAAGACCGTGCACTGGCCGAAGGGCACCTCGCTGCGCTCGCTGCACGCCGCCCGCGACGGCCGGCCGCGCCCGGCCGTGACCGGGCTGCACCGCACCGCGGGCAACCGGATCACCGTCACCGACGCGTCGGGGGACATCCGTACGTACCGCGCCGCCGTCTTCACCGCGCAGAGCTGGCTGCTGCTGTCCAAGATCGCCTGCGACGACTCGCTCTTCCCGATCGACCACTGGACGGCGATGGAGCGCACCCACTACATGGAGTCCAGCAAGCTCTTCGTGCCGGTGGACCGGCCGTTCTGGCTGGACAAGGACCCGCGGACCGGCCGCGACCTGATGTCGATGACGCTCACCGACCGGATGACCCGCGGCACGTACCTGCTGGACGACGGACCCGACCGGCCCGCCGCGATCTGCCTGTCGTACACCTGGTGCGACGACAGCCTCAAGTGGCTGCCGCTCAGCGCCCACGAGCGCATGGAGGTCATGCTGAAGTCGCTCGGCGAGATCTACCCGGGCGTCGACATCAGGAGGCACATCATCGGCAATCCGGTGACGGTCTCCTGGGAGAACGAGCCGTACTTCATGGGCGCGTTCAAGGCCAACCTGCCCGGCCACTACCGGTACCAGCGGCGGCTGTTCACCCACTTCATGCAGGACCGGCTGCCCGCCGACAAGCGCGGCATCTTCCTCGCGGGCGACGACATCTCCTGGACCGCGGGCTGGGCCGAGGGCGCCGTGCAGACCGCGCTCAACGCGGTGTGGGGTGTCATGCGGCACCTCGGCGGCGCGACCGACCCGCTGAATCCCGGTCCCGGCGACCGCTACGACGAGATCGCACCGGTGCTGCTGCCGGAGGACTAAGTACCGGACCGGTACGTCAGCTGCGACGGCCCACCGGCGTGAGCAGGCAGCGGCCGATCAGGCCGACGCCCGCGTCCAGGCGGCGCACGCACTCCTCGTACGCGTCCGGCCTGTCGCGCAGCGCCCACAGCAGCCGGGCCGCCGCCCAGGCCGCGTCCCGCGCCCGGTCCAGGCTCCACGAACCCACGACGTGGGTCAGCGGATCGGCGAGTTCGAGCAGGTCGGGGCCGGGCATCAGCTCTTCGCGCACGCGCTCCTCGACGGCGGTCAGGATCTCGCCGACGCGGTCGAAGTCGGCGGCCAGGGCGGGGGGTTCACAGCCGGTGGCGCGGCAGGTGTCGACCACCGCCAGGGGAAGGTCGTGGCCGACATGGGCGTTGACGCCCGCCAGCGCGAACTGGAGCGGGTGGATGTCGCGGTGGGCGCGCATACGGAGCAGGGGCCGCCAGGACGCCGGCGCTTGCCTTCCCCCGGCGTCGTCCTCGACGGCCTTGAGGTAGCGGTTCGCGAACCGCACCGCCAACCGGGCCGCCGTCTCGGCGTCCTCGAAACCGTTCGCGGCCAACTGCCGCCCCACCGCGCGTGTCACCTCCACGTACACGGCGTTGAACACGCCCAGTCCGTCGCGGCGGCCCCCCACCCGCCGCATCCGCCCCACCACCGAGGCGACATCCTCGTCCGTCGTCCGCATCCCCCCACCCTCCCGGCCCGCTCCACCCCCGCGCCCGCGGCGCGACCGGTTTCACCGCCCGCACCACCCGTGCGGATCAGAGTTCGCCGGCGGGCGCGCCTGTGCGGGTGCGGCGCCGGACGCGCCGCTTAGAGGGCGCCCGCCGCCGCGGCGGACCAGACGGTGGGGTGGAGGGGGCGGAAGCCCAGCTCGTGGTGGATGCGGAGGGGGGAGGAGATGCCCTCCCAGGGGTCGGCGAGGGGGCGGTCGGCCATACCGGCAGGCACCTCGGCCCCGTTGATCCAGTGGATGTCGAGGGCGGTGACCGGCGCGTCGTCGGTGATGTTGTAGATCCGCCCGGCCACACCGGGGGCGTACAGGACGCGCAGGAGGCCCTGGGCGACATCGGCGTGGTGGACCATGGACATCCGGCGGTGGGCGGGCCAGTCCTGGGCCCACCGCAGCGCCTGCGGCAGGTGCGGATCGCCCTCGCCGTAGACGAAGGAGAGCCGCCCGACGCGCACGTCGACCCCGCTGTCGCGGCCGAGGGCGAGCAGCCCGACCTCGGCCTCGCGCTTGGCGGCGGGATAGGCGCCCCACAGGGAGGCGCCGGGCAGCGTCTCGTCGTCCTCGACGGCCGGTCGGCCACGGCCCGCGCCGTACACCAAGGTGGTGCTGACCTGCACGAAACGGCCCACGCCCGCGTCGGCGGCGGCGCGGCCGAGGTCGAGCGCGGCGTCGCGGTTGACGGCCCACGCCTCCTCGTCGGGGACACCGCGGAAGGCGGCGGCGATGTTGAGCACGGCGTCGGCGCCCGACACGGCCTCGCGGACGTCGTCGGCGTCACGCAGCTCGCCGACCACCGCCTCCGCGCCGAGCCGGGTGAAGGGCTCGGCGCGCGCCTCGTCGCGTACCAGGACGCGTACGGTGTCGGCGGTCCCCGCCCGTTGCAGCAGGCGGGGTACGAACCGGCGTCCGACCTGTCCCGTCGCGCCGGTGACCAGGATCTTCATGGGGTGCTCCTCGTGGTGCGGACCTGCGGCGGGACCCGGTGTTCCGCCGCTGTCTCCCACCCTGCGCGGCCCGGAGCGCGGGCGGCAGAGACCTCTCTATCCGGGGAGTGGCACTCCCTGGATAGCCGCGCCGCGCGGACGCATGCTGGAAGGGTGAACCGACCCGAGCTCGCCGACTTCCTGCGCCGCTGCCGCACCCGCCTCGCCCCCGCCGACGTGGGCCTGGCCGAGGGGGTCAGGCGCCGTACGCCGGGGCTGCGCCGCGAGGAGGTCGCCCAGCTCGCCGGGATGTCGGCGGATTACTACACGCGGCTCGAACAGTCCCGCGGACCGCGCCCCTCGCGCCAGATGCTCACCGCACTGGCCCGCGCGCTGCGGCTGACCGCGGACGAGCGGGACCACCTGTTCCACCTGTCGGGGGAGGAGCCGCCGCGCGAGGCGGGCGGCAGCGGGCACGTCAGGCCGGGGCTGCTGCTGGTCCTCGACCGGCTGCACGACACGCCCGCGCAGGTGGTGAGCGACTTCGGCGACGTCCTCGCGCAGAACGCGATGGCCGCGGCCCTGCTCGGCGACGTGTCGGCGCGGCCGCCCGCGCTGCGCAATGTCGTACGGCGGATGTTCACCGACCCCTCCGCCCGCGCGCTGTTCCCCGAGGAGGACCACGAGACGCTGGCCCGTCACCATGTGGCGAATCTGCGCGCCGTGCTCGCGGCCCGCCCCGACGACCCGCGCCCGGCCGCGCTCGTCACCGAACTGCGGGCGCAGAGCCCGCAGTTCGCCCGGATGTGGGACGACCACGAGGTCGCGGTGCGCCGCTCGGACACCAAGCGCTTCCGCCATCCGGTCGTCGGGGAGCTGGAGTTGGACTGCGAGGTGCTGCTCAGCCCCGAGCACGACCAGCGGCTGATCGTCTACACCGCGCGCCCCGGCAGCGCCGCGTACGAGCGGCTGCGGCTGCTCAAGGTGGTCGGCCTCCAGGACCTGGCCGTCGGCTGAAACGGTCCCCGGACCGTCGTCCCCGGCGCGCCGCGGAATGTGACTGTCACGGCCCAACTCCCTTCGTACGTACGGGCGATGGTGCCTACGTAAGGGGTATGGAGGCGCGCCTGTGCCATGGCGTATTCCCGCGGCATGATTTGCCCCCGGGTATGCCCAACAGTGAGTGAAGGGCCGCTAACGTGAAGACACGGTCCGGCGGGCACGAATCCCCCGTGCGTGCCCGCCGGACCTTCGATTCCCCGGGATTCCCAGGGGCTTCCCGGACGTTCCGGACCGTGCCGCCACCCCGCGTGCCGAGTGCCCCGCCGAGGTGTTCGCCGTAAGGGGAGGGCCGAGCGGGACCGTACGGCTTCGCCCGGCCGTCCCCGTACCGGATCAGTCGGCCGCGGCGGCGACCCCCGGCGCGGGCGCGGGGGAGGAGCCGGTGACCGTTTTGCCCGCGGCCGGGCGGACGACGCCCGCGCCCACCACCAGGCCGAGAGTGAGGACGGTGACCAGCGTGAAGGAGACCGTCAGCGAGGTGGCCCCGGCGATACCGCCGATCGCGGCCGGGGCGACCAGGCCCGAGGTGTACGTGACGGTGGCGACGCCCGCGATGGCCTGGCTCGGATTGGGGCCGCTGCGCCCGGCGGCGGCGAAGCACAGCGGCACGACCACGGATATCCCGATGCCGAGCAGCGCGAAGCCCGCGATGGCGGGCAGCGGCGAGTGCGAGAGCACCACCAGCAGACCGCCGAGGGTGGCGAGCACCCCGCCCGACCGCAGTGTCCGTACCGCGCCCAGCCGCCGTACCGCGAAGTCGCCGAAGAGCCGGGTGACCGCCATCGTGCAGGAGAACGCGGTGTACGCGACCGCCGCGATGCCGGGTGAGGCCCCGGCGACATCGCGCAGGTAGACCGCGCACCAGTCGGAGCTGCCGCCCTCCGCGAACACCCCGCAGAAGCCGATCGCCCCGATCACGAGCGCCGTGCGCGGCGGCAGGGCGAAGCGCGGCGGCGCGGCCTCCTCCGCGTCCGGCCGGATGTCGGGCACCCCGGCGCAGATCAGGTAACTCGTCACCAGCAGCGCCGCGGCCATCGCGCCCAGATGGATCCTGCCGTCGAGCCCCGCGTGCGCCGCGGGCACGCCGATCGCCGCGCCCACCAGCGTGCCGACGCTCCACATGCCGTGCAGCCCCGACATGATCGACTTGCCCTTGCGGTGCTCCACCTCGATGCCGATCGCGTTCATGACGACATCCGCCATGCCCGCGCTGGCCCCGAAGGCGAGCAGTGCCAGGCACAGCCACGGCAGGCCCGGCATGACCGCGGGCAGCGCCAGTACGGCCGTCCACATCCCGAGCAGGACGCGCAGCGCGGTACGGGAGCCGAGGCGGTGCATCAGCCGCCCCGCCAGCGGCATCATCAGCGACGAGCCGATCGCGGGACAGGCCAGCGCCAGACCGAGAGCGCCGGGGCTCAGGGACAGATGGTCCTTGATCCACGGGATACGGGTGGCGAAGGTGCCGCTCGCCGCGCCGTGGACGGCGAACGCGATGGCGATGGCCATATGGGCCCGGCGGATCCGGGACGGAGCCGTCTTGTCGTCGGCGGCGGCGGTTTTCATGCGGCGTAAACTATCAGGAAGGCTCCCTGAAAGTTAAGGGGTCATCGGCTGCCAGGAGACCGGGTTGCCGGGCCGACGGCTCTACGGGTTCACGGGCTCGATCAGTCCGCGCTCCCGTCGGGCACCCGCTCCGGGAAGCCGTACGGCGTACGGGCCCACCGGCCCGGTCTGGAAGGATCCCCGCATGACCGTCACCCGCGCGCTTCCGGGCCGCAACGCGTCACCGCGCACCGCCCGCGCCATCAACGACCGCCTCGCCCTGCGCCTCCTCCAGCAGGAAGGCCCGCTCACCGCGGGGCAGTTGAAGGAACTCACCGGAATGTCCCGGCCGAGCGTCGCCGACCTCGTCGAGCGGCTCCAGGACTCCGGACTGATCGAGGTGGTCGGCGAGGCGGGCGAGGACAGACGCGGGCCCAACGCGCGGGTGTACGGCATCGTCGCCGACCGGGCGTACGTCGCCGGACTCGACATCCGCGTCGAGAGCATCGGCGTGGAGATCGCCGACCTCCTCGGCCGCACCGTCGCCCGCGCCGACCTGCACGTGCCGGACGGGGCCGACCCGGCCGGGACCGTGGCCGAGGGCGTGGCCCTGCTGCGCCGCGCCATCCGCACCGCGGGCGCCACCGAACTCCACACCGTCGCCTGCGGCGCGCCCGGCCTCGTCGACCCGGAGACCGGGCGGCTGCGCGCCGCCAACGCGCTGCGCTCCTGGCACGCGGACCTGGTCGACGAGATCCGCTCCCGGCTCGGCGTGCCCGTGCTGCTGGAGAACGAGGTCAACCTCGCCGCCGTCGCGGAACAGCGCGTGGGCGCCGCGCGGAACGACGACACCTTCGTCCTGCTCTGGATCGGCGGGGGAGTCGGCGCCGCCGTCGTCCTCGACGGCAAACTGCGCCGCGGCGCGTCGGGCGGAGCCGGCGAGGTCGGCTTCCTCCCGCTGCTCGGCACCCCCGAACTGCCGACCGCCACCGACTGTGACAACGGTTACCACGGGCTGGTCGGCAGCCGCGCCGTCTGCGCGCTCGCCCGCGAGCACGGAATCCCCGTCGGCGGCGCCGACGAGGCCGAGGGGGCCGCGGCGGCCGTCACCGCCGCGCTCGCCGGAGGCGCCGCCACCGAAGGCTTCCTCGCCGAGCTGTCCACGCGGATCGCCGTCGGGGCCGCCGCCATCTGCGCCGTGCTCGACCCCGGACGGGTCGTCCTCGCCGGTGAGGTCGCCCAGGCCGGAGGGGCCGCCCTGGCCGAACGCGTCGCCGAGTGCCTCGGACGCATCTCGCCGCTGCCGACCGTCGTACGGGCCAGCGCCGTGCACGGCGGCGCCGTCCTGCGCGGGGCCGTGGTCACCGCCACCGACGCGGCCCAGGAGGAGCTGTTCGCCCCCGCGGTGTGAGGCAGGGCACACGGACGCCCTGGAGGCCGCGGGGGTGTGCGTGGCACACTGGTGCCGTACCAGTGACGTTTGCGCACTCCGGGGTCGGTGTAATTCCGAACCGGCGGTTACAGTCCGCGACCCGTCCGCAGCCAGCGGCCGGTTGACCAGGTGAAATTCCTGGACCGACGGTGAAAGTCCGGATGGGAGGCAGTGCGCGGCGGGCGTTCACTCGGGTACGCCGCCGTCAGCGGCCCCGCGCGCACAGCGCGAGCGGTCCGCGGCCGTCACCGGCGTACGCGATGGTTCGGTTTCCCCGCTCAGCATCCCAACGCCCCGGAGTCCGTGCCCGAAGAGGCAGGAGGACCCGGTGGCCACCGCCACGGAAACCGACGCGATGCGACGCGCTGTCGCGCTGTCGGCCCGCGCGCTCGGAGACACCGCCCCCAACCCGGTCGTCGGCTGCGTGATCCTCGACGCCGAGGGCGCCCGGGTCGGCGAGGGCTGGCACCAGCGGGCCGGCGGCCCGCACGCGGAAGTGCACGCGCTGTTCGCGGCCGGTGAGCGGGCCAGGGGCGGCACCGCCCTGGTCACGCTCGAACCCTGTAACCACACCGGCCGTACCGGCCCCTGCGCCCAGGCGCTCATCGAGGCCGGGATCGTCCGCGTGGTCTACGCGGTCGCCGACCCCAACCCGTCGGCCTCCGGCGGCGCCGCCACCCTGCGCGCGGCGGGCGTCGAGGTCGAGAGCGGACTCCTGCGGGACGAGGCGGAGGCGGTCAACGTCGCCTGGCTCACCTCGGTCCGCCTCGGCCGCCCGTACGTGTGCTGGAAGTACGCCGCCACCCTCGACGGCCGGATCGCCGCGGCCGACGGTTCGAGCCGCTGGATCAGCTCCGCCGAGTCCCGCGCCGACGTGCACCGGCTGCGCGCGGAGTCCGACGCCGTCGTGGTCGGCTCCGGCACCCTGCGGGCCGACGACCCCCATCTGGCTGTACGCGGTATCGACGGGGTGACCCAGCCGCTGCGCGTCGTGGTCGACACCCGGGCCCGTACCACCGCCGACGCCCGCGTGCTGGACGACGTGGCGCCGACGCTCATCGCCGTCGGCGAGGACGCCGACACCTCCCACCTGCCGGGCGTCGACACCGTACGCCTGCCCTACGCCAGGACCGAGGACGGTACGGAGGGCGGCGGCGTCGACGTGGCCGCGCTCCTGGCCGCACTGCACACGCGCGGGGTGCGCTCGGTACTGCTGGAGGGCGGGCCCACGCTGGCCGGGGCGTTCGTCGCCGCCGGAGCCGTCGACGCGGTCACCGCGTACCTGGCCCCCGCGCTGCTCGGCGCCGGGCCCAACGCGCTCGGCGACGCAGGAATCACCACCATCGCGCAGACGTTGCGGCTCGACGTGACCGATGTCGCCCGCCTCGGGCCCGATGTGCGCGTCACGGCCGTACCGGCCGTGTCCCACTCCTCCCACTCTCCTCAGGAGCGCTGAAGTGTTCACCGGAATCGTCGAAGAACTGGGTGAGATCACCGGCGTCGAGGACCTGGGCGACGCCAGCCGCTTCCGGGTCCGCGGACCCGTCGTGACCGAAGGCGCCAAACACGGCGACTCCATCGCCGTCAACGGCGTCTGCCTGACCGTGGTCGACTTCGGCGAGGACGACTTCACCGCCGACGTGATGGCCGAGACGCTGAACCGCTCCAGCCTCGGCGCGCTCGGCCCCGGCTCGCGGGTCAACCTGGAGCGTCCGATGGCACTGGGCGGGCGGCTCGGCGGCCACCTCGTCCAGGGCCATGTGGACGGCACCGGCGAGGTCGTCGAGCGCAAGCCCGCCGAGCACTGGGAGATCGTCAAGATCTCGCTCCCCGACGACCTGTCCCGCTATGTGGTCGAGAAGGGCTCCATCACCGTCGACGGCATCAGCCTGACCGTGGTGGAGGCGGGCGCCGACTTCTTCACCGTCAGCCTCATCCCGACCACCCTCGCGCTGACCACGCTCGGCCTCAAGCAGCCCGGCGACCCGGTCAACCTCGAAGTGGACGTCATCGCCAAGTACGTCGAGCGGATGCTGGGCGAGCGCGCGGCCGTCACCGGGCAGGATCCGGAACCGGAGGCCGTGAAGTGAGCGCCCTGCACTGGCTGAACAGCGAGGCGTTCACCGCCTTCGACCAGCACGTGATGTGGTCGGACATGATCGGCAATCTGCTCGGTCTCGGCGCGCTGGCGCTGGGCTGGCGGCGCGCGATGCTCACCTGGCCGGTCCAACTGCTCTCCGGTGCCGTGCTGGTGGCCGCCTTCTGGGCCGCGCACCTCGGCGGCGGCGTCGGCAAGCAGTTCGTGGTGATCACCGTCGCCGTGTGGGGCTGGTACCAGTGGCGGCGCGGCCGGGACGGCAGCGGACGGCTCGCGGTCCGCTTCGCCACCTGGCGCGAGCGCGCGGTGCTCGTCGTCGCCACCGGGCTCGGCACCGTGGCCGTCGCCTCGCTCTTCCTCGCCTACCCGTCGCTGTCCTGGAACCCGTGGCCCGACGCGTACATCTTCGTCGGGACGCTGGCGGCGATGGTCGCCCAGGCCCGCGGCTGGGTCGAGTTCTGGTTCGCCTGGCTCGCGGTCGACGCCGTCGGCGTACCGCTCAACTTCCACAGCGGCCTGCCGTTCTCGGGTCTGGTCTACATCATCTACTTCTTCCTGGTGATCGTCGGGATGTACGCCTGGTGGCAGCAGACCAGGGCCGCCGCGGCCACCACCGCTTCCGACGCAGCCGCTTCCGACTCCACCTCGCAGAACACCGTTCCGGAGGGAGTGACGGCATGAACGCCGTGACCGCACTGCACAACGACTGGTACGAGGACGGTGACCTGGTGCTCGACCCGGTCGAACAGGCCATCGCCGACATCGCCGCGGGCCGCCCGGTCGTGGTGGTGGACGACGAGGACCGGGAGAACGAGGGCGACCTCGTCGTGGCCGCGCAGAAGGTCACGCCCGAGATCGTCGCCTTCATGATGACCGAGTGCCGCGGGCTGATCTGCGTACCGCTGGAGGCCCCCGACCTCGACCGGCTCGACCTGCCGCAGATGGTCGACGCCAACACCGAGTCGATGCGCACCGCCTTCACCGTCACGGTCGACGCGAGCGCCGAGCACGGCGTCACCACCGGCATCTCGGCCGCCGACCGGGCCGCCACGATACGGCTGCTGGCCGACCCCGCCTCGCGGGCCACCGACTTCGTCCGGCCGGGACACGTCTTCCCGCTGCGCGCCAGGCCCGGCGGCGTCCTGGTCCGCAACGGCCACACCGAGGCGGGCGTGGACCTGGCCCGGCTCGCCGGACTGCACCCGGCCGCCGCCATCGTGGAGATCGCCCGCGAGGACGGCACGATGGCCCGGCTGCCCGAACTGGTGCCCTTCGCCCGCAAGCACGGCCTGTCGATCATCTCCATCGAGGACCTGATCGCGTACCGCCGCTCGTCGGAGCCCACCGTCCGCCGCGAGGCCGAGACGACGCTGCCCACCGCCTTCGGCGACTTCCGTGCCTTCGGCTACCGCTCCACCACCGACGGCGTCGAGCACATCGCGCTGGTCGCGGGCGACATCGGCGACGGCACCGACGTCCTGGTCCGGGTGCACTCCGAGTGCCTGACCGGTGACGTCTTCGGCTCGCAGCGCTGCGACTGCGGCCCGCAGCTCCAGACCGCGCTGCACAAGGTCGCCGAGGAGGGCCGGGGCGTGGTGCTGTACCTGCGCGGCCACGAGGGCCGGGGCATCGGCCTGATGTCCAAGCTGCGCGCGTACGAACTCCAGGAGCGCGGCCGGGACACCCTGGACGCCAACCTCGAACTCGGCCTGCCCGCCGACGCCCGCGACTACGGCGCCGCCGCGCAGATCCTCACCGACCTCGGGGTCGGCTCGCTGCGGCTGATGACCAACAACCCCGCCAAGACCGGCGCGTTGGTCCGGCACGGCCTCGACGTCCTCGGCAGGGAACCCATGCCGGTCGCCGCCGGGGAGCACAATCTGCGCTATCTGCGGACCAAGCGGGACCGGATGGGTCACGACCTGCCGTGGCTCGACGCGGGCCAGAGCACCACCTGCGCCAACCAGTAGCCCGGCCGGGCCGGCGGGACCGCGCGTCCGAAGCGCGTCCCGAACGCGTCCCGACGACGTTCCGAGCACGTCCTGAGCATGTCCTGACCACATCCTGACCGCGTCCTGATACGGACGATTGCCATGAGACACCTGATGGCCTTGATACGGGCGATCAGCTTGATACAACCGGCACGACAGCACATCGAGCACCGAGGAGAGAAGTGAGCGGTAAGGGCGCCCCCGAGCTGACCGTGAAGAACTGCGGCGACCTGCGTGTGGCCGTGATCGCGGCGCAGTGGCACACCCAGGTGATGGACGGCCTGGTCGACGGGGCGATGCGCGCCCTGCACGACCTCGGCATCGACGAGCCGACGCTGCTGCGCGTGCCCGGCAGCTTCGAACTGCCCGTGGTCGCCAAGGTGCTGGCCGGCCGCGGCTACGACGCGATCGTGGCGCTCGGCGTCATCATCCGCGGCGGCACCCCGCACTTCGAGTACGTCTCCCACGGCGTCACCGCCGGGCTGACCCAGGTCGCCGTGGACAGCGGTGTGCCCGTCGGCTTCGGTGTCCTCACCTGCGACACCGAGGAGCAGGCGCTCGACCGCGCCGGACTGCCGGGCTCGAATGAGGACAAGGGGCACGAAGCGGTCACCGCGGCTGTCGCCACGGCCACCATCCTGCGCTCGGTCTCCGAACCCTGGCGCTGAGCAGGCGGCGGTTCCCCGTAGGCTAGGGCCCACCATGGCCAACAAGACATTCGAGCAGCTCTTCACCGAGTTGCGGCACAAGGCCGCCACCGGCGACCCCAGCACGTCCCGCACCGCCGAGCTGGTGGGCAAGGGCGTGCACGCGATCGGCAAGAAGGTGGTCGAAGAGGCCGCCGAGGTGTGGATGGCCGCCGAGTACGAGGGCGCCGACGCCACCGCCGAGGAAATCTCCCAACTGCTGTACCACGTTCAGGTGATGATGGTCGCCCGGGGTATCTCCCTCGACGACGTCTACGCCCATCTCTGAGCGCGTACGCGACCCGTACGCGCTCAGAGACAGCCGGCCACCACCCCTGCCACCCGTACCTCTCCACAGCCCTGCCCACGAGCCGAGACTCTCTTCAGAGAAGGAAACCGTCCTCATGCTGCGCATCGCCGTCCCCAACAAGGGCTCATTGTCCGGACCCGCGGCGGCCATGCTCCATGAGGCCGGTTACCGGCAGCGCAAGGAGTCCAAGGAGCTCGTGCTGGTCGACCGGGACAACGAGGTGGAGTTCTTCTACCTGCGCCCGCGCGACATCGCGATCTACGTCAGCACCGGCCGCCTCGACATCGGCATCACCGGCCGGGACCTGCTGCTGGACTCCGGCGCGGTCGCCGAGGAGATCCTCCAGCTCGGCTTCGCCCGCTCCACCTTCCGCTACGCCGCCGAGCCCGGCACCGCCGACACCGTCCAGGACCTCAACGGCAAGACGGTGGCGACCTCGTACGAGGTCGTCGTCGAGAAGCACCTCGCGGACAACGGCATCGAGGCGTCCGTCGTCCACCTCGACGGCGCCGTCGAGACCGCCATCCAGCTCGGTGTCGCGCACGCCATCGCCGACGTGGTGGAGACCGGCACCTCGCTGCGGAACGCCGGACTCGAAGCCTTCGGCGAACCCATCATGGAGTCCGAGGCCGTGGTGATCCGGCGCACCGGGGCCGACCCGGACGAGCCCAAGGTCCGGCAGTTCCTGCGCCGCCTCCAGGGCGTCCTGGTCGCCAGGCGCTACGTGATGATGGACTACGACATCCGCGTCGAGCAGGTCGAGAAGGCCGTCGCCCTCACCCCGGGCCTGGAGTCGCCGACCGTCTCCCCGCTGCACCACGAGGGCTGGGTCGCGGTCCGCGCCATGGTCCCGACCAGCGACGCCCAGCGGATCATGGACGAGCTGTACGACCTGGGCGCCCGCGCGATTCTGACCACCGGCATCCACGCCGCGCGGCTGTGACCGGCGCCGAGGACCGTACGCGGGCGGCGCTCGACGGGCTGCCGCGTACCTTCCGCCCCGTCGTCACCCGCGTGGTGCTGCTGTCCCTGGGCGCCGCGCTGGTGGTGGCGCTCACCGTCGTCGCGCTGATGATGCCGCACGACGGCGCCGGGCCCTGGAGCACCGGCGACCGGATCACCGTGATCATGATGGGCGTGCTGATCGCCGCGGTGCTCGCGCTGCTCAGCCGCCCCAAGGTGACCGTGACGGCCGACGGCGTGACCGTGGTGAATCTCACGGTGAAGCGGCGGCTGGCGTGGGCCGAGGTGGTGCGGGTCAATCTGCGGCCGGGCGACGCCTGGGTCCATCTCGACCTCGCCGACGGCACGACGCTGCCCGTGATGGGCATCCAGCCCGGTATCGCCAAGGAGCAGGCGCTGCACGACGCCAGGCTGCTGCGCTCGCTGGTGGAGACGCTGGGCGAGGCGCAGGGCACGACGTCCGCCGGCCACTGAGCGCGCGGCGGTGCGCGCCGCCCCACGCGTCCGCGGGCGCTCCGTCCACGGACCGGGCCGCGATCCGTCCGTGACCTTTCCGCGAACCCGTCCGCGAACCCGTCCGCGAACCCGTCCGTGAACCCGGCCCCCGCCGTCCTTCGCGGGCGCGGCACCAATGGCTACTCTGGGGGACGAACGGCGCCCACCGCGCTTGCCCCGCACCCCTGGAGCACCGCCCGCGGGGCCCCGACCAACCAAGGAGTGACACTCACACCCCGATGGACGAACCGTCCGGTAGTACCTGCGCCGCCCCTCCCTCCCGGGAATCCGGAGCGGCGGCCTCATGAGCACCTCACTGCTGCTGCTCGCGGCAGCCCTCGTCCTGATCCTTGCCAACGGCTTCTTCGTCGCCGCCGAATTCGGCCTGGTGACCGTGGAGCGCCCCGCGGCCGAACGCGCCGCCGCGGCCGGTGACCGCCGGGCCCGCAGTGTCGTGGCCGCCCTGCGCAAACTCTCCTTCCAGCTCTCCGGCACCCAGCTCGGCATCACCATCACCTCGCTGGTCGTCGGCATGCTGGCGGAACCCGCACTCGCCGACCTGCTGACCGGCCCGCTGACCTCGGCCGGCGTCCCGGACGGCGCCGCCCCCGGGGTCGCCGTCGTCGTCGGCATGATGGTCGCCTCCGCCGTCCAGATGGTGATCGGCGAACTCGTCCCCAAGAACTGGGCGGTCTCCCGCCCGCTGGCTGTCGCCCGTGTGGTGGCCGGACCGCAGCGCGCCTTCTCGCGGGTCTTCCGGCCCGTCATCGAGGTGCTGAACACCGCCGCCAACCGGCTGGTGCGGCTGGTCGGCGTCGAGCCCGCCGACGAGCTGGCGTCCGCCCGCACCCCCACGGAACTGGTCTCCCTGGCCCGGCACTCGGCGCTCGCCGGGACGCTGGAGCAGGACACCGCCGACCTCTTCGTGCGCACCCTGTCGCTCGGCGACCTCATCGCGGAGAACGTGATGACGCCCCGCGTCCGGGTCAGCGCGCTGGAGGACACCGCCACCGCCGCCGACGTGCTCAATCTGACCAGGGCCACCGGCCTGTCCCGCTTCCCGGTCTACCGGGAGCGGCTGGACGACATCATCGGCATGGTCCACCTCAAGGACGCCCTCGCCGTCCCCGCCGAGCGCCGCGACCGCGTCTCCGCGGGGACCATCGCGGTCGCCCCGCTGCTCGTCCCGGAGACCCTGCCGGGCCAGCAGCTCCTGGAGCTGCTGCGCAGCCAGCAGCCGATCGCCGTGGTCGTCGACGAGTACGGCGGCACCGCCGGGGTCGTCACGCTGGAGGACATCGTCGAGGAACTGGTCGGCGAGGTGCGCGACGAGCACGACGCCGCCGACCTGCCCGAACTGGCGCAGGTCCCGGCCGCCGAGGCCGACGGTCCCGCCTGGGACGCCGACGGAAGCTGCCGGATCGACACCCTGGCCAGAATCGGCCTGCTCGCCCCCGAGGGACCCTACGAGACGGTCGCCGGCCTCGTCGCCGACCTGCTCACCCGGATCCCCGAACCGGGCGACGAGGCCGAACTGCCCGGCTGGCGGCTGCTGGTCCGCGAGGTCACCCACCACCGGGCCGAACGCGTACGGATCGTGCGTACGGATCGCGTGGCGGGGGAGGCGACCTCGTGATGAGCGCTCTCCAACTCCTGTTCGCCGTCCTGCTGGTGCTCGGCAACGGCTTCTTCGTCGGCGCGGAATTCGCCCTGGTCTCGGTCCGCCGCAGCCAGATCGAACCGCTCGCCGCCGAACAGCGCAGGGCCCGTACCGTGCTGTACGGCCTCGAACACCTCCCGCAGATGATGGCCGCCGCCCAGTTCGGCATCACCGTCTGCTCGTTGACCCTCGGCGCGGTCGCGGAACCGACCGTCGCGCACCTGCTGGAACCGATCTTCGAGGCGGTGCGCGTCCCCGAGGACTTCGTGCACCCGATCGGATACGTCCTGGCGCTGGCCGTCGTGGTCTTCCTGCACCTGGTGATCGGCGAGATGGTGCCGAAGAACCTGGCGATGGCCGCGCCGGAGAAGACCGCGCTGTGGCTGAGCCCGGGTCTGGTCGGCTTCGCCAGGGTGTTCCGCCCGGTGATCTCGGTGCTCGGCACCTGCTCCCGGCTGATCCTGCGGGCCTTCGGCGTGGAGCCCAAGGACGAGGTCGACTCCGTGTTCACCAGCGCGCAGCTGACCGTGCTGGTCGAGGACGCCCGGCAGGCCGGGCTGCTCGACATCGACGAGCAGGAACGCCTGGAGGACGCGCTGGAGCTGGGCACCCGCCCGGTCACCGAAGTGCTGCTCACCCCGGCGGAGTTGATCACCCTCGACCCGGCCGCCACCCCGCGGCAGGTCGAGGAGTTGACGGTGCGCACCGGGTACTCGCGGTTCCCGATCGCGGGCGCGGGCGCGGACTTCCTCGGCTACCTCCACGTCAAGGACGTCCTCGACGTGGACGACCTCGACCGGCCCGTGCCGCAGCGGCTCTGGCGGCCGATCACCACCCTGCGGGCCGACCTGCCGCTGGACGACGCGCTCACCGCGATGCGGCGCGCCGCCTCGCACCTGGCCGCCGTCGCCGACGCCTCGGGGCGGGTCCTCGGCCTGGTCGCGCTGGAGGACGTCCTCGAAATGCTCGTCGGCGAGGTGAAGGACCCCGCCCACCGCGCGCCTTCCCCCGCCCGGGAGGTGCCCGTCCCGCACGCCGCGGAGGATTCCGGCGAACTGGTCCGGTAGGCAGTGCCCGGAAGGGGCGTGCGGAACCGCTGAACACGCGGTCCGCACGCCCCTTCCGGATCTCGTCCCCGCGGCCCGGCGCTACTCGACCGGGTCGGTCGGGGTCGCTCCGGGCCCGCGCCCGGAGAGGACTTCGCCGTACGCCTGCATGAGGTCGGGCAGGCGCAGGGTGGACAATTCGTCGCGGCTCGGTGAGGCCGGGTACTCGGACAGCCGCAGGTCCCGGTAGGCGCAGCTCTTCTCGTACAGGGTGCGCAGCAGCCGTCCGTTGCCCAACTCGTCGATCCAGCCCTGGTCCACCACGTGGCCCGCGATGGCCTTCAGCTCCTCCAGCGCCTCCTCGTCCCAGCGGTCGCCGTTCTCCGCGGCGAGGACTTCACCGATCCGGGTGAGTTCCAGCGGCCGGTAGCTGGGGAAGTCGACGCGGGTGGTGAAGCGGGAGCTGAGTCCGGGGTTGGCGGCCAGCAGCCGGTCCATCCCCTCGGGGTAACCCGCGAGGATGACCACGAGCCGGTCGCGGTTGTCCTCGGCGCGCTTGAGCAGCACCTGAAGCGCCTCGTCGCCGTACGCGTCGCCCTTGCTGTAGCCGGAGTTGGACAGCGCGTACGCCTCGTCCACGAAGAGCACGCCGCCGAGCGCGGAGTCGATCAGCTCATTGGCCTTCACCGCGGTCTGGCCGAGGAATTCGCCGACCAGATCGGAGCGTTGGGCCTCCACCAGGTGGTCGCCGCCGAGCAGTCCGAGCGCGTAGAAGACCCGGCCGAGGATGCGGGCGACGGTGGTCTTGCCGGTGCCGGAGGGCCCGGAGAAGACGAAGTGCCGTTTCGGCGGCTGCACCGGCAGGCCCTGCCCGGCCCGCAGCCGGGCCATCCGCAACTGCGCGGACAGCGCCTTGACCTGGCGCTTGACCGGCTCCAGACCGACCATCCTGTCCAGCTCCGCCAGCGCCTGGGTGAGCAGCACCGGGTCGGAGCCGCCCATCGGGACCTGCACCGGCAGCGACCCGCCGAGCGGGGCGGCGGACCGGTCGCGTACGTCGTCGTCCAGCGGGCCCGCGGACAGCAGCGACTCGTCGGGCTCCGGTCCCGGACCGCGGCCCTCGCCGGGGTCGGCCAGCAGCGCGGACTCCATGTCGGCGCCGCCCTCCGGCATCGCCTGCCCGGTCCCGGCCAGCGATACGGCCGCCAGCCCCACGCCCTCGTCGAGGCCGTCGTCGGTCTCGTGGATCGCGGCCAGCCGGGCGGAGGTGTCCATGAAGGCGGGGTCGACGCGGTGCACCGCCCGGTAGAGCGGCACGGCCGCCGCCGTACGCCCGGTGCCCTCGTACGCGCGGGCCAGCCAGTAGCGCAACTCCTTGCGCTGCGGCTGCTCGCTGCGGCAGCGCATCAAGGCGGCGGCCAGCAGCGGCTCGGCCTGGCCGCACATCTCCAGCCTGACCCTGGCCATGCCGCCGAACAGCCCGGCCTCGATGCCGAGTACGGGATCGCCCAGCAGCGGCTCGGTGTGCCGGACCAGCCGCTCCCAGTCCTTGACGAGATAGGCGCGGCAGGCGTGCAGGAAGCGGACCTGCGGGTCGGTGTCGACCGGCGGGCAGTCCGCCAGGGCCCGGTCCAGCTCGGCGACATGGCGGCCGTCCAGCCAGTGCGAGGCGTGCGCCAGCAGCAGGTCGCGGCTGGTCTCCAGCACCGGCTGCACCCACCAGCCCAGCCAGTACCAGGAGTTGAGGGTCCTGCGGTGGGCGGCTCGCTGCTCGCCGAAGCGGTCGCGGTGCCGGTACATCTGGAGCAGCGCGGTGGCGGTGTCGGCGCGCAGCGCGTGCAGCCCGAGCCAGGCGTCCGCCATGCCGGGGTCGATCCGGACCGCGGTCCTGAACTCCTCCTCGGCCTGGACGTAGGCGCCCATCGTGTACGCGTCGACGCCGCGCAGCCAGGCGAGATCGGCCGGGGCGCCCGGACGCTCGGTGCCGAAGTCCATCAAGTCCCCACCAATCGTTCCCCCGCGCCGCACTGTCGCCCGCTGTCCCAACCCGTGCGCACCGGGCGGGAGTTGGGACAGGCGACAGTCCACCCCCGGCTGCCGGTCCGCCCTTTTCGCATCGTACCCGCGATGTCCCGCGGGCCGTAGGGTGCCGTGACCTGCGGGACAGCGGGAATCCGCGCGAGCGCGGGGAACTCGGCCCCGACGTACGGCCGTCGGGCGGTGACCGTGAGTGAGAAAAACCGGCTCTCGACGGGCCGATTCCGGCCCGGAGACAGGGCAGAGCCCCCGGTCACGGGGGAACAACCGGGGGCTCCGCGTCTTGTCAACGGCCGTCTCCGGCCGCTTGTTGAAAACGTAAGTGCTGGATACCCGGCCGGTCAAGCGGTGTTGACGGACGTGTGCCCGGCGGCGGGGGAGTGGCGGCGGGCTGCCGCCGAGCCGTCACTCCCGGTGATCGCGGGCGGGGTTCGGGACGGCCCGGCAGCCGTCGGCGTCGTCGGTCTGGCGCACCAGAAGGTCGGCGAAGGGGCGGGACGGATCGGTGGCGAAATGCGCGTCCTCCGCGCGAGTCCAGCCGGTCCAAAAATGCGCCAGTTCCGGTCCGTCGCGCAGCAGTCCGCGCTGCCGCGCGGTCGCCGGGGGCACCTCCAGCCACAGCAGCAACGCCAGATACGGGCGCAGCGCTTGCCGCCCGCTGCCGACGCCGTCCAGCAGCACGACCGGCGCGGCCGGGATCTCCCGCTCGCCCGCGAAACGGCGCGCCGTCCAGTCGTACACCTGGTGCCGGGCGGCCCTTCCCTCGCTCAGTGGCGTCAGCACCTGTTCGACCAGGCGGCCGGTCCACTCGAACGGCTCCTCGTGCGTGGCCAGGTCGTCCAGATGGACGACGGGCGCGCAGCCCAGCTCCGCCGCCAGCCGCCCGGCCAGCGTGCTCTTGCCCGAGCCCGCGTGCCCGTCCACGGCGATCAGCCGCGTCCGCCCGCAGGACGGCTCCGCCCCGTCGAGCAGCCGCCCCAGCTCCCGTACCGTCAGTCCGTTCACCCCCCGACCTTACGGCGGGCCCCGCCCGGCGGCCCGCGCGCCGTCGCGTGTCCGGGGGCTCGGGGCCGCTGACCCGCCACCGCTGCACGCGCCGCCGGGGGCGCCCCGGTACGGTGCGAAGGTGACCCACTCCGAGAGCGGCGGCGCAGCCGCATCCGTGCTGTACACCTCCGAGCGCCTGGCGAGGGCGCGTGCCGAGGCCGAAACGGCGGGCGTCCAGGCCCTGCTGGTGGCGCCCGGCGCGGACCTGCGCTACCTCACCGGGTATCAGGCGCTGCCGCTGGAGCGGCTGACGTGCCTGGTGGTGCCGGTGGAGGGCGAGCCCTTCCTGGTGGTGCCGCGGCTGGAGAAGCCCGCCGCGCAGGCGTCGCCCGCCGGCGGGCTCGGCATCGAGATCGTCGGCTTCGACGAGACCGACGACGCGTACGCGCTCATCGCCCGGCGGCTGCCCGCCGCGGTGGCCCGCTTCGCCGTCGACAACCACATGTGGGCGGAGAAGCTGCTCGCCTTCCGGGCCGCGCTCCCGGACGCCGAGGCCGTCCTCGCCGGTGACGTGCTGGCGGAGCTGCGGATGCGCAAGACCCCGGCGGAGATCGCGGCGCTGCGCCGCGCGGGCGCGGCGATCGACCGGGTGCACCGCAGGATCGGCGAGTGGCTGGTGCCCGGCCGCACCGAGCGCGAGGTCGCCAAGGACATCGCGGACGCCATCATCGAGGCGGGCCACGAGCGGGTCGACTTCGTGATCGTCGGCTCGGGGCCGAACGGCGCGAGCCCGCACCACGAGGTGTCCGACCGGGTGATCAGGGCGGGCGACCCGGTGGTGATCGACATCGGCGGCACGACCGCGGAGGGCTACTGCTCGGACTCCACCCGCACCTACGCCGTGGGAGAGCCGCCCGCCGCCTTCCGTGAGCTGTACGACGTGCTGCTGCGCGCCCAGACCGCGCAGACCGCGGCGGTACGGCCCGGTGTCACCGCGGAGGAACTGGACGCCGTCGGCCGGGACATCATCACCGACGCGGGCTACGGCGAGCACTTCATCCACCGCACCGGACACGGCATCGGCCTGGACACCCACGAGGAGCCGTACATCGTGGCGGGCAGCAAACGCCCCCTAGAGCCGGGAATGGCGTTCTCCGTGGAACCGGGCATCTATCTTCCCGACACCTTCGGCGCCCGCATCGAGGATATTGCCGTCTGTACGGAAAGCGGTGGCGAGCGGCTCAATCTGACAGGGCGTGACCTGGTGGTTCTTCCCTGTTGAGCGCCAGTGGTCCAGTCCAATATTGTTCCCGGCGCGCGGCCGGAAACCCTGGTGGAAACGGCCGGTGAACGACGATAGTTGGGGCCACCTGTCATGCACTCGTAGGAGCGGGCAGGAATTCCCGATCACATCGAGGGGAACACCGCCATGACCAGACCCGCGCCCCGGCGTGCCGTACTGACCGCCGCGCTCGCGGCGGCCGCGGCCACCGCGACCGCGTCCGCGCAGTCCGCCTCCGCCGCCCCGGCCACCGCCTCCGGCGCGGCCGTTCCCGACGCCGCGCGACACCAGGCAGGCGGCGGCACGCCCGACGCCGCCCCCGTCGACTACCACGGCTGGACCTCGCTGCCCGACTGGCTGTTCGGCACCCACCGCGGCACGCTGCCGCTGCCGGGCCGCCGGCCCGGCGTGGTCATCGGCCGCGCCACCGGCACGCTCGACTACACCGACCCGCACACCGGCACCACCGCGACGTGGGAGTCGGCCACCTGGACCTCGCCGGTCCGCCGGGTGCCGCACCCCGCGAGCGAGCTGATCGCGTCCTGGAACGCACACACCCCCGCGGGCACCTGGATCCAGATCGAACTGCTCGGCACCTACACCGACGGCACCGCGACCCCGGCGTACGTCATGGGCCGGTGGACCGCGGGCGACGGCCCCGAGGACATCCGCCGCACCTCGGTGGACGACCAGACCGACGGCAAGAGCAGCATCTGGACCGACACCTTCTCCATCGACGACACCACCGCCGGGCCACTGCTGGCCTCGTACCGGCTGCGGCTGACGCTCTTCCGCAAGCCCGGCAGCCGCGCCACGCCCACCGTGTGGCGGCTCGGCGCGATGGCGTCCAACATCCCGGACCGCTTCACCGTCCCGGCGTCGGTGCCGGGCGTGGCCAAGGGCGTCGAACTCCCGGTGCCGCGCTACTCGCAGAACATCCACAAGGGCGAGTACCCGGAGTACGACAACGGCGGCGAGGCCTGGTGCAGCCCGACCTCCTCGACGATGGTCATCGAGTACTGGGGCCGCGGCCCCACGGCCGCCGACCTGGCCTGGGTGAACCCCGCCTACGCCGACCCCCAGGTCGACCAGGGCGCGCGCTACACGTACGACTACCAGTACGAGGGCTGCGGCAACTGGCCCTTCAACGCGGCCTACGCGGCCACGTACAAGGACCTCCAGGGCGTCATCACCCGGCTGCGCTCGCTCGACGACATCGAGCGGCTGATCAAGGCCGGTATCCCCGTCATCACCTCGCAGTCCTTCCTCGCCACCGAACTGGACGGCGCGGGATACGGCACCTCGGGCCACCTGATGTGCATCGCGGGCTTCACCGCGGACGGCGACGTCGTCGCCAACGACCCGGCCAGTTCCAGTGACGACGCGGTGCGCAACATCTACAAGCGCGCCCAGTTCGAGACCATCTGGCTGAGGACCAAGCGGATCAACGCCACCGGCGGCGTCAGCGGCGGCACCGGCGGTGTCGCCTACGTCTACTTCCCGGCGCAGCCGAGCCCCGGCCAGCGCCGCGCGCTGGCGGCGGTCGGCATCGTCTGACATCCGTCCGTCCGGTCGTCTCCGGTCGTCTGTCCGACCGACCGACCGACCGGCCGACCGGCCGTTTCCGGCCCGGCCCCGCTCCTCGTACGCGAGGGGCGGGGCCGGGTGCGTGCGGGGTGCGTGCGGGGGTGGACAGGCCGTCGCACGTGGGGAATTGGACTCGAAGTGGTAGAGACCAATTCGTGGTTTAGTCCAAAGGTCTGGACCAACTATTGACGGGTTCGCGTCACCGCAGGATTCTGTCTGCCACGTTCCCCCACAGGAGGCTAGACGTGAACCGTCTCAAAGCAATCGGCTCGGGCGTGGCCGCCGTCGCCCTGGCCGTGGCCGGGCTCGGTACCGTTGCCGCTCTCGGCCCAAGTCAGGCCAGCGGAGCCACGGTCTCGACGAACGCCCTGACCAACAACTGGTACGCCGCCGCCCCGTATCTGATGCCCAACGACAACAACCCGCCGAGCGCGACCGCCATCATGGACGCGACCGGCCTGAAGGCGTTCCAGCTCGCCTTCATCCTTGCCCCCAACGGCGGTGGGTGCAGCCCCACATGGGACGGGACCAGTGCGGTGTCCTCCGACACCGCGGTGGCGAACGTGATCTCCGCGATCCGGGCCAAGGGCGGAGACGTGTCCGTCTCCATCGGCGGCTACGGCGGCACCAAGCTCGGCCAGGCGTGTTCCGACGCCGCGTCCACGGCCGCCGCGTACCAGCAGGTCATCACCAAGTACCAGCTCAAGGCGATGGACTTCGACCTGGAGGAGCCGGAGTACGAGAACACCGCGGCCGTGGCGCGCGAGATCGGCGCGGCCAAGATCCTCCAGCAGAACAACCCCGGCCTGTTCATCTCGGTGACCACGGCGGGCACCGCGGCGGGCACCGGCTGGTTCGGCCAGCAGATGCTCAACGAGGCCAAGTCGCAGGGCTTCACCCCCAACAACTTCTCGATCATGCCCTTCGACGGCGGCTTCAACGGGGCGGCGTCGCAGACCAGCGCGCTCACCGCCTTCAACGGCCTGCTGAAGACCACCTTCGGCTGGGACACCGCCACCGCGTACGCCCACGAGGGCTTCTCCGGCATGAACGGCCGCAGCGACACCGGCGAGTTCTTCTACCAGGCCGACTTCCAGACCGTGCTGGACTACGCGACCAGCCACGGCATGGGCCGCTTCACCTTCTGGTCGCTCAACCGCGACCGCCAGTGCAGCCCGCCGGACAACAACGGCAGCACCTCGGGCACGTGCAGCAGCGTGGCGCAGAACTCCTGGGACTTCGCCAAGTACTCGGTGAAGTTCGCGGGCGCCACGCCTCCCACCAACCCGCCCACGACGCCGCCGACCACACCGCCGACCACCCCGCCCGGCGGCGGCACCTGCACGGTCGCCCAGTGGGCCGCCTCCGCCGTCTACGTCGGCGGCAACGAGGTGGCGCACAACGGGCACAAGTGGAAGGCCAAGTGGTGGACCACCAACGAGGAGCCCGGCACCACCGGTGAGTGGGGAGTGTGGCAGGACGAGGGCACCTGCTGACCGGCCGCCGACCGCGACCGTCCGACGTTCCGGGGCGGCGACCGCACAGGCCGCCGAACCGCTGTCGGTCGAACTGGTCTGAACTGGTCTGATGCTGTCCGAAAATCTATCGCGGGTCCGCGGCCGTCACCGGCAGCGGACCCGCGCTGGTGTGTGCGCGAGTCCGCATCTGCGCGTTTTCGCATATGCACATGCTGGTGGTTGTTGACCAAAAACGGACCCTGGATCTCCGGTCGCGTGTTTCACTCCGAACACGTGATCAGTAGCCTCACAGGGTAGACAGGTGCGCGCCCGTCGGCCGAACCACCGTGTGCGACGCGCCCGTTGAGCCCGATGACCTGGAGACAGCAACCGTGACCGACCGTCCTTCCTGGGCCCCGCAGGGCATCGACCTGACGGTGCCCAGCGTGTCCCGGATCTACGACTACTTCCTCGGTGGCTCGCACAACTTCGAGGTGGACCGGGAGGCGGCGCGGCTGGCCATGCGGGCCATGCCGGGGGCGCCCAAGATCGGCCAGGCCAACCGGGCGGTCATGCACCGCGCCGTGCGCTTCGCGATGGACCGCGGCATCGACCAGTTCCTCGACATCGGCTCCGGCATCCCCACCTTCGGCAATGTGCACGAGGTGGTGCAGCGGGCCAACCCCGACGCCCACGTGGTGTACGTCGACAACGACCCGGTCGCCGTCGCCCACAGCCGCGCCGTCCTGGAGGGCAACGACAAGGCGACCATCGCCGCCGCCGACCTCCGCGACCCCGGCTCGGTCCTGGACAACCCCGAGACCAAGCGGCTGCTGGACTTCGACCGCCCCATGGGCCTGCTGCTCGTCGCCGTCCTGCACTTCCTGTCCGACGCCGACCATCCCAACGAGGTCGTCGCCGCGCTGCGCGACGCGCTGGCCCCCGGCAGCGTCCTGGTCGTCACCCACGCCACCCTCCAGTTCGGCCCCGTCCCCTCCGGACAGCGCGGCGTCCAGGCCGTCTACCAGCGCACCGCCACCCCGCTGATCATGCGCACCAAAGAAGAGGTGGAACGCTTCTTCGACGGCTTCGAACTCGTCGAGCCCGGCGTCGTCCCGCTGCCGCACTGGCGCCCCGAGGCCCCGCTCAGCGACGACGACGACCCCGCCGTACTCCACGGTCTCGCCGGTGTGGGGCTGAAAGCGTGACCGCGCTCCCGGCCGCGGCCGGAAACGAGGGCGCGCACGCGCCCGGCGCACGCCCCGGCGACAATCTGCGCAGATTCGCCGCCATTTGGGCACGCGCCATCTACCCGGTGACGGTCACCTCGATGACCCGCGCCGAGTTCGAGGACCACCTGGTGCCGCTCACCCGTGTGCTGAGCGACACCCTCAGGGGCCGCCCGTTCGACCCCCGCCCGGCCGCCGAGGTCGGCACCGCCCTGGTCGCCGCGCACTGCACCGACCCCGAGGCGCTGCCCAGCATCCTCGGCGTCATCGACGCCTACCTCGTCCTGTACTGCCCGCCGGGCCCCGGCCTCGACACCGACGACTGCCGGGCCCGCTGCTCACGCCTCCAGCACGCGGTCGCCGTCGGCTTCTCGCGGGCCCTGCGCGAACGCACCCTGCGCGAGCAGGAGTCCATCATCCGCGCCGCCCTGGACGCTCAGCGCGACGCCGAAGGCGCCCTGGCCGCCAGCGAGGCCCGCTTCCGCGCCGTCTTCGAGGGCGCCGCCCTCGGCATCGGCATCGCCGACCTCGACGGGGAAGTCCTCGAGGTCAACGACGCGATGACCCGGATGTTCGGCAGCGAATCCCTGACCATGCGCCGCAATGTCACCGAGTGGGTCCACAAGGACGACGGCACCGGCACCGGCACCCGCCGGCTCAACGGCGAACTGGTACGCGGCGAACGCGACACGTACGACGTCGAGCGCGCCTACCAGCGGGTCGACGGCACCATCTTGTGGGCCAACGTCCGGGCGTCCCTGCTGCGCGACGCCACCGGCCGCCCGCAGTACCAGCTCGCGCTCGTCGAGGACGTCACGGAACGGCGCGGACTGCTGCGCCGACTGCGCCACCAGGCGACCCACGACGCGCTCACCGGACTGCCCAACCGCGCCCTGTTCTTCGAACGCCTCGACGCCGCGCTCGACGCCGACCCCGCCAACGGCACCAGCCGGATCGGCGTCTGCTACCTCGACCTCGACGGGTTCAAGGCCGTCAACGACAGCCTCGGCCACGCGGTGGGCGACCAGCTCCTCGTCGCCGTCGCCGAACGCCTCCAGTCCTGCGTCACCTCGCCCGACCAGCTCGTCGCCAGGATCGGCGGCGACGAATTCGTCGCCCTCTACACCGACCCGCCGAGCCTCGCCGCCGTCACCGCGCTCGCCGAACGCATCCTGGACGCGCTGTCCGCCCCCGTCCTGCTCGACGGCCGCGAACTGCCCGTCCACGGCAGCATCGGCATCGTCCACGGCCCCGTCGAGTCCCGGATCGCCGCCGATGTCCTGCGCAGCGCCGACATCACGATGTACCGCGCCAAGGAACAGGGCGGCAACCGGTACGAGGTCGCCGACCCGGTCGCCGACGCCCGCGCCATCACCCGGCACGGCCTGACCAACCAGCTCCCGAGCGCCCTGGAACACGACGAGTTCTTCATCGAGTACCAGCCCCTCGTCGGCCTCGACGACGGCGCCGTGCACGGCGCCGAAGCGCTGGTGCGCTGGTGCCACCCCACCCACGGCATACTCGGGCCCGACCAGTTCATCCCGCTCGCCGAGAGCACGGGACACATCGTCGGGCTCGGCCGCTGGGTCCTGGAGCGGGCCGCCCGCCAGGCGTACGCCTGGCAGAGCGAGCACATCGGCGGCGGTCCGCCGCCACGGGTGAACGTCAACCTCTCACCGATCCAGCTGCACCACCCCGAGCTGGTCCAGGAGGTCTCCCGCGTCCTGGAGGACACCGGCCTCGACCCCGCCTCGCTCTGCCTTGAGGTCACAGAGAGCGCTCTGATCGGCGCCGACGAGGACACCCTCAAGCCCCTGCGGCAGATAGTCGACCTCGGCGTCTCCATCGCCCTCGACGACTTCGGCACCGGCTACTCCAACCTGTCCTCCCTGCGCTGGCTCCCCGTCAGCGTCCTCAAGCTCGACCGCTCCTTCACCCGCGGCATGCGCGGCCACGCCGCCGACCCCGTCGACCTCAAGATCGTCGGCGGCATCGTCTCCCTCGCCCACGCCCTCAACCTGACCGTCACCGTCGAAGGCGTCGAGACCCGCACCCAGGCCGACCATCTGCGCGCCCTCGGCTGCGACACCGGCCAGGGCTGGTACTACGCCCGCCCCGGACCGCCGGAACGGCTCCACACCCTGTCGCTGGCCGACGCCAGCTAGCCGCCCGGGCCGCCGTCACGGCTCCGCCGACGGGCGGGGCCGTGAGAAACGACGCACTTGAGTGCGTCGGGCGGGCGTCGGGGCGGAGCCGCGCGGCCCACGTGGTGGAATCAGGCGGTACGCGAGCCCGTGGTCCGTCCGAGGAGAGCCCCCTGAACACCGCCGCCGCGGAGACGATCTCCGCCCTCGCTCTCCTGCTGGTCCTCGGCTTCGCCGTTCTGCGCCCGCGCGGCTGGCCCGAGGCGGTGGCCGCGGTGCCCGCCGCGGGACTGCTCATCGGCATCGGGGCGGTGACGCCGTCCGCCGCCTGGCACGAGACCAGGGAACTGCTGCCGGTCGTCGGCTTCCTGGCGGCCGTGCTCGTCCTGGCGGAACTGTGCGCCGACGACGGTCTGTTCACAGCGGCGGGCGACGCGGTCGCGCGGGCCTGCCGGGGCGAGCCCAAACGGCTGCTGGCCGGGGTGTTCGTCGTGGCCGCGCTGGTCACGGCGGTGCTCAGCCTGGACGCGACCGTCGTCCTGCTCACCCCGGTGATCATCGCGACGGCCGCGCGGGCGGGCGCCAAGGCGCGCCCGCACCTGTACGCGACCGCGCACCTGGCCAACTCCGCCTCCCTGCTCCTGCCGGTCTCCAACCTCACCAATCTGCTGGCCTTCACGGCCGCCGGCGTGTCCTTCACCCGCTTCGCGCTCCTGATGACCCTGCCGTGGCTGCTGTCCGTCGGCATCGAATACGCCGTCTTCCGCCGCTACTTCGCCGCCGACCTCGCCGTCCGCGAGCACCCGCCGGAGCAGGGCGAGCCGCCGGCCGTACCGGTGTTCACGCTGGTCGTCCTCGGCCTGACCCTGGCCGGCTTCGCGGTCACCTCGCTCGGCGGCCTCAACCCCGCCTGGGCGGCGCTCGCGGGCGCGCTGGTCCTGGGCGTACGGGCGCTGCGCCGCCGCCGGGCGACGGTCCGCGGCCTGGTCGCGGCGGCCGGGCCGCTGTTCTGCCTGTTCGTGCTCGCCCTCGGCGTCGTGGTGAAGGCCGTGGTCGACAACGGGCTGTCCGACGCCGCCGACCGGGTGCTGCCGCACGGCAGCGGCCTGCTCGCGCTGCTCGGGACCGCCGCGTTCGCCGCCGTCCTGGCCAATTTGATCAACAACCTGCCCGCCGTGCTCGCACTGCTCCCGCTGGCCGCCGCGGGCGGTCCCGGCCCGGTGCTCGCCGTGCTCATCGGCGTCAACCTCGGCCCCAACCTCACCTACGCGGGCTCGCTCGCCACCCTGCTGTGGCGGCGCGTGCTGCGCGACCACGGCACCGACTCCGACCTGCGCACCTTCACCCGGCTCGGGCTGCTCACGGTGCCGCCGACGCTCATCGCCTCCACGGTCGCGCTCTGGGCGGGCCTGCGGCTCACCGGAACCTGACCGGCGCCTTCCCCGTCAGCTCCGCTTGGTGAGCGTGCTCGGGGCGCCCTCGGCCTGCGGCCCCGCCTCGATCCGCAGGGTGCGCGCGTCCGTCATGGAGACGGAGTACTCATGCCCTGTCAGACAGGTCAGCGACGAGTCGGGGTCCGTGGGCTCGGCGGCGGTGACCCGCAAGGTCATGGTGTTCCCCCGGACCTGCGCCAGCGACAGCGCCTCCGTACAGCCCCGCTCCGCCCCCGTGCCCGCCTCGGGGATGTTGCTGACGTCCTGGCCGACGGCCTCGCCGCGCGCCCCCGCGTGCAGGGTGAGCGTGACGGTGAACCGGTCGCTGCGCGGCTGGCCGCCGCTGCCGCTCGGATTGCCGGGCCCCGTACCGACCCAGGTGCCGACCCACGAGGCGGGCAGCGCGTCGGCGGGCGCGGAGGTGTGGGTGCTCGTGCTCGGGCCGGGATTCCCGTTGTTGTTGTCGCCGGAGCCGCGCTGCTGGTCGAGGATCACGCCGACCACCACGCACAGGGCCAGCACGCCCGCGACGACCAGTCCGACGCGGGCACCGCGGCCCATCCCCGGCGCGCGGCGCGCGGCACCCCACGGTGCGGGCTGAGGCCCCGAGTACGGCCCGGTGGGCCGGACGGGGCCCGGCAGGGGCGACGGCGTACGCGGCGGCGCGTACGCGGCGTGCGGGGGAGCGGGTGTCTGGCCTCCGGAGCCGGGGCCGCGGCCGGGCGCGGTCAGCGGCGCCGTGGGGGAGTAGGGCGACGGCCCCACGGCGGCCGTCGGGTCCGCCAGCAGCGTGCGGACCCGCGCTTCACGGCCGCGCAGCTCGTCGGTGAGGCCGGGCGGCGGGACCTCGTGCCACACGCCCGTACGGTGCCCCGCCTCCCGCAGCAGCGCCAGCGCCTCCTCGGCGGTCGGCCGGTCGGCCGGTTCCTTGGCGAGGCACGCGTGGACCAGCGGCGCCACCGCGTCGGGCAGCCCAGTGAGGTCGCCGTCCTCATGCACGATCCGGTACATCAGCGCGGGCGTCGACGGCTCCTCGCCCGGCCGGTTGAACGGGCCGTGCCCGGTCCCCGCGTAGACCAGTACGGCCGCCAGCGCGAACAGGTCGCCGGGCTCGGCGGACGCGCCCGCGGTCGCCTGCTCGGGCGCCATGTAGCCGGGGGAGCCGATCACCCCGCCGGTCCTGGTGTGCCGGGAGTCCTCCGCGGCCCGCGCGATGCCGAAGTCGATCAGCAGCGGCCGGTCAGGGCCGAGCAGTACGTTCGACGGCTTCACGTCGCGGTGCGCGAGACCCACCGCGTGCACCGACCGCAGCGCCTCGCAGAGTTCGGCGGCCAGCGACGCCAGGGCCGGTTCCGGCAGCGGGCCGTGCGCCGAGACCCACTCGGCCAGTGAGGGCGCCGCCACGTACTCGGTCGCCAGCCACGGGGGGCGGGTGCCGGGCGGGCTGTAGTCCACCACCGCCACCGTCCACGGCGAACGCACCCGGTCCGCGTGGCGGATCTCCCGCGCGAACCGCTCCCCGAAGCCGGGGTCGAGTCCGAACTCGGACCGTACGGTCTTCAGCGCCAGTGCCCTCCCGGCGGGGGTGCGCGCCAGATAGACCTGTCCCATGCCGCCCGCGCCGAGCCGCGCGAACAGCGGGTATCCGCCGACTGTGCGCGGATCCGTGGCGTCCAAGCTCTCCATGGGCAGCAGCGTAGGGCCGCTTGCGGCCCTGGGGGAGCGTGATCGTACTCATCCGCGTCCGTCGCCGTACTCACCTGTCACTCCAGTCGTGTCTTGCTTCTTTTCCTTCCCGCCCGCCCACCCGTGCGGGTGCTTTCTCCGTCTGCGGGTGCCGCTTGTGCCTGGTCGGTGCCGGTCCGGGGCACCTCCTCGAAATGCGGCTACCTGGTCTCCTGTATCCGGCGCCGTCCCTGTCACCGCATTTCTGCGGGGGCACCCCGGCCCGTCCCCTCCCGGTACGTCGGCGTCCGCCTGTCCGGTGGGGGTGGCCGGGAGGGGGTGGGTGGGCTCGGGTACGTCGGCGTCCGACGGTCCGCCTGGGGCGGATGGGACGGGGTGGGTGGGGGCTCGGCCCCCTGCGCGACCGACCGTCCAGCCGGGGCGGACGAGAAGGGGTGGGTGGGCTCGGGTATGTCGGCGTCCGCCTGTCCGTGGGGGGGCCGGGGTGGGTGTCCAAGATTGTGAGGGTGCCCCGGGTGTCTTCCGCCCTGAGGGCGCTCTCCGTCGATTCCACGGTGGAGGAACGGCCGGGCGCCGTCGCCGGTCTTTGGGACTTTCCTTAGCCACAGTGGACCGTCGGACGCCGATGTGCCCGAGCCCATCCATCCCCCTCCCGCCTACGCGGGCGGGTCGGGGGGCGCAGGGGCCGAGCCCCCACCCACCCCCATTCCCCGGCAACCCCCACCGGCAGGCGGACGCCGACGGGCGAGGAGGGGACGGGGCGGGGTGCCCCCGCAGAAATACGTTGACGGCCGGGTGCCGGATTCGCGAAGGCCAGGTGGTACGGATTTCGAGGAGGTGCCCCGGCCCGGCACCGACCAGGCACAAGCGGCACCCGCAGACGAAGAAAACACCCGCACGGGTGGGCGGGCGGGAAAGACACGACACACTCGCGCCCGTGACGTGGCGCGTCCGATCAGGCATACTCCAACGCGCCAGAACCGCTGATCACCGCGTGCCGCGACCCGGCAGGGGACCATCGGTTCATGGGCACTGCCCACCGACGGCGCCGCCACACCCAGGGCGTGCCGCCGACGCCCCCGACAGGGAGGAGCGTGCCGCGATGTCGCAGCACGGCCCGCAGCCGGTTGTCCGCCACCTGCCCACCGAGGAGGCGCGGGATCTGCTCGCGCTCACCCGGGACCTGGCCCAGCGGGAGATCGCGCCCGCAGCCGCCGCGGAGGAGGACGCGGGCCACTTCCCGCGTGAGACCTTCGTGCTGATCGGGGAGACCGGACTGCTCGGCCTGCCGTACGCGGAGGAGCACGGCGGCGGGGGCCAGCCGTACGAGGTCTACCTCCAGGTGCTGGAGGAACTGGCCGCGGCCCGCCTCACCATCGGCCTCGGCGTCAGCGTCCACACCCTCGCCTGCCACGCGCTCGCGCACTTCGGCGCCAAGGAACAGCGCGCCGAGCACCTGCCCGCCATGCTCGGCGGCAGCCTCCTCGGCGCCTACTGCCTCTCCGAGCCCGCCGCGGGCTCCGACGCGGCCAGCCTGAGGACGCGCGCCGTACGTACCGGCGGCGGCGCGGACGGGGGCGGCGCGGACGGCGACGCCGGGAACTGGACGATCGACGGCACCAAGGCGTGGATCACCCACGGCGGGGTCGCCGACTTCTACACCGTCCTGGCCCGCAGCGGCGGCGACGGCGCGCGCGGCATCTCCGCGTATCTGGTGCCGGGCGACGCGCCGGGCCTGAGCGCCGCCGCGCCCGAGCGGAAGATGGGTATGAAGGGCTCGCCCACCGCGCAGGTGCACTTCGACGGCGTGACCGTCCCCGACAGCCGCCGCATCGGCGAGGAGGGCCAGGGGTTCGCCATCGCGCTGGCCGCGCTGGACGCCGGGCGGCTCGGCATCGCCGCCTGCGCCGTCGGCCTCGCCCAGGCCGCGCTGGACGCCGGGCTCGCGTACGTCAAGGAGCGGCGCCAATTCGCCCGGCCCCTGGCCGACTTCCAGGGGCTGCGCTTCATGATCGCCGACATGGCCACCAAGATCGAGGCGGGCCGCGCCCTGTACCTGGCCGCGGCCAGGACCCGCGACGCCGGTCTCGACTTCTCCCGGCAGGCCGCCATGGCCAAGCTCTTCTGCACCGACGCGGCGATGCAGGTGACGACGGACGCCGTCCAGCTCCTGGGCGGCTACGGCTACACGGCCGACTTCCCCGTGGAGCGGTACATGCGCGAGGCCAAGGTGCTGCAGATCGTCGAGGGCACCAACCAGATCCAGCGCATGGTGATCGCCCGCCACGTGGCGGGCCCCGAGTCGCGGAGCTGAGCGGTCGCCCGGCGGCGGGCGGTACCCCGGCGCCCCGGTCGGGGCGCCGGATCAGGCCGCGCGGGGCGCCGGTACCCGGAAGGGGCGCGAGCCGGGGCCGCCCACGTGCGAGAAGGGCTGGGTGCGCCAGTCCAGGGTGTCGGGCAGGACCAGGAGGGTGCCGAGGTCGAGGTCGTGGACCTCGCCGGGCAGGGAGCCGACGAGGGGGCGGGCCTCCTCGACGGGGCGGCCCGAGCCGGAGCAGACGGTGAGGCCGAAGGGGTTCCACGGCGTGGGGCACAGGGCGTGCTCCGGAAGCCGGTCCTCGTCGGCGAAGACCGCGATCGGCCGCGCGCACTCCGGGCAGTCCACCCGGACCAGGTCGAGATCGTCCTCGAACGAGTCATCCGTGTCGTCGGCGTCCGGCAGTCCCGGCAGCAGCGCGAGCGCGAATTCGCGTTCGTGCCCCTCCTCGGGCGCCGGCTGGGTCCGCTCACTGCGGTTGTGGCGCACATGGTTACGCATATTCGCGTCTCCCCCATCGGACGGATGTGCCCTCCATCGGGCCGGCCCGGCGTCAATCCCGCGGCCATAGCGAGCACTTCCCGCCGCGCTACGCGGGTAATCACGCCATCGACCTCATAGGGATGCATGGGGTGTGGCCTTCGTCACATCCCGCCTTTTGCCCGGTCCATGCGCCCTCACCATGCCTCCGCGCACCCCTCGTGCCCCCGCGCGGCATCTTGCGGGAGTGCCGGATAAGGTGCGAGCGGGCGTGGCCGGGCAGGGCCCCGCCGACCGGTGGAAGCGGCTCGGCAGAATGCGTGGCGACGTGATGCGTGACGGGTGGCGGCGTAATGCGTGACGGTGGGATGCGGACCAACTGGGCCGGGAACATCACCTTCTCGGCGGAACGGGTGCACCGCCCGGAGTCGACCGGCGCCCTGCGCTCCCTGGTCGCCGCGAGCCGCCGCGTGCGGGTGCTGGGCAGCGGCCACTCCTTCAACGACATCGCCGACACCGACGGCGCCCTCGTCGAACTCTCCGGCCTGCCACCGGAGATCGACATCGACACGGTCGCGGCCACCGTCCGCGTCGCCGCGGGCGTCCGCTACGCCGAACTCGCCCAGCGGCTGCACGAGTCCGGCTTCGCGCTGCCCAACATGGCGTCGCTGCCGCACATTTCGGTGGCGGGCAGCGTCGCCACCGGCACCCACGGCTCCGGCAACGCCAACGGCGGCCTCGGCACCTCGGTCAGCGCCCTCGAACTCGTCACCGCGGACGGCGAAGTCACCGTGCTGAGCCGCGACAAGGACGGCGACCGCTTCGACGGCGCCGTGGTCTCGCTCGGCGCGCTCGGCGCCGTCACCGCCCTCACCCTCGACCTGGTCCCCGACTTCGCCCTCCGCCAGCACGTCTTCACCGGGCTCGAACTGGCCGACCTGGACGGGCACTTCGACGCGATCACCGGGGCCGCGTACAGCGTCAGCATGTTCACCGACTGGCGCGCGCCGCGCTTCGGGCAGGTCTGGCTCAAGCAGCTCGACGACGCGCCCGCGCCCGAATTCCCCTGGGCCGCGCCCGCCACCGGGCCGATGCACCCCGTCCCCGGCGCCGACCCGGTGAACTGCACCGCGCAGCAGGGCGTGGCCGGACCCTGGCACGAGCGACTGCCGCACTTCAGGCCGGGATTCACCCCCAGCAGCGGCGCCGAGTTGCAGTCCGAATACCTGCTGCCCCGCGAACACGCCCTGCCCGCGCTCCACGCCCTCGCCGCGCTCGGCGCCGACATCGCGCCGCTGCTCCAGATCTGCGAAGTGCGGACCGTCGCCGCCGACCGGCTCTGGCTCAGCCCCGCCTACGGGCACGACTGCGTCGCCTTCCACTTCACCTGGGTGCCGGACACCGCCGCCGTCCTCCCCGTCCTCGCCCGCCTCGAACAGCGCCTCGCGCCGTACGCGCCGCGCCCGCACTGGGGCAAGGTCTACGTCGCCGACCCCGCCGAGGTCAGGTCCCGCTACCCCCGTATGGCGGACTTCCGGGCGCTGGCCGCCGAGCTGGATCCGGGCCGCACCTTCAGCAACGCCCACCTGGACCGGCTGCTGCCCGCGTGAGCGCGACGGCGACACCCGGCGCGGGATGTGACCGAACCGTGCACATGCATACGTAACGCGGCGCTGTGCCTATGGGTAAGGTCATCCGCTATGGAGGAGTTGGACCGGCACATCGTGGAACTTCTCGTCGCCGACGGGCGCATGAGCTACACCGACCTGGGCAAGGCCACCGGCCTGTCCACCTCGGCGGTGCACCAGCGCGTGCGCAGGCTCGAACAGCGCGGGGTGATCCGCGGCTACGCGGCCATCGTCGACCCCGAGGCGGTCGGCCTGTCCCTGACGGCCTTCATCTCCGTCAAACCGTTCGACCCCAGCGCCCCCGACGACATCGCGGACCGCCTCGCCGAGGTCCCCGAGATCGAGGCATGCCACAGCGTCGCGGGCGACGAGAACTACATCCTCAAGGTGCGGGTCTCCGCCCCCATCGAGCTGGAACACCTCCTGACCCGGATCCGCACCCTCGCGGGCGTCTCCACCCGCACCACGGTCGTCCTGTCCACGGCGTACGAGGCCAGGCCGCCGCGCGTCTGAGCCGTGTGTCCGGCCGCCGCGGACCCGCCGTCACGGGAGGCGCGCAGGCGCCGGGGGCGCCACCCCGGAGTCCGGCGCGCGCCCCGACCGGGGGAGACTTGTGCCCATGCACCGCACCTCCACTCCGCAGCCCCCCGCCACCCCCGCGCCGACCGGCACCGTCCTGCTCCGCGGCGGCGCCGTCTACAGCCCCGCCGACCCCTTCGCGACCGCGATGGTCGTGGACGGCGGCACCGTCGCGTGGGTCGGTTCCGAAGGGGCCGCGGACTCCTTCGCGGACGGCGTGGACCGTGTCGTCCGGCTCGAAGGGGCGCTGGTCACCCCGGCCTTCACCGACGCGCACGTGCACACCACCGCCACCGGCTTCGCCCTCACCGGCCTCGACCTGTCCGGCGCCGCGTCGCTGGCCGACGCGCTGACCCGTACGGCCGCGTACGCCGCCGAGCGGCCCGCCGACCGCGTGCTGCTCGGCCACGGCTGGGACGAGAGCCGGTGGCCCGAGCGGCGCACACCGACCCGCGCGGAGCTGGATGAGGCGGTCGGCGGACGACCCCTCTACCTGACCCGTACGGACGTCCACTCGGCCGCCGTCAGCACCGCGCTGCTCGACCTGGTGCCCGGCGTCCGGGACGAGCCCGGCTTCGACCCGCAGGCGCCGCTGACCCGCGACGCGCACCACGCGGTACGCCGCGCCGCGTACGCCGCCGTCACCCCCGCCCAGCGCGCCGCCGCCCAGCGCGCCGCGCTGCTGCACGCCGCGGAACAGGGCATCGGCGCGCTGCACGAGTGCGCGGGCCCCGACATCTCCTCCGAGGACGACCTCACCGGCCTCCTCGCGCTGGCCGCCGCCGACGCCGGGCCGCGGGTCTTCGGCTACTGGGCACAGGCCGCGTCCGCCCCCGCCGACCTCGACCGGGTCAGGGACCTCGGCGCGATCGGCGCGGGCGGCGACCTCTTCGTGGACGGCTCGATCGGCTCCCACACCGCCTGCCTGCACGCCCCGTACGCCGACGCGCCGCACACCGGCGTCAGCTACCTGGACGCCGAGACCATCGCCCGCCACCTCACCCTCTGCACGGAAGCGGGCCTCCAGGCCGGTTTCCACGCCATCGGGGACGCGGCGATCGGCGCGGTCGTCGACGGCGTACGGGCCGCCGCCGCGGCCGTCGGCCTGGAACGCGTCAGGGCCCTGCGGCACCGCGTGGAGCACGCCGAACTGATGACCCCCGACACCATCGCGGCCTTCGCCGAATTCGGCCTCGTGGCCTCCGTGCAGCCCGCCTTCGACGCGGCCTGGGGCGGTGAGGACGGCATGTACGCCGACCGGCTCGGCGCCGACCGGGCCCGCGACCTCAACCCCTTCGCCGCCATGACCCGTGCCGGGGTGCCGCTGGTCCTCGGCTCCGACAGCCCCGTCACCCCGCTCGACCCCTGGGGCGCCGTCCGCGCCGCCGCCTTCCACCGCACCCCCGAGCACCGCGTCTCGGCTCGCGCCGCCTTCAACGCCCACACCCGTGGCGGCTGGCGCGCCATCGGGCGGGACGACACCGGCGTCCTGGTCCCCGGCGCCCCCGCCGACTACGCCGTCTGGGACAGCGGCGACCTCGTCGTCCAGGCCCCCGACGAACGCGTCGCCAACTGGTCCACCGACCCGCGCTCCGGCACCCCGGGCCTGCCCGATCTCACCCCCGGACGCCCGCTTCCGTCCGCCCTGCGCACCGTCGTCGGCGGCCGTACCGTCTTCGAGCGGCCGAACGGGTGAGCATCGCTCGGCACATGCGGCCGAACGGTGTGCCCTCGGCCTGTCGCGGCGTGTCGCAGGGCCCCGCACTGACCTGCTGATTTGGCGAAACCCCGCAGGTCAAGGGGGTGTTGACAGCCGATGGTCGGAGGCGAGTAGGTTCGGCCAAGTCCACCACAGGACGTCGGACCGGGGGCCCTCCGCGGTTCTGTCGACCGCCGCTGGGCCATGGGGCGCCGCGCCGCACGTGCACGCCGCCACTGGCAGCCAGGTCCAGCGTCAGCGGCGCCGGAACGCGTACGCGCCCCGGTCGGCAGGTGTGACCCGGGAAGGGCCCGGACGCCCAGTAGACAACGGCCTTGGTACTGACCCGCAGCCAGCGGGTCCCAGGTCGGCCCGAAGGGCGTCCGGGCCCGTTCCGTTGCCCTCCCGCAGCCTGGGGGTCCCCCCGGACGGAGTCTGGGGGAGGGTCCCGCGTCGGCCCGAAGGGCGTCCGGGCCCGTTCCGTTGCCTTCCCGCAGTCTGGGGGAGGGTCCCGCGTCGGCCCGATGGGCGCCTGGGCCCGTTCCGCTGCCCTTCCGCTCCCTGTTCCGCGGCCTGGGGGTCCCCAGACTTCGTCCGGGGGTGCCCCCAGGCGGGTGGGGCGGGGTACCGTCGCCTTCATCACCACTTCACCTGCAAGAAAGGCCGCGACGTGCGCCCGCGACCCGACACCGTTTCCGCGGCGACCGCGGTTGAGCCGTTGACGGAGCCGTCAGCGGCGCCAGGGGTTGGGGCGGAGGGGAAGGCGTCGCGCCGCGAGCGGTTCGCGGCGGCGGCGCGGGCGGCCGCGCCCAGGTCGGCGGTGGCCGCGGTGAGCGGCTGCGCGCTGGCGCTGGCTTTTCCGCCGTACGGGGTGTGGCCGCTGTCGGTGGTGGCGGTGGCGGCCCTGGCACTGGTGCTCGAGGGCAGGACGGTGCGCCAGGCGGCCTGGCTGGGCTTCGCCTTCGCGTTCCCCTTCTTCCTGTGGCTCCTGGTGTGGCTGCGCTCGGTGATCTGGCTGGCCGTACCGCTGCTGTCGGCGGTCGAGGCGGCGTATCTCGTGCTGATGGCCGCGCTGATCGTGCTCGCCCGGCGGCTGCCCGGCTGGCCGCTGTGGACCGCGTGCCTGTGGGTCGCACAGGAGCTGGTACGCGACCGGCTGCCGTTCGGCGGCTTCCCGTGGGGGCGCCTGGCGTTCGCCAACACCGCCTCCCCGTACACCCCGCTCGCCGCGCTCGGCGGCGCCCCGCTGGTGACCTTCGCGGTGGCGCTCAGCGGCACGCTGCTGGCCGCGGCGGCCCTGGCCGGGTACCGGGCGTACAAAGCCCGCCGAGCCGCCGTCCTGCCGGGCGTGACCGCCGTGGCCCTGTCGGTGGCCGTCCTGCTGTCCGGCCTGTTCGTGCCGGTGCACACCAATGCCGTCGGCCACGTGCGCGTCGCCGTCGTCCAGGGCAATGTGCAGCAGCCCGGCATGCACTTCCTCGGCCGCCCGATGCAGATCCTCAACAACCACGTACAGGCCACCCTCAAGCTCGCCGCCGACATCGAGGCGGGCAAGGTGCCCAAGCCCGACATCGTGCTGTGGCCGGAGAACTCCTCCGACCTGGACCCCTTCACGTACCCGGAGGCGTACGACAAGATCACCGAGGCCGTGAAGGCGGTGGGCGTGCCGGTGCTGGTCGGCGCCCTGGTCGACGGCCCGGACGAGGACCACGTGCAGAACGAGGGCATCGTGTGGGACCCGGTCACCGGCCCCGGCGCCCACTACACCAAGCAGCACCCGGTGCCGTTCGGCGAGTACGTGCCCTTCCGCAAGGCGCTGACCAAGGTCGTCCCGATGCTCAACCAGATCCCGCGGGACTTCTACCCCGGCAAGGGCACCGGCGTGATGCGGATCGGCCCGGCCGAACTCGGCGACGTGATCTGCTTCGAGGTCGCCTACGACGGCATCGTGCGCGACACGGTGAAAGCCGGGGCGCGCGCCCTGGTCGTCCAGACCAACAACGCCACCTACGGCCGCACCGGCCAGCCCGAACAGCAGCTCGCCATGTCCCGGCTGCGCGCCGTCGAGCACGGCCGCGCCATCGTCACCGCCGCGACCAGCGGAATCAGTGCGATCGTCGCTCCTGATGGCAAGATCGAACAGCAGAGCGCGGAGTTCACCCAGCAGGTGCTGAGTGCCGACATCCCGCTGCGCGACGAGATCACTCTCGCCGACCGCGTCGGTACGTTTCCTGAGTGGTCACTCGCTATTGTTGGGCTCCTGTCCTGTGCGGTCGCCTTCGCGCTCGGCAGGCGCGACCGCACACGCATGGGCATGGCAAAGGGGCAGTAGTGAACGACGGCGAGCAGCGGAGCTTCGGGCCGCTCGGCAAGGTTCTGGTCATCATCCCGACCTACAACGAGGCCGAGAACATCAAGCCGATCGTGCAGCGGGTGCGCACGTCGGTACCCGACGCCCACATCCTCGTCGCCGACGACAACAGCCCGGACGGCACCGGGAAGCTCGCCGACGAGCTGGCGGGCGCCGACGAGCAGGTCCACGTCCTGCACCGGCAGGGCAAGGAGGGCCTGGGCGCGGCGTACCTCGCCGGCTTCCAGTGGGGCATCGACCACGGCTACGGCGTCCTGGTCGAGATGGACGCGGACGGCTCCCACCAGCCGGAGGAACTGCCCCGGCTGCTGACCGCGCTCAAGAGCGCGGACCTGGTGCTCGGTTCGCGCTGGATCCCGGGCGGACGGGTCGTCAACTGGCCGAAGTCCCGCGAGTATCTGTCGCGCGGCGGCAGCACCTACTCCCGGCTCCTGCTGGACGTCCCGATCCGTGACGTGACCGGCGGCTACCGCGCCTTCCGCAAGGAGACCCTGGAAGGTCTCGGCATGGCCGAGATCGCCTCCGCCGGCTACTGCTTCCAGGTGGACCTCGCCTGGCGCGCGGTCAAGGGCGGCTTCCACGTGGTCGAGGTGCCGATCACCTTCGTCGAACGCGAGCGCGGCGACAGCAAGATGAGCCGCAACATCGTGGTCGAGGCGCTGTGGCGGGTCACCGCGTGGGGCGTGGGCTCCCGGGCGGGCAAGATCGTCGGCCGCAAGCCGTAAGGCCGCCCACGGCCCCCTGAGCCCCTTCGTGGGGCATGCGGGGGCGGGGCGCGCGGACGTGCGCACGGGCGTCCGCGGGAATCCCCCGCGGAAGCCGAAGAGGGAAGCGTCCACCGATCCGGTCTTTACCTGATCTTTGGCACACTTGAGCTATGACGATGAGCACTCCGCCCTCTGTCCGTCCGCAGCAGCCCGGCCCGCGGCGACGGCGCCGTTCGCGCGTCCGCACCATCCTGCCGCTGGCTGTCGCGGCCTGGGCGGTGCTGGAGATCTGGCTGCTCGTCGTGGTGGCGGGGGCGACCAGCGGGCTGACGGTCTTCCTGCTGATCGTCGCCGGGCTGATACTGGGCGCGAGCGCGGTCAAGCGGGCCGGGCGCAGCGCGTGGCGGAATCTGACCGCGCAGGTGCAGGCCGCCCAGGCGCAGGCCGCGCGGGACCCGAACGCGGCCCCGACCCCGCCCGCCGAGAGCAAGGGGCGCAACGGACTGGCGATGCTCGGCGGCCTGCTGCTGATCATCCCCGGCTTCCTCTCCGACGCCGTGGCGCTGTTCCTGCTCTTCCCGCCGACCCGCAGGCTCATCGGCAAGGGCGTCGACCGGCTCAACGCCCGCGCCCTCGCGGCGCGGCCCGCCGCCGGGGAGCCCGGCTCCGTCGGCGACCTCTTCCAGCAGGCGCGGGACGCCAACGAGCAGATCCGGATCCACAAGCCCGACGGCAAGGTCATCCAGGGCGAGGTCGTCGACCACCGGGACTGATCACGCGCGCGGGTCCGGCGGTCCGCGCCCCGCGGATCTCGGGATCAGCGCCGCGCCACGCAAAAACCCGCCGGGGGCGGAGCAGGTGCTCCGCCCCCGGCGGGGAAGTGTCGGGGGGCCTTGGTCCCCGGGGAGGTGATCCCTGGGGCGCCCCCATGGGTGAGCCCGCGCTGTCAGGCGCTCTTGCGGTTGTCGCGCGGATGCACGGCGATGTTCATCGCTCCGGAGCGCAGGACGGCCAGCCGTTCGGCCAGCACCTCCTCCAGCTCCTCGAGCGTGCGCCGCTCCATCAGCATGTCCCAGTGCGTGCGCGCGGGCTTGGTCGTCTTCTCCTCCGGGCCCTCTCCGTCCACCAGCAGGGCGGTCTGGCCGCAGGCGCGGCACTCCCACTCCGGCGGAATCTCGGCCTCAACCGAGAACGGCATCTCAAATCGATGTCCGTTCCGGCATGCGTACTCAACGGTCTGGCGCGGGGCCAGATCGATACCGCGGTCGGTCTCGTAGCTGGTGGCCCCGAGTCGCGTGCCGCGGAGAGCTCGCTCACTCATGAATCGTGCCTCCCGGGCTTGGTCGCCCACAGGACAGGTGTCGCTGTCGTCGTCATCCGGTCAACGTCCGGTCGGCGGTGAAGATTCCCGTTTAGGGAGATGCGTCGCCCGTCGTGTCGCCCCTGTTTGTACCCACCGGTGCCCGGTTTGTCACATCTGAGCGGAGATGTCACCCGGTGTCGTCATATCTTTTGCGTGCAGTAACGGTCAAGCTGCTGGGCCAACCGCGTACACTACCGGTCCGCACCGCCTCCGGCTAAATCGGATCGACCGCAGCGCGTTCGGGCGCGTCCCGACGAATCACCGCAGAAGCGGGCATTACGTCCGGGGTCGAGCCCGCGTCAGCACCCGAATTCGTATCCGAATTCACCTCCCCGTCCCTGGTCGCGTCCGTGGCCCGGTCCCTGTTCGCGTCCCTGACCACGCCCGGACCCGGCGCTCCCTCCGGTTCCGCGAAGACCCGCAGGAAGAACTGCGCGAGCGGGCCGATGGCCAGTGCGTAGAGCACCGTACCGACCCCCACGCCGCCGCCCAGCGCGAAACCGGCGGCCAGCACGGTCACCTCGATGCCCGTACGCACCAGCCGTACGGAACGGCCGGTCCTGCGGTGCAGGCCGGTCATCAGGCCGTCGCGCGGTCCGGGGCCGAAACGGGCGGTGATGTAGAGGCCGGTCGCCAGGCCGTTGAGCGCCACCCCGGCCACCAGCAGCGGGACGCGTACGGCCAGGGCCTCCACGTGCGGCACCAGGCGGCAGGTCCCGTCCATCGCCAGGCCCACGACGAAGACGTTGGAGACCGTGCCGAGGCCGGGGCGCTGCCGGATCGGCCACCACAGGAGGAGAACGGCCGCGCCGACGACAATGGAGACGACGCCGATGCTCAGTCCGGTCAGCCGAGACAGCCCCTGATGGAAGACGTCCCACGGGTCCAGGCCGAGCGCGGCGAGGATCATCAGCGCTGAGCTGGCCCCGTACAGGACCAGCCCGACGTAGAGACGGACGAGGCGGCGGTACGGGACCGGCGAGAGCGACGGGTGCGGGAACGACGAGAACAACGGAACCCCCCTGGCGGACGTGTTGGCGCGCATGCCACTCTGTGGCCTGTAAGTGCTTCGGATCCACGGCCAATCTGTGGAAGGTGGACTGATTTCTGTGTCCCAGTGGACTGCGACGGTCGGCGCCGCGCACCTCGCCCGGCTTCTCGAACCGCGCCCGCGAAGCGGCCGCGGCGCCGGAGCGGCGGCGGGCCACGGGCGGAAACTGCCCGCCTACCGGGGGCTGGCCGACGGGATCAGGCTGCTGGTGCTCGAAGGCCGGGTACAGGTCGCCGCGCGGCTGCCCGCGGAACGGGAACTGGCTCTCGCGCTCGGCGTCAGCCGGACCACCGTCGCCGCCGCCTACGAGGCGCTGCGCGCCGAGGGATTCGCCCGCTCGCGGCGCGGCGCCGGAAGCTGGACCGCGATCCCCGACGGCCATGTGCTGCCCTCGCGCAGCCTGGAGCCGCTGCCGCCGGACGCCGCCGGGTCCGTGATCGACCTCGGCTGCGCCTCGCTGCCCGCGCCCGAGCCGTGGCTGACCCGCGCGATGGAGGGCGCGCTCGCCGAACTGCCCGCCTACGCCGCCACGCACGGCGACTTCCCCGCGGGGCTGCCGGTGCTGCGCGAGGCCATCGCCGACCGCTACACCGCGCGCGGTGTGCCCACCATGCCGGAGCAGATCATGGTGACCACCGGGGCGATGGGCGCCATCGCGGCGGCGGCCCGGCGGCTGGTCGGCTTCGGCGAACGGGTCGCCGTCGAGTCGCCCAGTTACGCCAATGTGCTGGAGCTCTTCCGCGAGACCGGCTCCCGGCTCGTGCCGGTCACGCTCCGCGAGGGGCTCGGCGGCTGGGACATGGACGCCTGGCGGCGCGTGCTGCGGGACGCCGCGCCGCGCATGGCGTACGTCATGCCGGACTTCCACAACCCGACCGGCAGTCTCATCGGGGAGGACCAGCGGCGCGACCTGGTCGAGGCCGCGCGCGCGGCGGGCACCGTCGTCGTGGCCGACGAGACGATGGCCGAACTCGTGCTGGACGGTGAGGAGTCGGGGGTGCGGCCGATGGCCGCCTTCGACCGCGGCGGCACCGTCATGACCGTGGGCTCCGCCAGCAAGGCGGTCTGGGCGGGGCTGCGGATCGGCTGGGTCCGCACCACCCCGGACGTCGTACGCCGCCTGGTCTCGGCCCGCGCCTACCTCGACATCGGCTCGCCCGTCGTCGACCAGCTCGCCGTCGCCTGGCTGCTGCGCGGCGGCGGCTGGGACCTGGCCCTCGCGGCTCGCCGCGAGCGGGCCCGCGAGTGTCGCGACGACCTCGTCGCCGCCTTGCGTGAGCACACTCCCGACTGGGACTTCGCGGTGCCCCGCGGCGGTATGACCATGTGGGTCCACACCGGTGACGTGTCCGGCTCGCGGCTGGCCGTCGCCGGTGAACGGCTCGGTGTCCGCGTGCCGTCCGGGCCGCGCTTCGGCGTCGACGGCGCCTTTGAGCCGTACATCCGGCTTCCCTTCACCGTCAGCGGGGCCGCCGCCGTTGAGGCTGCCGCCCGGCTTGCCCAAGCCGCCCACGTCGTCCGCTCCGGCGGCGCCGCCGACGGCGAAACCACCGGCCTCTTCGTGGCCTAGGGCCTCCGGCCCGGCTCCTCGTTCCCTGCCCTTGCGCAGGGCCCGCCTTGGGGGGCGCCCCCCTTGCGATGCCCTTGCGCAGGGCCGCTCTTTCAGGGGCGCGGGGAACTGCGCGCCCAGCCACGACGGGCTGTCAGCCCGGACACGACAGCGAATGCCCCGCCGGGGCCGGTTCTCACAGCTCGCCGCCGCGACGGCTGGTCGCGCAGTTCCCCGCGCCCCTACGGGGCACGTCCCGACGTACGGACAGCGGGCCGCGGCGCGGCCAAGAAAAGCGGCTCACCGTCTCGCGCGGCGGGGCGTAGAGGGGGCTAGCCGAGTTCCAGGTCGGCGACGGTGCGGACGACGGCGTCCTTGCGGAGGGCGACGGGGGCCGGTTCGAGGACGGCGGGAGAGGACTCCTCGGGCTCGGGGACCTCGACGGAGTCGGAGTCGGCCTCGGCCTCGGAGGTGGTGGGGAGGAGGCCGAGGACGGCGTCGCGGTGCGATTGGGCGCACTCGTCGTCGTAGGGGTCGGGAGTGGAGGGCACCTGGAGGCGCAGGACGGGCCCGGTGCCGAGCCGGGCGTACCCGCGGCCGGGGGGAACGTCGGCGGCCGGGGTGGTGCGCTGCGGGGCGCCGAGAACGGCCTCGACGTGCTCGGGGGCGAGCGGCCCGAGGACGACCCGGGCCCGGGTCTGGGCGATCACGACGGGCGCCAGCGCCTCCGTGGCGTCGAGCTGGTCGGCGACGGCGACGGCGACATTGGCCGCGCGCCCGTGCCGCAGCGGGACGTCGAGGAGGGTCTGCGGATCGGGCCGCCCCTCGGCGAGGGCGAGCTGGGTCAGCGCGGTGGGCCGGTCCACCAGGATCCACAGCGGACGGCGTACGTCCTCGGAGACCGGATCGCCGTTCTGCCGCGCCCGGTTGACGGCGATGAGCCGCCGTTCCGTCTCGTGCGCGGCCCACTCGAGGGTGGCGGAGGCGCCGGACAGGCCGCCCTCCACGGCGAGGACGCCGGGCCGCCCGATCAGCGACGCGTACTCACCGGTGCCGCTGCCGTCCACGACCACCACGTCACCGTGGACCAGCGCCTGGAGCGCGATGGACCGCAGCAGGCTGGTGGTGCCGGTGCCGGGCTGGCCGAGCGCCAGCAGGTGCGGCTCGGTGGAGCGGGGGCCGGTGCGCCAGACGACCGGCGGGGCGTCCCTGGTGCCCTCGCCGCCGGTCACCGGCACCGTCCGCTGGACGGCACCGGCGTCGGTGAAGCCGAGGACCGTCTCGCCGGGCGAGGTGATGAAGCGCTGCGCGACGATGTCGGTCGGCAGCGGCGCCAGCGCGGTGAGGGTGAGGTGGTTCTCCTCCTCGTTCCAGTCGAAGCGGTACTCCCGGCCCCGGCCCGCCTTGGCGTGCAGAAGCTGCTCCACCCGGGCGCGCGACTCGGCCTCGCCGTCGGTGAAGTACGCCGGGTAGCGCAGGTGCAGCCGGGCGAGCCGACCGCCCTGGAACTCGTACTCGCTGAACACCTTCTCCCAGCTTCCCTCGTGCGCGTACAGCGGCGCGGGGTCCCCGGCGTCCGACAGGTACGGCACCAGCGCCTCGTACAGCGCCTGGAGCCGGCCGGTCTCGGCCTCGCTCGGGCCCGCCGGGGCGGCGGGGGTGCGGTCGCGGCCCATCCACGCGGCGGACGCCATGATCGCGCCGATCGCCAGCAGCGGGCCGTACGGCATCATCACGACGACGACCACGCCCGCGGCGGCCAGCAGCAGCGCGGGGCCGCGGCGGTCCTTGGGGGTGCGGCCCCACCAGCCGCCCGCCCACAGCACCTGCTTGCGCATGCCGCGGGCGATGGTGATGACCGGATGGAGCACGTCGGTGGCGCTGTCTGCCGCGGTGCGCGCCAGATCGCGCCCGCGGACGAGCGCGGGTCGGCTGGTCAGAATGCTGGGAAGGGGACGCCTGGCCACGGGGTGCTCCATGGGTGGTTCGGGTTCGGGCTTCGGGTGCGGGAAGGGCCGCGTGGGGAAGGGCGGCGCCCTGAGGGTGCGGCGGGGGGACGGGCGGCGGCCGGAATGGACACGGGCCCGGAGCGGACGACCGCGCCGGGCCCGTACTGGAGTGGCCGCCCGCCGGCGACGGCCAGGTCCCGGGCCGGGGCCCTAGACCTTGATCCCGCCCAGCAGGCTGGCCAGGCTCGCGCCGCCCGCCTTGATGCTCGGGGCGATGGCCGTGCCCGCGAGGTAGAAGCCGAAGAGGGCGCAGACGAGGCCGTGGGACACCTTCAGCCCGTCCTTGCGGAAGAACAGGAAGCAGATGACGCCGAGAAGGACGACGCCGGAGATCGACAGGATCATTGGGCTTTCTCCTGGGTGATGGGGACGGTCACCATGAGTTCTTCCAGGCTCACAAAAAGTAATAGATCACGCACGGTGGCAAATGAGTGATTTGTAGCGAATTTCCACCATGTGGGGGAGGCGGCGAACGGTGCCCGGCGCGAGCATTGCCCGCCAGGACCGGTTCATGTGCCCACCGCGCCCCCCGCCCCGCTCCTGGCGCAGCGAAGTCGCCCGAACGGGTGACGGCGGTGCAGGATGGCCGGTGTGCAGCTCACCCCGATCACCTGGTCACGGCTGGCCGACACCCTCGCCGAGCGGATCGCGGACGCGACCGCGGGGGTGAGCGCGGACGGGCAGGGGCCCTGGTGGCGGGTGGCCGTCGACGGCGCGGACGCCGCCCGCCCCGGCGATCTGGCGGACGCCGTCGCCGCCGCGCTGCCCGCTCTCGGCCGCCGCGCGCTCCGGGTGCGCGCCGCCGACTTCCTGCGGCCCGCGTCCCTGCGCTACGAGTACGGCCACCAGGACGCCGACGCGTACTACCAGCTCTGGCTGGACACCGGCGCGCTGCGCCGCGAAGTGCTCGACCCGCTCGGCACCGACGGCTCGGGCCGCGTCCTGCCGACACTGTGGGACGCCGCCACCGACCGCGCCACGCGCGCCGACTACGTGCGCCTGCCGCCCGGCGGCGTCCTCGTACTCGACGGGCCGCTGCTCCTCGGGCAGGGGCTGCCGTTCGATCTGACGGTCCATCTGCGGCTGTCCCCGGCCGCGCTGGAGCGGCGCACGGCGCAGGCCGACCGGTGGACGCTGCCCGCATTCGACCGTTACGACCGGGAGGCGATGCCGGAACAGACCGCCGATGTCCTGGTACGTGCCGACGACCCGCGACACCCCGCCTGGACAGGCTGAACGACCCTCGCGCGTAAGCCCGTTGACCTCCCGGCCGCCGCCGGTCCGGCCTCGCCTTGCCGTGGGACCGCGCACCCCGCTAGCGTCCCCATCCACCATGACTGTCGCCATCGCGCCGCTGACCACCGAGCACATACCCCAGGCCGTGCAGCGCTACGACCGCTGGTTCGCGCGCGCCCGCCGCCCGCCGTCGCAACGCTCGTGGCTCGCCGACGGCCCCGTGCGCGGTGAGGAACTGCTGGGCAAGCTGATCGGCGTTCCGGGTCTCGAGGCCGCCCGCGCGCTCGACGGCGACGGCGGCCTGATCGGACACCTCGCCGCCGTCCCGGTGGACCTCACCCAGGACGACCCGGCGGGGCTGCGCAGCCACCCGCACTCCGCGCTGGTCCCGCACGGCGGTCACGCGCTGCCCGGCGGACGCGAATCGGAGGTGCTGCGCGCGCTGTACGCCCGCGTCGCGGCCCGGCTCGTCGCGGAGCGACGGCTGGTCCACTACGTCGACGTGCCTGCGGGGGAGACCGCCACCCTGCCCTGGGCGGACCTCGGCTTCGGCCGCGAATTGGTGCACGGTCTGATGGCGGTCAAGGCGCGCGGGCGCCAGCCGCGCGGCGTCGAAGGGCTCGGCATCCGGCGCGCGGGCGTCGGCGACCTGCCGCAGATCGGCCGGATGGCCGCCGAGTCCTCGCGCAGGCAGCGCGAGTCCGCGGTGTTCCAGCCCCAGCCGGAACGCGCGCTCGCCGCCCTGCGGGTCTACTACGCCGACGCGCTCGGCGACCCGCGCAGCGGCGCCTGGATCGCCTCCCGCAGGGGCGAGGAGATCGGCATGGTGCTGCTGGTCCCCGCCACGCCCGACCCGGTGATCCCCGAGTCCTGCGTGGAGCTGGCCGAGGCGTACGTCGAACCCTCCGCGCGCGGCGAGGGCGTCAGCCGCGTCCTGCTCGCCACCGCGCTGGCCTGGGCGTACGACCACGGCCACCGCTACATGTCGGCCCGCTGGCACTCCGCCTCACCGCTGGCCGCGGGGCACTGGCCCGCGGTCGGCTTCCGGCCGGTCGCGTACCGGCTCAGCCGGTCGCTCGACGGCCGGATCGGCGGCTCGCCCGGCAGCTACTGATATCCCCAAGTAGCGTATTAAATCGGGCATTTAGGCGTGATGTGGCTCACTCGGCCGGTCCGCAGTGAGCGGCATCACCTCGGGAACACGGTCCGATTCCCCCGATGTACCCACTGTTCCCGATCCGGGCGGTTTGTCACCAGGAATCGGTCACGGAGGCACGGACGGTGAGCGGCCCGCACACGCAGCGGTGACGGCGGACGACCGGGAGTGACCGCGCCCCGAGCGGTGCGCCCGACGACGATCACGGTTGGTTGCCCGCCGCTCGGCCGGTCGTTTAGCTTCGCCTCCTGCGGGCCGGATGCCCGCGAATTGCGAATGTCCGTCGGGCGGAACGCCGAATCCTGCCGCCGCCCGGTTTCCTGGATCTTTGATCACACACGGCAGGGGCGGGGGACCCAGGTAAGTCGCCGTCCAGCAGTACCGGACGGCTCGGGGTGAAGTCGCGGCGCCTTGCGTACACGCAACGGCATTTCCACGTGACCGGGCATCTCCTGCCCGAACCCGACAGCTCACCTCGTAGGCGTAGGAGAGGAAATCCCCCATGCCCGCAAAGGGACAGCACCGCAAGACCCGTATGAGCCGCCTCACCCGCATCTGCATCGCCGCGGGCACGGGTGGCGTGGCCATCGCCCTGCCGCTGGTCGGCGCGGGCATCGCCTCGGCGGCCGAGCCCGCCCACAGCGCCCCCGCCACCGCCTCGCACACCTCCGCCGTCAAGGCGGCGACCGTGGCGGACAAGAGCGCCGCGCCCAAGGCTGCCAAGGCCACCAAGTACTCCGTGGTCAGCGGTGACTCGCTGTCGAAGATCGCCGACAGCCACCACGTCAACGGCGGCTGGCAGCAGCTCTACTCCGACAACAAGTCGGTCGTGGGCTCCAACCCGAACCTGATCTACCCGGGCCAGCACCTCACGCTGAACGGCGCCTCCGCCGAGAAGCCCGCCACCGCGCAGAAGTCCGCCCCGGCGCCGAAGAAGTCGGCCCCGGCCCCCGCCAAGAAGGCGACCCCGGCGCCCGCCGAGACCACCGCCCCGTCGAAGTCGTCCGACACGACGACCACGACCACCAAGTCCGCCGACACCACCGCCGCCAGCTCCTCCGGCTACACCAAGCCGGTCGGGGACGCGGCGATCGGTACCCAGTACCACGCCTCCGGCGCCAACTGGTCCAGCGGCTACCACACCGGTGTGGACTTCCTGGTCGGCTCCGGCACCAGCGTGAAGTCGGTCGCCGCGGGCACCGTCGTCTCCGCGGGCTGGGACGGCGCCTACGGCAACGACGTGATCGTCAAGCACGCCGACGGCAAGTACACGCTGTACGGCCACCTGACCCAGGCGCTCGTCTCGGCCGGGCAGACCGTCACCGAGGGCCAGCAGATCGGCGTCTCCGGCGCGACCGGCAACGTGACCGGCCCGCACCTGCACTTCGAGGTCCGCACGACCCCGGACTACGGCTCCGACATCGACCCGGTCGCCTACCTGGCCTCCCACGGCGTCACCGTTTCCTGACCCACCCGCTCCACAGCCGCTGTGGCGGCTCCTCGCGGCATCCGTGCCCGCCCGGTTCCTCACCACCGGGCGGGCACAGCCGCGTGACGGGCCGCGAGTCCACGTGGTCACGCGGTGACGTGGTCACGCGGTGACGTGGTCACGCGGTGACGTCGTTACGCGGTCATGTCGTTACGCGCTCACGTGTCCGGGAACAGCGCGGCCAGCTCGCCGCGCGAGACCACACCGAGCTTCGGATACGCCTTGTAGAGGTGGTGGCCGACCGTGCGCGGGCTGAGGAAGAGCTGCGCGGCGATGTCCCGGTTGGTCAGCCCGAGCGCGGCCAGCCGGACGATCTGCGACTCCTGCGGCGTCAGCCCCGCCTCGTCCGCGACCGACCTGACCGTGTCCTGACCCACCGTCACCGACGCTCCCGACGCGCCCAGTTCACTGCGCGCCCGGTCCGCCCACGGGCGCGCGCCGAGCCGTTCGAAGGTCTCCAGCGCGGCCCGCAGGTGTCCGCGCGCCTCGCTCTTGCGACGGGCCCTGCGCAGCCACTCGCCGTACAGCAGCGCCGTACGCGCCGACTCCAACACCCTTCGGTGCGGGTCGTGACGGGCCAGCGCCTCGATGAAGTACGCCTCCGCGTCGGCGTCCTTGGCCCGCAGCGCCCGGCAGCGCGCCACCAGCGCCCGCGCCCAGTCCTGCCCGGAACGCGTGGCCCACGCCTCGAACCTGGCCAGGGGCTCGTCCGCCCGCTCCGGCACGCCCAGCCGCACCGCCGCCTCCACCAGGTCGGGGACGCCGCGCGTCGCGGAGATGTGGTGCCGTACGGTCGGCTCGGTCAGCAGCGACAGCCGGTCGAGCGCGAACTGCGTACGGCCCAGGCCCAGTTCGAGCAGCCCTTGCGACCAGTACGCCCACGGCGCGCCCGGCGCCATCGCCCTGCCCGCGCCGCCCGCCAGGGCCTCGTCCACCAGACGGCGGCACTCGTCCCCGTCCCCGCGCAGCGCCGCGACATGCGCCAGCGCACTGCTCAACTGGCTGACCCACTGCCGCTGTCCGGTGTCCCGTGAGATCCGCAGCCCCTCGGACGCCGTGGCGACGGCCTCGTCGAGGCGGCCGTCGAACAACTCCGCCTCCGCGCGGAAGAACATCAGTGTCGTCAGCCTGCCGACACCGCCGCTCTCGCGGCTCTCCGCCGCCAGCGTCGTCGCCAGGTCGTACGCCGCCGCGTCCTGCCCGAGCGCCAGGCCCACCCCGCACAGCATCACCAGGTCCCGAGGATCGACCCGGCCGCCGCGCGCGGCCCGTGACGCCGCCGCGGCCTCGGCCACGTCGGGCGGCCCGGCCGCCGCGCTGCCTGGCCCGATCGCCCGCACCAGGAACTCCGCCACCGGCCGGATCGGCGCCCACGGCGGCAGCTCCAGCGCCGCCAGCCGCCCCAACGTCCCCGCCACCTCGTCGTCGCCGAGGTACCAGGCCGTATGCGTCGCCTGCACCAGCATCCGCGCCGCCGCCGCCGAATCCGCCTCCGCCAGCAAATCCGCCGCTTCCAAAAGGAGTTGATGCGCCGCGCCGAAATCCCCCTCCCAGAAGTCCGCGAGCGCCCGCACATAGAGCGCTCTGCCGCGCACGGCGGACAACGGATTCGCCGCGCCCCGCGCCGCGGTGGACCCGGCTTCGGTGGGCGCCGGGCCGCCCGGCCCGGACGGGTGCGGCGGAACGGGCCCACCAACGCCGCCGGTGTCGGCGGTGGACGCCGGATCGCCGGGTGCGGGGCCGCCCGGTCCGGACGAGCCGGGCGGAGCGCTCTGCCCGGCGGCGGCGTCGACAGCGGAAGTCGATCCGGCGGGTGCCTGACCGCCCGGCGTGGACGCGCGCGGTGAAGTGCCCGGCTCCGCGTGGGCCGTTGGGGCCGACGACGGCTCCGCGCCGCCTCGTACGGCCGCTGCTTCCGCCTCGGTCTCGGCGGCGCGGGTCGCCTGGTCGGCGAAGGCGCGGGCGCGGGGGATGTCGCCCGCTTCGGAGGCGGATTCGGCGGCGAGGAGGAGGCGTTCGACGCGGGCGACGGGGTCGGTGCTGAGGCGGGCGGCGCGTTCGTAGGCGGCGGAGGCCGCCGCGTGGCCGCTGCGTTCGCGGGCGCGGCCCGCGGTCCGCTGGAGGGCGGTGGCCACGGCTTCGTCGGGGCCGGTGGCCGCGGCGGCCAGGTGCCAGGCGCGGTGGTCGGGGTCGCGTACCGGGTCGGCGGCCTCGGCGAGGGCGCGGTGCGCGGCGAGACGGTCGGGGAGGGCGGCACGCTGATGGATCGCGGCGCGGACCAGCGGGTGCCGGAAGCGCAGCATGTCCTCGTCGTCCACGTAGACCAGGTTCGCCTCCTCCGCGGGCGGCAGGTCGTCGACGCCGACGCCCAGCACCGCCGCCGCGCGTACCAGGATGTCGGGGTCGCCGGTGTGGTCGGCCGCGGCCACCAGCAACAGCGTCTGCGTGCCGGGCGGCAGGTGGCTGACCTGGCCGTGGAAGGCCATCTGGAGGCGCGTGGTCAGCGGCAGCCCGCCGCCGGCCGCGGCGGAACCGCCCGCGCCCCGCGCGTCGGCTGACGGTCCGAGCGGGAGTTCCAGCAGCGCCAGCGGATTGCCCCGCGCCTCGGAGAGCACGCGGGTGCGTACGGTGTCGGCCGGTGCGCCGCCGCGGTCGGCGAGCAGCGCCCGCGCCGCGTCCTCGGGCAGCGGGCCGAGCCGCAGTTCGGGCAGGCCGGGCGCGGTGAACGACCCGGCGCCGTCACGTACGGCGAAGACCATCGCCACGCCCTCGGCGTCGAGCCGTCGCGCCGCGAAGACCAGCGCGTCGGTGGACGCCCGGTCCAGCCACTGCGCGTCGTCCACGACACACAGCAGCGGCCCCTCGCCCGCGTGGTCCGACAGCAGCGACAGCACGGCCAGGCCGACGAACATCGGCTCGCTCGCGGCGTCGGCCGCCAGGCCGAACGCGGCCCGCAGCGCCCGCCGTTGCGGCACGGGCAGCGCGTCCAGCGAACCCATCGCCCTGCGCAGCAGCAACTGAAGCCCCGCGTAGGGGAGTTCGGCCTCGAATTCCACGCCGGAGCTGCGGACGACCGTCAGGTCGCCCGCCGCCGCCACGGTCTGCTCCAGCAGCGCGGTCTTGCCGATCCCGGCGTCACCGCGCACCACGAGCGCTCCGCTGCGGCCCTCCCTCGCCCCCGCCAGCAGTTCTTCCAGCGCGGCCGTCTCCGTGTCCCGTCCGTACAACATGCCGGGCACGCTAACCGATCACGGGCCGGGAGTCCGCCTCCCTCCCCGCGGGCCCCCGCGCGGACTCCATGCCGAGGCCGCGTCTGATCGCGGTCTCGACCGGCGAGTAGCCGCCGTCGGCCCGCTCCAGTTCGTACGGCGCCGCGGGCAGGAGCGGCGGCTGGGCCATGAAACGCGGACGGCTGCCGTGGTGCGGCTGGGCGGCGTGCACGAGGAACGGGTGGCAGAGGTAGACGTCGCCGGGGGAGCCGGTGGCGAGGGCGAGCGGGCGGTGTTCCGTGGCCGCCGCGATCTGCTCGGAGACCGCCAGGATCGAGGCGCCGGCCTCGCCGTACGGGGCGAGCACCGCGGGCACGTCCAGGTGGGAGCCGACGCGGATCCGGGTCGGCGCGTTCTCCTCGTCCACCTCGGTGAACAGGAACAGCATGAGCAGCGCGCGGTCGCGGGAGCGGACGTTGGCGAAGTACCACTGCTCGCCGGGGACTTCGTAGCTGCCTTCGATGTGCCAGCCCGCGTCGTCCGGCTCGTCCGGGTGCGGGAAGCGCAGCGGGAAGGAGCCGAGGGAGTACCGCGGCGACCAGCGTCCGGCGCCGACAAGACGGTCGAACGCGGCGTGCAGGACGGGGGTGTTGGCGGCCTCGGCGAACGGCGGCTGGGCCATGCCGCCCACCCAGTGCACCGGTTGTGTCCAGGTCGCGGGGTCGGCGGGGTCGCAGCCGGTCTCCTTCCACAGGAGATCGGCGCAGGCGCGGGCGGTCGGGGCGGGTACCGCGCCCTCGATCCTCACGAAGCCGTCCCTGAGGAAGGCCCGCTCCCACGCGTCGTCGGCGTGGCTGTCCGTGGCGTCGTCCATCCCCCGATCATCACGTCGCGCGATGTGCGACGGCCACCGGATTTTCTCCGGGTGCGGGTGCGGGTGCGGGTGCGGGTGCGGGTGCGGGCACCGGCGCGGGCTCGTGCCCGGTCCCGGTCCGGGTCCGGGTCCCGGCCGGCTCAGACCTCGCCGGGCACCGTGCTCCGGATCTGCCGCAGGAAGGCGTTGTTGTCCGGGGTCTGCCGGATCTTGTCCAGCAGGACTTCGAGGCCGGACTGGGTGCCGCGCCCTTGCAGGACCCGGCGCAGGCCGCGTACGACCGCCAGTTCGGGGCCGGGCAGCAGCAGTTCCTCGCGGCGGGTGCCGGAGATGCCGACGTCCACGGCCGGGAAGATCCGCCGCTCGGCGAGGGAGCGGTCCAGGTGCAGCTCCATGTTGCCGGTGCTCTTCAGCTCTTCGTAGTAGTAGTCGTCGGCGCGCGACCCGGTGTCCACCAGCGCGGTGGCCAGGATGGTCAGCGACCCGCCCTCCTCGGCGAGCCGGGCGGCGCCGAAGAACTGCTTGGGGCCGATCAGCGCGGCGGCGTCCACACCGCCGGTCAGCGTGCGGCCGCCGGTGGAGGCGGCCGAGTTGTGCGCCCGGCACAGCCGGGTCAGCGAGTCGAGCAGGACCACCACGTCCTGGCCCTGTTCCACCAGCCGCTTCGCCCGCTCGACGGCGAGTTCCGCGACCGCGATGTGCTGCTTGGCCGGACGGTCGAAGGTCGAGGCGATCACCTCGCCGCGCACGGTTCTGCGCATCTCGGTGACTTCCTCCGGGCGTTCGTCCAGCAGCACCACCATCAGGTGGCACTCGGGGTGGTTCTCGGCGACGGCCGTCGCGATGCTCTGGAGCAGCATCGTCTTTCCGGCCTTGGGCGGGGCCACGAGCAGGCCGCGCTGCCCCTTGCCGACCGGGGTCACCAGGTCCATCACCCGTCCGGCGAGCGCGCCGGTGCCGGTCAGCGCCGGGCTCTCCAGCCGCAGCCGCTGCCGGGGGTGAAGGGGCGTCAGGTCCCTGAAGTGCGGTCGTCCGCGCAGGTGTTCGGCCGGGACGCCGTTGACCAGGTCGACGCCGCCCAACGTGCCGGGCTTTCCGCCGAGGGTGCCCTCAACGAGGTCGCCGTTCCTGAGTCCGGCCTGCCGGATCTGGGCCTGCGGTACGTGTACGTCGTCGGGTGTCGGCAGCAGCCCGGCGGATCGGAGGCGGCCCTGGCCGCCGTGGATGTCGAGTACGCCCGCCACCCGAACCGGCGTTTCCTGCCGGACGGGAGGGCGTTCAAGGATGTCAGTCATGGGAGTCGTCCTTTCTCGGACGAGAGGAAAGTCGTGTGCGCGGCAGGTCGCCGTGCGAGTACGGGGTGCGGCGGGTCTGGCGTGTGATGCGTCAAACGGGCATGCCGGAAAGGGATTTCGGCGTGAGCGGGCACAACACGCTCCACGTACCGCGGAGATCACCACAGGGCCGTCGTGCGACCGTCAGGTGATTCGAGAACTCCGTGGGGACCGGGACCAGAGCCATGGGGCCTGGGGCGCGTCACCGCGAGGAGCTGTCATTCAGAACGAGCACCGGCGCCGCAAGAAGGGGCGCAGACATGTGCTGCACACAGACCATAACACGGCGGGGTCGGCGGATGTTCCCGAACCCGTATCCCGGGGCGGGAACCCGCCGCTCAGTCGACCGCGATCCCGTGCTCCCCGACCAGCGCCACCAGCCCGCCCGAGCCCGCGTAGCCCTTGCCGCCCGCCACGAAGCGCCAGTCGGCGCCCGTACCGCTCCTGCGGAAGGAGCCGAGCACCAGCGCCGTCTCGCCGGGCCTGCCGTCGGAGACCTCGAGGCGGTCGGCCTCGGCTCCGCTGGGGTCGGTGAGCCTGATCCGGGCGTCGGTGAATCCGGTCAGATCGGCGTCCGGATCGGCCTCCGGGTCGACGGCGGCGACCAGCACCACCCGGTCCGCGCGGGCGGGCAGCCGGTCGAAGCTCACCCAGATCGCGGCCTTGTCCCCGCCGAGCGCGGGCATTATCCGCACACTGCCGTCGGGCGTGCGCGGATTGTTGAAGAAGACGAAGTGGTCGTCGTCCAGCACCCGGCCGCCCCGGCACACCAGCGCGCAGACGTCGAGCCGCACACCGCCCGCCCACCACATGCCGAGCACGCTCGCCTCGGAGTCGGCGTCCGCGTCGGCGTCGATACCGGGCAGCACCGTCGAGACCAGCGTCGGGGTGCGCTCGACGGTGCCGGGGGCGGGGCCCAGACGGCCGCCGAGCCCGTTGCTGTGCAGCAGGTCCACCAGGTCCGGGCCCGACACCAGCGTCAGCGGCTTGCCGTTGGCGAAGGCGTGCGAGGTCGGCCCGAAACCGGAGGTGGTGATCAGCACGCCCTTGTTGGCGCCGACGCTCTGCACCGTGCCGAACAGGTCGCGTACGGCGCTCGGCGAAACCGTGTTGCGGTAGCGCTTGACCTGCACCACGATCTTGCCGCCGCGTATCGGGTCCGGGTCCAGCGCGTCCACGTCCACACCGCCGTCGCCGGAGCGCACCGTCGTGACCGCGTTCATCCCCATCGCCCGGAACAGCCGCGCGACCAGCTCCTCGAACTCCAGCGGGTCCATGGCCAGCAGGTCGGGCTCCTCCTCGCCGCCGTGCGAGACCATCGTGCGGCCCGCCTCGCCCGGCAGCCGGATGGGCTCGACGGCCGCGCGCTTGTCCGGGCGGGGGGAGAGCCGGCCGTCCAGCGCCTCGGTGAAGCAGTCGACCGCGTTGACCCGGTCGAGGTTGACCGCCGCGAAGGCGGCGTCCGACACCAGCGCGGAGGCGACGACGGTCTTCGTACGGTGGCCGGTGGCCGGGTCGGTGTCGTCCACGAAGCCGTTGAGCACCACGGAGTCCAGGACGTCGTGCGCGTCGGCGCCGAACAGCTCGCGCAGCACGAGCAGCAGGCACTGGGCCAGGACGTCCCGGTAGGCGGCGCGGCGCTCCGCGACCGGGCGCGCCACCTCCTTGTCCCGGTCGGCGCCCGGCATGTACCGCACCAGCGACGCCTCGGGCACCACGGAGAAGGCGGGCAGCTCCCAGTCGAGCACGAGCTGCCGGTCGGCCCGGTCGTAGGACGCCGAGACCTGCCGGGGCAGGCCGTGCGGCCACGCGGCGGAGGCGTAGAGGGCCGCCGTCAGATAGTCCTCGACCGCCTCGGGGTCCCCGTCGCGCAGCGCGGCGACGGATGTCTCGACCTCGGCGTTCTGCCGCCGGATCTCCGCCAGCCGCTGATCGGCCCACTGCCGGTACTGCCGCTGGTAGTCGGCGAGTTGGCGCTGCCGCAACGCCTCGGTGGCCTGCGCGGCCCGCAGGTCGTTCTCGTACAGCGTGCGGGCCCGCTCGCGCTCGTGCCGTGCCGCGCCCCAACCGCCGCCCTGCCGGGGCGTGTACGCGTTCGGGTCGGGCATCGGGATCGGCTCGGCGAGCCGTCCGGGGGCGAACGGCTCGACCACCTCGGGCGTCAGCAGTGCCGCGGGGGTGAAGACGGGCGCCGCGCAGCCGGCCGCCAACAGGCCCTGGAGCTCGGCGAACCGGCGCTCCAGGTCGTCGGTCCGCTGCCGCGCGTCGGCCTCCCGGCTCGCGCGGTACGCGGCCTGCTGCTCACGGCTGCGCCGGGAGGCGGCCCGCTCCGCCGCGCGCTGCTGCCGCTCGGTCTCCCGCCGCGCCTGCAACCAGGCGCGCTGCTGGGCCTCTTGCTGCCGCTGGCGCTGCCGCTGGACCTCGGCCCAGGTGGATACGGGACCGGAAGTACGGCGGCTCATGCGGGTACGGCTCCCTCTCGGCGCGGCGCTGCGGACACCGTGCGTGCCCCCTGCCCGGCAACTGAGAGTACGCCCCTGGCCAGCGCGTCGTCACCGCTTCCGGCCCACAGCGTGGCCCGAGTCGGCGCTCCTCGCTCAGCGCGCCTTCGCCGCGGACCGGCGGCGCAGCACGACCACCGAGCCCGCCGCGCCCAGCGCCAGCGCGCCGCCCACGTACCAGGTGGTCGGTGACGACGACGCGGCGTCCGCGGTGCTGGGCGCCTGCGGCGCGGGGGCGGGCTTCGGCTCCTGCCGCGCGGGCTCCTGGGCGGGCTGCCGCGCGGGCCGCTCGGCCTCCTGTGAGGCGTGCGCGGAATCGTCGTGGTAGGCGGTCGTCGCCGTGTTCAGCGTGCCGACCGACGAGGTGCGGCCCGCGGCCGAGAAGCCCCAGTCCAGCAGCGCGCCCGCCTCGTGGTAGACCGCCTGCGGCAGCCCGGACTGCGGATTCATCACGGTCGCGATCAGCGTGCGGTCCCCGCGCTTGGCGGCGGCGACCAGGGTGTTGCCCGCGTTGGTGGTGTAGCCGTTCTTCACACCGATCACGCCGGGGTAGCGCTTGACGCCGTCGGCGCCGGTGAGCAGCCGGTTGGTGTTCTGGATGCCGAACGACTTCACGTACTTGCCGTGCGCGTCGTAGCCGCCGGGGAACTGCGCCCACCGGGTGGAGGCGTACGTCGCGAAGTCCGGCATGGCCAGGCCCGCGCGGGCGATGACGGCCAGGTCGTAGGCCGAGGAGACCTGGCCCGGCATGTCGTAGCCGTCGGGGGAGACCACATGGGTGTCGTCCGCGCCCAGCATCTCGGCCTTGGCCTGCATCTGGCTGACGGTCAGCGGCACCGAGCCGTTCATGTGCGCCAGGACGTGCACGGCGTCGTTGCCCGAGCTGAGGAAGACACCGCGCCACAGGTCGGCGACGGTGTACGTCTGCCGGGCCTGGATACCGACCAGGCTGCTGCCCGCGCCGATCCCCGTGAGGTCGGAGTCGGTGACGCGGTGGGTGGCGTCGCCGGGGAAGCGCGGCAGCACGGTGACCGCGAACAGCGTCTTCAGGGTGCTGGCGGGCGGCAGCCTGCGGTGCGGGTCCTTGGCGGCCAGCACCTGGCCGGTGCGCGCGTCGGAGACCGTCCACGACAGCGCGGACAGCCCGGACGGCAGCCGCGGCGACCCGGCGTGCGGCTGCACCAGCACCCCGTGCCCGGCGAGCAGCGGACCGCCGGCGACCACCGTCGCGGCGCCGGGGCCCGACGAGCCGCGCCCGCCGTCCGCGGGAAGGGCCGCCGCGGAGGCGGTCGCGGCGGCGGACACGGTGGCCAGCGCGGCCGCGGCGGCGAGGCAGCAGCCGACGGCCAGACACCTGGCGGCGGCCACCGAGGCCGCGACGGCGGGGGCGGCGGTCTTACGAGGACGGTCGTGGCGGCACGACGAGGCGCGGAAGACGTTCATGCCGTCACCGTAGGAACGCCGCGGCCGGGTCGGCGCGGCGACGTGACCCATAAGGATGAGACACCGCCGCCACCGGCGTGACGCCCGGGGGCCGACCGGCTGACGGCCGCTCACCGATCGGCGACCGAATCCGACGCGCCGTCACATCCCCGGTCCCCGAAGCCCGCTGATCACTCGTCGGACAGCGCCGCGAGCCCCGCCTCGATCGCGGCCTCGTCCAGCGGCGTGGGCGTGGCCTTCATGACGGCCGCCGACACCGGGTCCACCACGCCGCCGAGACCGCGGTCGAGCGCGGCCTTCAGATAGCGGACGGCGTCCAGCACGTTCCCCGCGGCGCTCGGCGAGTCGTCGACCTCCATCCGCAGGTCGATCTCCAGCGGTGTGCCGCCGAAGCCCTCCGCCTCGACCCGGATGAAGGCCACCTTCCGGTCGGCGAGGAACGGGATGAAGTCGGCGCCCACGTGCGACGGCGCCGCCTCGCCCGAACCCCCGTACATCCCCTGCGTCTTGGTGGCCTTCTTGCTCGCCATCCGCTCCGCGTCCTGCATGTTCAGGAAGTCCATGTTCCCGCCGCCGAGCAGTTGGTACGTGCTTCGCAGCCGTACGCCGTTGCGCGTCAGCACGTCCACCAGCGCGCGGTGCACGAGCGTCGCGCCGAACTGGCTCTTCAGGTCGTCACCGGCCAGCGGCAGCCCCGCCTCGGCGAACCGGCCCGCCCACCGCGGGGAGCGGGCGATCACCGACGGGATGCAGTTGAGGAAGGCGCACCCGGCGCGCAGCGCGGCCCGCGCGTACAGCTCGGACGCGGCCTGGCTGCCGACCGGCAGGAAATTCACCAGGACGTGCGTGCCGCTGTCCCGCAGCCGCCGCGCGATGTCGTCGACGGTGGCCGTACCGCGCGCGTCGACCTGGTCGGCGGCGCTGCGCCCGACGCCGTCGCTCAGCGCGCCCTCGGTCACCTCCACGCCGAGGTGCGGCACCTTCGCGAAGGCCCGCGCGTTGTTCGGCGGCGCCCAGATCGCCTCGGACAGGTCGCGGCCGGTCTTGGCCGTGTGGACGTCGAAGGCGGCGGTGAACCGCACGTCGGAGACGGCGTAGCCCGCGCACACCGGGTGGGTCAGGCCCGCCGGGCCCGCTTCCGGGCCGTCGCCGCCCCCGGCCGCGGACGCGTAGAACTCCACGCCCTGGACCAGGGAGGAGGCGCAGTTCCCCACGCCTATGACGCCGACGTTGACGGTCCTCATGCGCGCTCCGGGTCGAGAGGTTCGGTGCGGGGTTCGATGTGGACGAGGAAGTCGGCGAAACCGTGGACGCCGGGGCGGGCGTCGACCGCGGTCAGCGCCGCGCGCAGGGCGCGCAGGTGGCCCACGTCCATCTGGAGCGGCGGCTCGTCCGGCTGGTGGGTGGTGCCGCGGGGGTAGTCGTCGCCGGGCGTGGTGGTCATCTCGATGTGACAGCCGAGCAGATGGGTGACCGGGTGCCGCTCGCAGAAGGCCAGCAGCCGGTCCACGGTCGCGGTGTAGGCGGCCGGGTCGCGGACGTAGAGATGACCGGGGTAGAGGGTGTCGCCGGTGAACAGGATTCCGGTGCGCCGGTCGTGGAAGACGGTGGCGGCGGCCTCGTGCCCGGGGCCCGGCAGCACGTCGAGGACCCGGCCGCCGAGGTCGAACGTGGCGGTGCCCCGCGGCCAGTCCCGCAGCCCGTAGAAGGCGGTCACCGCGTCGAGATCCGGACCGACCACGACGGTACGGGGCCGGTCGGCGAACTGGGCGTCGCCCGCGATGTGGTCGCCGTGGCCGTGGGTGTGCGCCACCACCAGCTCGTACGCGTCCGGCTCTGTGCCCGGCTGGAGGGCCAGCCACGCCTCGATCGCCGCGTCCACGGTGCGGCGCAGCGGGAAGTGGCGGGCGTCGGCGGTGGCGCCGGTGTCCAGCAGCAGGGCGCGCTCGGCGCCGAGGAGCAGGAAGAGGAAGGGCGCCTCGAAGTGCACCGACATGTTCTGCCGCAGGATCAGGGTGTGTTCGTCGTACGCGTGCACCTGGATCTCCGGCGCCGGGTCGTGCTTGGCCGACGGCCACCCCGCGTGCCAGCGGACATCGAGGTCGCCGGAGACCGGTTCGATGATCTGTTCGCTCACCCGGTGACCCTAACCCGGCGCTCTCACGCGGCGGCCGGATCTCCCGAGGTGATCGCGGCCAGCAGCCGGTAGGACTCCAGCAGCTCCGCGCGGTCGTACGTACTGGTCGTGACGAGGAATTCGTCGGCCGCGCTGCGCTCCAGCAGCGACTCCAGCGCCTTCGCGACGTCCTCGGGCGTGCCGTGCAGATGCCCGGCCATCGCCTCCTCGAAGCGTTCGCGCTCCGGACCCGTCATCGTGCGCGCGGCCGTCGACTCGTAGGGCGCGAGGGCCGGAAAGACGCCGTGGGTGCGGGACCAGGCCGTCGACCACGCCTCCGGGACCAGCAGCCTGCGGGCCCGCTCGCCGCTGTCGGCGACCGCGACGGTGCCGGACAGCACGACATAGGGGGCGGCCGACCACGCGGAGGGGCGGAAGGCGGCGCGGTAGCGGTCCACCGCGCGCAGCATCGCGTCCTCGCCGCGCACACCGCCGATCACCAGCGGCAGGCCGTGCGCGGCGGCCAGGTCCGCGCCGCTGCCGACGGCCAGCAGGAACACCGGCGGACGCAGCCCCTCGGCGGGCCAGGCGTGCACCTGCGGGTGGACCCGCTGGGTGCCGGTGAAGTACCCGAGCAGTTCGTCGATCTGCGCGTCGAACGCGCCCGCGGCCTCCTTGCCGCGGCCCAGCGCCTTGCGGATGCCGTCGGTGAAGCCCACCGACCGCCCCAGACCCATGTCGATCCGGCCCGGGAACAGCGCCTCCAGGACCCCGAACTGCTCGGCCACGACCAGAGGTTGGTGATTGGGCAGCATCACGCCGCCGGTGCCGACCCTGATCCGCGAGGTGGCCGCCGCGACCGCCGCCGCGAGCACCGTCGGCGCGGAACCGGCCACGCCGGGCACGCTGTGGTGCTCGGAGACCCAGAAGCGGTGGTAGCCGAGCGCTTCGACCTCGCGCGCGAACGCCACGGTGTCGCGCAGCGCCTGAGCGCCGTCCTGGCCCTCCCTCGTGCGGGAGCGGTCAAGGACGGAGAACGGGGTGTCGCGCAGCGGAGAACTCACGTTCATTCCAACGCGTACCGGACTCCGTCATTCCCGAACCGCCCGAAACCGAACACTTGTCGTCACCCCTTGTGGCCGAGTGTGTACGGGCCCTATCTTTGGCCCGCCCGGCAATTCGGGCGTACGGCAGCCCAGGCCCCACGGGCCGGTCCTGGAGAGGACTCGTGCTATGCCCTTACGCGGACGTCACCGCCGATACCGCCCCAGCCGCGTATCGCAGGCATCCCTCACCGTCACCGCGGGTGGCGCCGGTCTCGCCCTGCCGCTGATCGGGCTGAGCAGCGCCCACGCGGCCGCCGAGAGCACCTGGGACAAGGTCGCCAACTGCGAGTCCTCGGGCAACTGGCAGATCAACACGGGCAACGGGTACTACGGCGGGCTCCAGTTCGCCTCCAGCACCTGGAAGTCCTTCGGCGGCACGGCCTACGCGCCGCGCGCCGACCTCGCCACGAAGAACCAGCAGATAGCCGTGGCCGAGAAGGTGCTGCACAGCCAGGGCCCCGGCGCCTGGCCGGTCTGCTCGGTACGCGCCGGGCTGACCCGTACCGCCGCCACCGCCTCCCACAAGGTCGAGGTGCCCGCCGCGAAGGTGCGGACCGCGTCCGACCAGGCGCGCAGGACGCCCGCGAAGGCCCCGGTCAGGAGCGAGACCAAGAGCACCGCGAAGGCCCGGGCCAGTTCCCCGGCCAAGGCGCCCGCGAAGAAGACCGCGCCGAAGACCGCGCAGCCCAAGTCGGCCCCGGGCAAGGACCGTTACACGGTGAGGTCGGGCGACACGCTGTCCGGCATCGCCGACGACCACCATGTGGCGGGCGGCTGGCCCCGGCTCTACGCCGACAACCGCTCGGTGGTCGGCGACGACCCCGACCTGATCCTCCCCGGCCAGCGGCTCGACCTGCGGACCCCGGTGGCGCACCCGCAGCACACGACGCAGCGCGAGCCGCAGACCACGAGCCGTCCCAAGGCGCAGCCGAAGCCGACGCCCAAGGCCGCCCCGAAGGCCACGCCCAAGAAGTCGGCGGCCCCCGCGGGCACCCGCACGCTGGACCGTACGACGAAGCCCGCCGCGGCCCCGACCCACACCGCGTACACCCTGCCGGTCAGCGGCGCGCCGATCGGCACGCCGTACCACGCCTCCGGCTCCAGTTGGGCCAGCGGCTACCACACAGGGGTGGACTTCCTGGTCGGCACCGGCACCAGCGTGAAGTCGGTGGCCGCGGGCACCGTGGTGACGGCGGGCTGGGGCGGCAGTTACGGCTACCAGATCGTCATCCGGCACGCGGACGGCGACTACAGCCAGTACGCGCACCTGTCACAGATCTCGGTCAAGGTCGGACAGAAGGTCACCTCCGGCCAGCGGATAGCGCGTTCGGGCTCGACCGGCAACGTCACAGGACCGCACCTGCACTTCGAGATGCGGACGGGACCCGAATACGGCGACGACATCGACCCGCTGCACTACCTGCGGGCTCACGGCGTCTCGATCTGATCGGACGGGCCGGGTCCGCCCGGCCCGCTCCGGCCGACGAACGTCGTGAGCGGCGGCAGCGCCGCGCCGAGCCAGCAACCGGCGAAGAGCCAGCCGCCGACGACATCCGTCGGCCAGTGCACGCCCAGATACACGCGGGTGCAGCCGACGGCCAGCGCGACGAGCGCGCACAGCGCGGTGAGCAGCCGCCCCGTGCGGCCCGGCCGCCAGCGCAGCAGCCCCCAGGCCAGCAGCCCGGCGGCCATCGCGCTGGACGCGGTGTGCCCGGAGGGGAAGGAGTAGCCGGAGGCGTGCGTCGCCCAGTCCGCCGCGGGCGGCCTGGCCCGGTGCAGTGCCATGACCAGCAGCGTGCGTACCGCCTGGCCCGCGAGCAGCACGACCAGCGCGAGCAGCGCCATGGGCACACCGCGCGAGGTCCGCAGCGCGCCGCGTCCCACACCGCCGCCGCCCGCCAGCCAGCCGCCCAGCACGGCGGCGAGATACGGGAACGGGCCGGTGCCGAGGTCGGTGACGGTACGGGCCACGGTCACCATGCCGTGCGGCCGGTGCTCCACCGACCAGCGGTGCGGCCCGGTGTCCACCGCGTACGGCGTGCCGTGCCCGGCCAGCACCACCCAGGCGAGCACCGCGAAGGCGGCGGCGAAGGCGGCCGGGAGCAGTACGCGGCGCCATGGCGCGCGGGCGGTCACCGGGGGAGCGGCCCTTCTCGCTCGGTACGCGAAAGGCCCGCCCGGCCGCGGGCGTCAGCTTCGTCTACAGGCACGTAGACATACTGTACGCGGCGGCCGGGCGGGCTTCCCCTCGGCGCGATGGATCGGACCGTGTTCCGCGGGTGTGTGCCTGGGGCGCTACGGCCGCGCGGCGGGCGTGATCTGCGGTGTCTTCAGCGGGTCGGTGACCGCGACCGGCTCCAGGACGGCGTCCAGCTTCGCCAGCAGACCCGCGTCCAGCGTCACGCCGGCCGCCTTCACGTTCTCCGCGACCTGCTCGGGGCGGGACGCGCCGACGATCGCGGCCGAGACGTTCGGGTTCTGGAGCACCCAGGCGACCGCGAGCTGAGCCATCGTCAGACCGGCGTCGGCGGCCAGCGCGTGGAGCTGCTGCACCCGCCCCAGCACCTCGTCGTTCATCCAGCGGTCGATCATGTTCGCGCCGCCCTTGGCGTCGGTGGCGCGCGAACCGGCGGGCGGCTGCTGCCCCGGCACGTACTTGCCGGTCAGCACACCCTGCGCGATCGGCGAGAACACGATCTGACCGATGCCCAACTCCTCGCAGGCGGGCACCACTTCGGCCTCGATGACGCGCCAGAGCGCGGAGTACTGCGGCTGGTTGGAGACCAGCGGGATGCGCAGCTCGCGGGCGAGGGCGTGCCCGCGGCGGATCTGGTCGGCCGTCCACTCCGAGACGCCGATGTAGTGCGCCTTGCCGGAGTGCACGACGTCGGCGAACGCCTCCATCGTCTCCTCCAGCGGCGTGAACCGGTCGAACCGGTGCGCCTGGTAGAGGTCGACGTAGTCCGTCTGGAGCCGTCGCAGCGAGCCGTCGATCGACTCCATGATGTGCTTGCGGGACAGACCCCGGTCGTTGCGTCCGGGACCGGTCGGCCAGAAGACCTTGGTGAGGATCTCCAGACCCTCCCGGCGCTCGCCCTTCAGCGCCCGGCCGAGCACCGACTCCGCGCGGGTCTGCGCGTACGTGTCCGCGGTGTCGAAGGTCGTGATCCCCGTGTCCAGCGCCGCCCGCACACACGCGGTCGCCGCGTCCTCCTCCACCTGGGAGCCGTGGGTGAGCCAGTTTCCGTAGGCGATTTCGCTGATGATCAGGCCGCTGCGGCCAAGGTGACGGTATTCCATGGGACCGACTCTAGATCGCCCGCCCGTACCGCCGCGACCGGCACGAATGCCCCGCCCCGGGGGCCCTGAGCTACGGGGCCGCCGGGGCGGGGAGTCGGTGCGGTCACCGGATCAGGAGGCGTAGGCCTCCAGCTCGGAGAGCTGGCCCGCCGGCCAGCCGGTGTTCCCGGTGAAGGTGAGCCGCAGGTAGCGGGTGGTGGTCGGGGTCAGGGTGACGGTCGCGGTGTCGGTACCCAGGGTGAAGGTGTAGCCCGCGGACGCCTTGAGCGTGCTGTACGTGTTGTTGTCGGTGGAGCCGAGGACGCTCAGCGTCTCGGTCCTGGTGCCCCAGTTGGTCGGCAGCTTCAGCACCAGCCGGCCGACGGTCTTGGCGGAGCCGAGGTCGACCGTCAGGGACTGCGGGAAGGCGCTGTTGGCGCTCTCCCAGTAGGAGTTGACGTTGCCGTCCACCGCGTTGGCCGCGACGTAGATGTCGGAGTGACCGGTGTCGGTGGCCGTACGGCCCTGCGCCAGGTTCGGGTTGGCGGGCGGGGTCGTGGGAGGCGTGGTGGGAGGCGTCGTCGGCGGGGTCGTCGGCGGGGTGGTCGGGGGAGTCGTGGGCGGCGTGGTCGGCGTGCCGTCGGCCGCGTAGACCTCGAACTCCGAGATCTGGCCCGCGGACCAGCCGGTGTTGCCGGTGATGTTCAGCCGGACGTACCGCGCGGTGGCCGCGTTGAAGGTCAGCGTGGCCGTGTTGCCCGACGACGGGTTGAAGGAGACGCCGCCCGAAGCCTTCAGCGTGCTCCAGGAGCTGTTGTCCGTCGAACCCAGCACCGACAGGGTCTCGGTACGGGTCGCCCAGTCCGCCGACGGCGGAAGCTTGAGCGTGACCTTGCCGATCGACTTGGCCGCGCCGAGGTCGACGGTCAGCGTCTGCGGGAAGGCGTTGCTGTTGCTCTCCCAGTACGAGGACGCGTTGCCGTCGACGGCGTTGGCCGCCGAGTAGCTCTGCACCGCGGACGAGGCGGTAGCGGGGCGGCCCTGCGCCAGGTTGCCGTTGGCCGGAGTCGTCGGCGGGGTCGTCGGGGGAGTGGTGGGCGGCGTGGTCGGGGGCGTGGTCGGCGGGGTGGTGGGAGGCGTGGTCGTACCGCCGCCACCGCCGGTCGGAACGCCGCCGTTGGTCCAGATCGGGGTCGGCCAGGTGCCGGTGCAGGTCTGCCCGGTGATACCGGAGTTGCCGCCGCCGTCGATGATGTTCAGGCCGGTGCCGACGCAGTTGTGGATCGGGGTGGCGGACTGGGCGATGTTCTTCGCCTTGACGTTGATGAACGTCATGTCGGCCGGTGCCTGCGCCTGGATCGCGTAGGTGCCCGCGCCGTCGATGTTGACGTTCTTGAACGTGACGCCCGTGACGCCGCTCTCGATCGACTGGATCGCCTCGTAGGAGCTGTCGAGGATGTCCGTGTCGGTGATCTGGATGTTGGCGTCGACCTTGCCCTGGAGGCCGTCGAACCAGATCGCGCCGACGCCGAACTGCCAGTTGAAGTCGCTGTTACCGGTTCTGATCAGCGTGTTGCGCGCCGCCGTGATGGTGCCCGCGACCGCGGTGCCGGAACCGGCGTTGACCCCCGGGTAGCGGTTGGCGATGTGCAGGCCGCCGCCGTTGGAGATGGTGTCGGCCATCACGTTGTCGGAGATGTTGAAGTCCTTGCCGCCGTACGTGACGATGTTGTTCGCCAGGATCGGCAGCACGACCGTGTTGTGGTCGAAGCTGTCGTTGACGTTCGGCACGTTCTCCGGCCAGCCCGCCAGACCGTCGTCACCGGTGTTGCGCACAAAGGTGTTGGTGACCGTCGAGTTGGTGACGCCGATGTGGAAGTTCACACCGTCGGCCGTCGTGTCCAGGATGCGGCTGTTCTTGATGGTGAAGTGGTCCATCGGACCGTCCATCCACGCACCGCACTTGACGTGCTGCAACCACAGGTTGTCGACGGTGGAGTTGGACATTGCGCCACCGAGGCCGTTGACCTGGTCGTTGTCCTCGCGCTCGCGGATGTCGCCGATGATGGCGAAGTCCTTTAGGTTGACGTTGGTGCTCGGCCCGCCCTGGTTGGTGTACTTGCCGTAGATACCGGCCGCGTTGGAGCGGTTCACCGGGTCACGGCCGCCGAGCACGCTGTACCAGGGGCCGGCGCCGACGAGGGTGACCTTGTCGACGATGACGTGGCTGTACAGCGTGAAGTTGCCCTGCGGGATGTATACGGTCTTGCCCTGCGCCTTGCCCGCGTCCACGGCCGCCTGGAACTTGGCGGTGGAGTCCGTGGCACCCGTCGGGTCCGCGCCGAAGTCCGTCACCACGTCGAGCGCGCCCGCGGGCTTGGCGATCGGGGCCGCGACCGTCTCGAAGTCCGCCAGGTCGATGGTGAACGTCGGGGACTGCGCCGTGGACGTCACCTGCACGCGGATCTTGGTGCCGGCCGGGTACGTGGTCCCGAACATCGTCCGCGACTCGTCGTAGAAGTGGTGCGGGTTGGTGTCGCCCGGGTTGTTGTTGAACGGGTAACCGCCGTAGTACCAACTGTACTTCGAGGTCACCGGCAGGGTCTTGATCGAGGTCCCGTTGGCCTGCACGTCCAGCGTGGCGTCCCTGCCCTTGCCGTCCGCGGTGTCCGGGAGGCTGTAGCGCAGCGACATCGCGTTCGCGGGCGCCGTCAGCGTGAACTCCACGTACTGTCCGGCGGCGCTGAGGGTGACGGCCTGACGGCCCGACGCCTCGGACGGCAGGTGGCCGTAGTAGCGGTCGGGGCCGATCAGCGCGCCGTTGGTGTTGGCGTACTCGGCCTCGAGCTCCTTGAACGGCACGTTCGCGCCGCGGCCCGATATGCCGACGGGTGAAGGGGCGGGTACGCCTGCCGCGTGGGCGGCGGGGGCGTTCGCCAAGGTCACGGCGGTCAGCGCGGCTGCCGCGGCCACGGCGAACGACAGCACCGCGGCGGCGCCGCGCTGTCTGACTCTGCGGCTTCTTTGAGGACTCAACTCATGGCTCTGCAATGAGTGCGACACAGGCACACGTCCTTGCGCGTCGAGGGGGGTGAGAGGGGGGTGGAACTAGGGGGAACTAGGGGGGAACACCCGGCCAGGCGTGGAGAGACTACGAGGCGGGTCGCAGTAAGTCCATGAGTCTGCGCAAAAATGCGATGGCTCCTCGCAATATTCACGACACCTGACCGTCATAGACGGCTCCAAAATCCGATAATTCCCGATGCTCCACACATCCGAGGCCGTCACGCCCGGCGGCCGGCGTCACCGGCTTCCGGTCCGCCGGAGCCGTCTGCTCTCCGTCCGCCGGAGCCGCCGGCTCCCCGGCCGTCTGATGGAGGCTCACCCGTTGATGGAGTCCGGGCGGCGGCTGTGCCTATGATGGGCGTGATGACGAACTCCTTCTCGTACGGAATGGGGGAATCGTTCGACCAGGGTGAGTGCTGATGGCACCTCACCTCACGGACGAGATTCCCGCCCACGTGTTGATGTGGCGCCGCGTACGCGAGTACGCCGTGCCACCGTCCATGATCGAGACCGCCACCGCGCGGCGCGCCGTCGGCGACTGGGCCGGGGCGTGCGCCGCGGCCCGGGTCGACGCGGATCTCGATCTGCGAGCCGTGCGCACGCGGCACGGCACCGAACTGGCCGCCCGACTCCGGGCGGATCTGCGCCGGTTGGCACCCGATCTGCTGCGCTGGCACATGCCGAGGATCGCGCCGGACGGCCGCTTGCGGCCCGGTGTGACCATCCTCCTCGCGCGGTACGGCGCTTCGGCCGGTCCGCCGGTCGACCTGGTCGTACGGACACCGCCGGCCAGAGCCGACGCGGGGCAGCGGATGGCGCTGGCGCTGTGGCAGGAGCCGGGGCACGGCGCCGCCGGAATCCACCCGCACCCGTATCCCGAGCGGCGCTTCCGGCTCGACCTGCACCGGCATCTCTGGGACGCCGGGCGGAGCGGCGAACTGGCGCGGCGCTGCGGCGCGGACGAGGGTCCGTGGGCGTCGGGGCGGTGGGCCGCGGAGGCCGAACTGCTGCTGCGAGCCGAAGGCCGCCCGCGCGGCGCCTTCGCCGTACGGCTGGGCGCGCGCGACCGCGCCGCGTTCGAACTCGTCGCCCCCGACGACAGCCATGCCCCGACCTGCCGACCGCTGCGCGAACCGCTGCGACCGCACGACATCGCGGCGCTGCCCGTACTGCCGGAAGCGGCGGCCCGCGTCCTGCCGGACCTGGAACTGCTACGGGCCGGGCTGATCACGGCCGACCGGCTGCACCCGCTGGTCGCCGCGGCGCTGGCGTCGTACGACACCGCCCCGGCCGCAGGTCACGGCCCCGAGCCCGGTGATCCGCACCGGGTGGAGTGCCGCGGCGAGATCCACCGGATCGCGCCGCGGGACGGGGTGCTGACGGCGGTCGACCACGACCCGGCCGAACTGCGCCGCGAGGACCTGCTGGTGGCCCTCGGCGGACCGGCGCTGCCCTGCCTGCGGGCGATCGACGCCGTGCACCGCGACCCCGAGGCACTGCCCGCGGTACGGGAACGGCTGCGCCACGGCGACATGGCCGGGGCGCTGGCCGTCGTCGAAGGACTGCTCGGGCCGCGCGCGGTACTCCGCGACGGGCCGCTCCGCGAGGAGTTGGAGCGGGCCGCCGTCCGCCGCGTCGACCACGGCGTCTTCCGCGCGGGACTCGTCGCGGAACACCCGGCCTCGGCGCAGCGCCGTCCGCGCCTCGTCCGCCATACGCCGCGGCACATTCGCGCCAAGCGCGTCAGCCGGGCCAGGCCCCGCACCGGAACCGCCCGCTGACCCTCCGCCACCTGATTACCAGTCAGGTCCTATACCTGCACGACGCGTTGAGCGCCGCCATGCCGCACAAACCCTTCGGAGCGGGCCGTCCCGTTCCCCTGACCAACCCCAGGTGATGCCCATGACGTCCAGCACCCTCCTGGCCACGACCGCCTTCACGTCCGCTCCCACGACCGCCTTGACCTCTGCCTCCGCCCCCGTGAGCGACCCCCAACTCACTGTCGCCGACAACCTTCTGACGCTCCTTCGGACCAGCACCACGGAACCGCGCCCCGACGAACAGCTCGAAGCGCTCGCCCTGGCCGTCGCGGCCGACCTGCCCGTACTGCTGTGGGGGGAGCCCGGCATCGGGAAGACCGCGGCGCTGACCCAGCTCGCCGCCTCCCTCGACCTGCCGCTGACGACCGTGATCGCCAGCGTCCACGAGCCGACCGACTTCTCCGGGCTGCCCGTCCTGGGCGACGACCCCGCGGTACGCGGTGTGCCGATGGCGCCGCCCCAGTGGGCCGTGGAACTGGTCCGCGCCGGGCGCGGACTGCTCTTCCTCGACGAACTGTCCACGGCCACACCGGCCGTTCAGGCGGCGCTGCTCCGGGTCGTGCTGGAGCGCCGGGTCGGCGCCCTGCAACTGCCGCCCGGCGTACGGATCGTGGCCGCCGCCAACCCGCGCGCGTCCGCGGCCGACGGATGGGAGCTGAGCCCGCCGCTGGCCAACCGCTTCGTCCATCTGTTCTGGGTGCACGACCGTGAGGTGGTGGTACGCGGCCTCGGCGGCGTCTGGCCGCGCCCGGAACTGCCCAGGCTCGTACCGGAGTCGCTGCCCGAGGCCGTGGCCCTCGCGCGGCGCGCCGTCTGCGGCTTCCTCGAAGCCAGGCCGACGCTGATCCACCGGCTGCCGAGCACGGAGACGCGGCGCGGCGGCGCGTGGCCCTCGCCCCGGAGCTGGGAGGCCGCGCTGACCTTGCTGGCGTTCGGTACGGCGGCCTCCGCGTCCCGCGAGGTGCTGGCCCTGCTGGTGCGGGGCGCGGTGGGGGACGGGCCGGGACTTGAACTCCTCGCCCACCTGGACCGGATGGACCTGCCCGACCCCGAGGCGCTGATGGCCGACCCGCCGACCGTGGAACTGCCCGAGCGCGGCGACCTGCGGCAGGCGGCGCTGGAGGCCGTGGTGGCCGCGGTCGGCGCGCGGCCGGAGCGGGCGCGGTGGGAGGCGGGCTGGGCGGTGCTGGTCAGGGCGCTGGAGTCCGGCGCCCCCGACCTGCTGGTCGCCCCGGCCACCGCGCTGGCCGGACTGCGGCGCGACGACTGGGAGGTGCCCGCCGCGGTGGAGCGGCTGGTCTCGGTCATCGGCCTCGCCCGCCGCGCCGAGCAGTCGGTGGCGCGGGTCGCGGACGCCGAGGCGGCCCGGACGAAGAGGACGGGCCGATGAAGGACACGGCGAAGCGTCGGATGACGGACACCGTCAAGGAGCCCGTGGCGGTCACCGCGAAGGGGCCCGTGGCGGTCACCGCGAAGGAGCCGGTGGCGGTCACCGGGAAACGGCCGGTCACCGCGCGACCGCGCCCGATGCCTCCGCCCGCGCCGCCGCGCCCGGTACGGCCTCTCGCGCCGAGGCGGCAGCGCCCCGCCGACCAGCCGTACGCTCCCGGACTGCCCCTCGACACCGAGAAGTTGATGGCGGCGCGGCTCCACGCGGTGAAGGTCCGCCCCTACCTCGCCAGCGCCCTCTTCGCCCTGCACGTGGTGGAGGACCGGTCGGTGCCGACGATGGCGGTCGACGCGTACTGGCGCTGCTACGTCTCGCCCGGTTTCGTCGCGCGCACCCCGACGGAGGAACTGGCCGGCGTCTGGGTGCACGAGGTCTCCCACCTGCTCAGGGACCACCACGCGCGGGGCGAGCGGTACGCCAGGGAGCACGAAGAGCCCGGTCCGGGCGGGCGGGAGGGGGCGGGAATGCCCCCGTCCGAGGGCCGGGAGAGGCTGCGGCGCAACATCGCCGCCGACTTCGAGATCAACGACGACATCTACGGGGACGGTCTGCCCCGGCCCGCCGGGGCCGTGCTGCCGTCGCTGCTGCGGCTGCCCGACGGCCTGCTGATGGAGGAGTATCTGCGGACGGCGTCGATGTCCGGGCTCGTCGGGGACCTGGCCTGGCTGGACTGCGGCAGCGGCGCCGACGGGCAGGCCAGGTCGTGGGAGCTGGGACCGGACGGGGCGCACGCCCTGAGCAGGCAGCAGCGGGACGCGGTCCGCTTCCGGGTCGCCGAGGGGATCAAGGGGCGGCCGGGGGAGGCGCCCGAGGGCTGGCGCAGATGGGCCGAGGAGGCGTTCCATCCCCCGCAGCCGTGGCGGCAGTTGCTCGGCGCCGCGGTCCGCTCGGCGGCGGGCGCGCCGGGCGCGGGCGAGAACCACAGCTACCGGCGTCCCTCACGGCGCTCGGCCGCCGTCCCCGGAGTGCTGCTGCCGAGCCTGCGCCGTACACCGCCGCGGGTCTGCGTCGTCATCGACACGTCCGGCTCCGTGAGCGACGCCGAACTGGGCGCCGCGCTGCTGGAGGTGGCCGCGATCTCGCGGGCGGTGGGCGGGCGGCGCGACCTGGTCTCGGTGATCTCCTGCGACGTCGCCGCCGGTGTGGCCGTACCGATCTGCCGCGCCGAGGGCATCGAGCTGATCGGCGGCGGCGGTACGGATCTGCGCTCCGGCTTCGCCCGCGCCCTGCGCTCCCGGCCCCGCCCGGACGTCGTCGTCACCCTGACGGACGGTCAGACACCGTGGCCGTCCGAGCAGCCGCCCTGCCGTACCGTCGTCGGCCTCTTCCCCCGCCCCTCGCGCGCCGTGCGCGACGACGACGCCGAGTACGTCCCGGACTCCCCGCCGTCCTGGGCGCGTGTGGTCACCATCGGCTGAGCGGCACCTCAGCGGCGGGGCGCCGACCGCCGGGGGGAGGTGAGAAGGAAGGGGCGGGCGGCGCGGTCGCGGTGCCGGGTGGACTGCCAGCCGCGGGCGTCGAGGAGCGCCGCGCACCGGCCGAGGTGGCCGGCGGCCTCGTCCGGGGCGGCAGCGCCCCGCCAGGACACCTCGACGGCGCCGTCCTGCGCGGAAGGCGTGACCGTATAACCGTCAGGGGCGGGCGGACAGCCCGCCGCTTCGAGGGCCAACGCCACGGCGTGCACGAGACGTTCGCGCTCCCACGGCGCGGGCACGTCGGTCACGCCGTCGAGGAGCACCGCCCGGATGCCCAGCAGGCCCTCCCACGCGGCGGCCACCTCGGCCGCGCGCGCGGGACCGCGGCCGGGCGTCACCGTCCCCGTACCGTCGTCGGCCGTGAAGGTGCCGTCGGGGACCGCGGGCGGCTCCGCGGCGGCTTCCGCCTCCCGCGCCGCCTGCCGTGCCGCTTCGGCCGCCGCCAGCGCGGCGCGCTGCCGCAGACCCTCCTGGGACAGGTAGTAGGCGGGGTGGCCGCTGCGGCCGTGCGGCACCGCGAGACCCGCCGCCACCAGCGCCGCGCAGACGTCGGCGCGCGCCGAGAGCCGGCCGGTCGACGGATCGGAGCCGGCGACCGCCTTCCGCTGAGCGGGGGTCAGTGCCTTGGCCACGCGACCTGCCTCCTTCCGCCTGACGTGCCCCGTGCTGTCTCCCGCACGGTACCGCCCGCGGCCGACACTCCCCGCGCGCCGCGACCAGCGGGCCCCGGACCGGCGCCCGGTGATCGAATCCCCTGGAATTGCAGGTGAATTGATACGGGCTCCGTAATGGTGGGGGGCGGTCGCCGGGCGGAATTCCGCCGGGTGTAGGGTCCCGGTCCCCGTAGTTATGGCGGACGGGGGCGTCGCCAGGGAGTCGGAGAACACAGCGAAATTCAGGGAGGATTCATGCAAATGACGCGCCAGAGCCGCAGGCGCTCCGGTGTCATAGCGGTCGCCGGAATGGCGGCGCTCATCGGGTCGGCCGTACTGGCCGCGCCCGCATCGGCACACACCCCCAACTGGTCGGTGGACTGCGACTCGGTCTCGGTCCACCTCACCGCCTACAACGCCCGGGTCACCAACTCGGTGACCGTCTCCGTGGACGGCGGCGCCGTGCTCGCGAGCAATGAGTCGTTCGGCGGCAGCTACGACTTCACGGGTGCGCTGCCCGACCACAGCACCGCGATCAAGGTGCACCTGGTCGTGAAGGCGGGCGACGGCAAGCAGTACGGCAGGGACGAGTACAAGACGTCCGAGCCGTGCGAGAAGCCGCCGACCACGCCGCCGCCCACCACGCCCGAGACGCCGCCGCCCACCGCGCCGCCGACCACCCCGGCGTCCGAGACGCCCACCGCGCCGCCGACCACTCCCGAGACGACCGCGACCTCGAACGCCCCGGTCGTGCAGGCCAGCACCTCCCCGGCCTCCGGCGACCTGGCCGAGACCGGAAGCTCCAGCTCGACGCCGATGATCGCGGGCATCGCCGCGGCCGTCGTCGCCGCGGGCGCGGGCCTGCTCGTCTTCAACCGCAGGCGCGGCGCGGCACACCGCTGATCCGCCGCACCACCGGCCGCCCGTCCCACGGGCGGCGTCCCGGCGCGGGGGGGGGGGGGCCCCCCCCGGGCCCCCCCCCCCCGCGGGGGGCGGGCCCCCCCCCCCCCCGGGGGCGGGGCGCGGGGGGGCGGGGGGCCCCCCCGCCCGGGCCCCGGCGCCCCCGCGCAGGGGGGGGGGGCGGCCGCCCCCCCCCCCCCCCCCCCCCCCCCCCCCCCCCCGGGGGGGGGGGGGGGGGGGGGGGGCCCCCCCCCCCCCCCCCCCCCCCCCCCGCCGCGGCGGTTCACGGACACCGCGCGAACCGGGTACGTGCCGAAGGCGGCCGGTCGCTCACGCCTGCGCGGAGCCCGGCGCCCGGTACATGTACGACGTCTCCTGCCGCCGCGAGGCGATCCGCCAACCGCCGCCGTCCCGCGCGAAACCGTCCACGTACCAGAAGCCGCACAGCAGCACACCGCGCTCCGCGGCCTTGCCGCCCTCGGGCAGCACGAGCGGGTTGAGGCACATGGTGCGGCCCGTCGCGCGGTCCCCGTCGAGCCGGATCGCGCAATTCCCGAGCAAATGCTGATATCCGGGAAAACGCGGCATGACGGCCGCGAGAAATTCCTTGATCTCCGGCAGAGTTCCACGCGGTCCGCCCGTCGCCGTGTAGTCGAGGACCGCGTCCTTGGTGAAGACCGCGTCCAGCAGCGGCCATTGGCCGGTGTCCACCGCGTGGCTGTATTCGATCAACAGATCCTGGATTTCCAGCCGGTCGGAGATATCGCCGAGCGAGAGCATGCGGCCCCTCCTGCCCGCGCCCGGACGGACGCGTGGGCACCGCATGGATGGCACGCGCCGCCGGAGAAGTCAAGACACCTGACAGGCGCGGAGTATGGGAATACCCGGAGAACCCTCCGCCCACGCCCGGTCCGCGGCCCGAGCCGCCTAGGATCGAGGGATGGATCTTCGATGGCCGCGACGCAAGAGGTGGTTCGCCGCCGCGGGGGCGCTCGTGGTGCTGGTGGCGGGCGGCGTCGCGGTCGGTACGGCGACCGCGTCCGGCGACGGGGGCTCGGTGCACCGCAGCGACGCGATGCTCGACGGCGCCGGGGGCGTACGCCTGGACACCTCGTACTTCACCTCGGGCGGTCCCGGCAGGCGGCCCGCCGTACTGCTCGGGCACGGCTTCGGCGGCAGCAAGGACGACGTGCGCGGCCAGGCCGAAGCGCTCGCCCGGCACGGCTACGCCGTACTGACCTGGTCCGCGCGCGGCTTCGGGCACTCCACCGGACGCATCGGGCTCAACGCGCCGGACGGCGAGGTCGCCGACGTCGGCAAGCTCGTCGACTGGCTCGCGGACCGCCCCGACGTGCGGCTCGACGCGCCGGGCGACCCGCGGGTCGGCATCTCCGGCGTCTCGTACGGCGGCGCGATTTCGCTGCTCGCCGCCGGTTACGACCAGCGCATCGACGCCATCGCGCCGCGCATGACGTACTGGAATCTGAGCGACGCGCTCTTCCCGAACGACGTCTACAAGAAGCTGTGGGCCGGCATCTTCTTCTCCAGCGGCTCCACCCCGCTGGACGCGGCAACGGGCGGCGACCGGACCCCGGACACAGGCGCGGGCGCGGGCACGGGCACAGGCACAGGCACAGGCACGGGCACGCCCGCCGGAGCGCCGACGACCGCCGACCCCCTCTGCGGCCGGTTCGAACCGTCCGTCTGCGCGCTCTACCAACGCGTGGCCCAGGCGGGAAAGCCCGACGCCGCCGCCCGCGCGCGACTCGACGCGCTCAGCCCGTCCGCGGTCGGCTCCCGTATCAAGGTCCCCGCGCTGATCGTGCAGGGCCAGACCGACTCGCTGTTCACGCTCGCCCAGTCCGACGCGATGGCCAAGGCGATCAAGGCCAACGGCGCACCCGTGACCGTCGACTGGATCGCGGGCGGACACGACGGCGGCAACACCGAGAACGGCAGGATCGACCAGCGGGTCACCGCCTGGTTCGACCACTACCTCAAGGGCGAGACGTCCACGAGCACGGGACCCGCCTTCCGGGTCACCCGCACCGGCGGCCTCAACTCCACCGACGGCAGCGTCACCCTGCGCGGCGCGAGCGGCGACAGCTACCCCGGCCTCGACGGATCGGGCAGCCGGAAGATCGCGCTCGCCGGCTCCGCCCAGCGGATCACCAACCCGGCGGGCGGCGCCCCGCCCGCGATCTCCGCCGTCCCCGGCCTCGGCGCGCTCACCCAGCTCTCCTCGGTCGGCGCCGGCATCTCCCTGGACTTCCCCGGCCAGATCGCGGTGTTCGAGTCCGCGCCGCTGCGCGACGGCGTCCAACTCACCGGAGCGCCGTCGGTGCGGGTGAAGGTCGCCACCGACGCGCCCGACGCCGTGCTCTTCGCGAAGCTCTACGACGTCGCGCCCGGCGGCAAGGAGACCCTGCCCGCCTCGCTCGCCGCCCCCGTACGCGTCGTCGGGTCCGGGCAGGGCACCACCGTCACGGTCCGACTGCCCGCCGTCGACCACGACTTCGCGGCCGGGCACCGACTGCGCGTGGTGCTGTCCACCACCGACCTCGGCTACGCCTCCCCGGCCGCGCCCGCAGCCCTGACCGTCTCGCTCGCGTCGCCGACGCTCACCCTGCCCACCGACACCGGGCTCGGCGCCGACGCCACCTCGGTCGCGTGGTGGGCCTGGGCGCTGCCGCTGATCGCGCTGGCCGTGGCCGCCGTCCTGCTGCTCACCGGCCGCCGCCGGGTCCGCCCGCGCCCGGCCGACCCGGCGCTCGCCGCGGTCCCGTTGCAGATCACCGGCCTCAGCAAGCGGTACGCGAAGTCCGTCGACCAGTACGCCGTACGCGACCTGTCCTTCCGCGTCGAACCCGGCCAGGTGCTCGGCCTGCTCGGGCCGAACGGCGCGGGCAAGACCACCACCTTGCGGATGCTGATGGGCCTGATCCGTCCCGACGAGGGCGAGATCCGGGTGTTCGGCGAGGCGGTACGGCCCGGCGCGCCCGTGCTGTCCCGGCTCGGCGCCTTCGTGGAGGGCGCCGGATTCCTGCCGCATCTGTCCGGCCGCGCCAACCTCGACCTGTACTGGCAGGCCACCGGCCGCCCGGCGCAGGACGCCCACCTGGCGGAGGCCCTGGAGATCGCGGGCCTCGGCGACGCGCTGGAACGGGCCGTGCGCACCTACTCGCAGGGCATGCGGCAGCGACTGGCCATCGCGCAGGCCATGCTCGGCCTGCCGGACCTGCTGATCCTCGACGAGCCGACCAACGGACTCGACCCGCCGCAGATCCGCGAGATGCGCGAGGTGCTGATCCGCTACGCGCAGGCGGGCCGGACCGTGATCGTCTCCAGCCACCTGCTGGCCGAGGTCGAGCAGACCTGTACGCATCTGGTGGTCATGGACCGCGGGCGGTTGGTCACGGCCGGTCCCGTCGCCGACATCATCGGCTCGGCGGACACCGTGCTGGTCGGGATCGACGGCGAACTGCCGCAGAGCGCGGTCGAGAAGGTCGCCGCACTGCCCGGGGTCGCCACCGCGGTCCGCGAGGAGGACGGTCTGCTCGCGGTGCTCGACGGCCTGACCCCGGCGCAATTCGTGGCCGAACTCGTCCGTCTCGACGTGCCCGTGGCCCAGGTCGGGCCGCACCGCCGCCTGGAGGACGCCTTCCTGACCCTGATCGGAGGCTCCTCGTGAGCGCCGCACCCGCCCTGCCCGCCCCCGCGCCCGCACCGGACGGGTCACCGGCCCGCGCCACCGCGCCCGGCTACCGCCCCGGCCGTACGCTGCGGCTGCGCGTCGAGGCCAGGCGGCAGTTGCGCAGGCGCCGCACGATGATCGTGGCCGCGCTGCTCGCCGCGCTGCCGTTCATCCTGATCGCCGCCTTCGCGATCGGTGGCACCCCGAACGGCGAGGGCAGGAACGGCCCGACGCTGATCGACACCGCCACCGCCTCGGGCGCCAACTTCTGCGCGACCTGCCTGTTCGTCTCCGCGGGCTTCGTCCTCGTCGTGCCGGTCGCGCTCTTCTGCGGCGACACCGTGGCCTCGGAGGCGGGCTGGTCCTCGCTGCGCTATCTGCTGGCCGCGCCCGTGCCGCGGACCAGGCTGCTGGCCGTGAAGCTCACCGTGGCGCTGGGCTTCAGCGCGGTCGCGCTCGTCCTGCTGCCCGCGGTCGCGCTGGTGGCGGGCACCGTCGCGTACGGCTGGGGGGACCTGGAACTGCCGACCGGCGGGGCGCTGGCGTCCGGTGAGGCGCTGCCGCGGCTGGCGGTCGCCGTGATCTACATCTTCGTGAGCCAACTCGTCACGGCCGCGCTCGCCTTCTGGCTCTCCACGGTCACCGACGCGCCGCTGGGCGCGGTCGGCGGCGCGGTCGGCCTCACCATCGTCGGCAATGTGCTGGACGCCGTGACCGCGCTGGGGCGGTGGCGTGACGTGCTGCCCGCGCACTGGCAGTTCTCCTGGGCGGACGCGCTCCAGCCGACGATGGAGTGGTCCGGCATGCTCCAGGGCACCTCGGTGTCGGTCTCGTACGCGATCGTGCTGACGGCGCTGGCCTTCCGCGGCTTCCGCACCAAGGACATCGTGTCCTGACCCGCCGTCGGCCGTGTCGTGACGTGGCGTGACGCCGCCGCATGACAGCGCGCCACGACGCCTCGTCATGGCATGCCCATGAAATAACCAAGGGACGGCCATCCGGAGTAAAGCGGTCGGCAGCAAACGGCGAAGTCTCTTGTCCTGGGCATGATCTGTGGGTGTGATCGCGGCATCCGTCTCGTGCGGTCGCACTCCACACAAGGAGAGTCCATGCGCAGATTCCGTCCGCGGCCCCGCGCCGCGGTCGCGGCGGCAGGGGTCACCGCCCTCGCCGCCGCCGCTTTGACAGCCGCTCCCGTCGCCGGGTCCGCCACCGCCGCCCCGGCGCGTACCGCACCGGTGGTGAAGGCCGTGCCCGCGGTCACGGGACACCGGCTGGTGAGCGGGGTGAGCAGCCCGCTCAGCAGCGCGCAGTGCCAGGCGAAGTGGGGCATCAACTGCTACACCCCGCAGCAGTACCGCCAGGCGTACGACCTCAAGCCGCTCTACCGCGCCGGTATCACCGGCAAGGGGCGGACGATCGTGATCGTGGACTCGTTCGGGTCGCCGACGATCCAGCACGACCTCGACGTGTACAGCCGGCAGTTCGGCATCGCCAGCTCGCACGTACAGGTCGTCAAGTGGGGTGATGTGCCGCCGTTCGACCCGGCGAATCCGGACCACACCGGCTGGGCGAGCGAGAGCACGCTGGACGTGGAGATGGCGCACGCCGTCGCGCCCGACGCGCACATCGTGCTGGTGGAGACCGGCGTCGCGGAGACCGAGGGCGTCGAGGGGCTGCCCGAGATGATGGACGCCGAGAAGTCGATGATCGACCACGGCGTCGGCGACGTGATCACGCAGAGCTTCGGCGCCACCGAGAACACCTTCCCCGGCTTCGACCGGGGCGACTTCTCCAGCATCCAGAAGCTGCGGTACGCCTTCAAGGCCGCCGCCGCGCACGGCGTGACGGTGCTGTCGTCCTCCGGCGACGGCGGCGCCACCGACTCGATGGCGGACGGCGCCACCGACTACCCGTACCCGGTGAACTCCTGGCCCTCGTCCGACCCGCTGGTCACCTCGATCGGCGGCACGCAGCTCCACCTGGACGACGCGGGCGACCGCACCGCGCCCGACAGCGTCTACAACGACTACGGCGCGGGCGGCGGCGGCCAGTCGCACGTCTTCACCAGGCCCTCATACCAGGACGTGGTCAAGAACGTCGTCGGCGCCCGGCGCGGCACCCCGGACATCTCGATGACCGCGGCCGTGGACGGCGGCGCGTGGGTGTACTCCTCCTTCGACCCGACGGCCGTCGGATGGGACGTGTACGGCGGCACCAGCGAGTCCAGCCCGCTGTTCTCCGGCATCGTCGCGCTGGCCGACCAGCTCGCCGGGCACCGGGTGGGCGACATCCACCAGGCGCTGTACGCGCTCTACCGGGGCGACAGCAGGCTCACCGGGATCGTGGACGTCAAGGACGGGACGAACAACTCCTACGACGGCGTCACCGGCTACACCGCGGTGAAGGGGTACGACATGGCGACCGGTGTCGGCACGCTGGACGCCGCGCGGTTCGTTCCCGCGCTGGCGATCGCCAGTTGGCGGCGCTGACCGTCCGAGCGGGGTACTGACAGGTCACCGCCGCGTCCGCGCGGGCGCGGCGGTGACACGTGCTGTCCGGGCGCCGGAAATGTCCGGTCCCGCGGGGTGAGTGGTCCAACTCCGTTATCTGTTAGGACTCTTGACAGTCGGGTGGTCCAGACCAACAGTATTGGTCCAGACCAGCAGCGCCCCCTGTGCTGTCGGCCCCCACACATCCCCCCTCGAAGGGAGCGCGGTCCATGACCGGACCCGTTCGCAGACCCCTCCGCGCGTTGCTCACCGGACTCGTCACCGCCACCGCGGCGGCCGGGCTCGCCCTGACCGGCAGCGGCACCGCCCACGCCGCCACCCCGCTGCCCGCCCACGTGTTCGCCCCGTACTTCGAGGCGTACAACGGCGACAGCCTCTCCGGCCTGGCGTCGGCCTCCGGCAACAAATTCCTCACCATGGCGTTCATCCAGACGCCGTCCGTCGGCTCCTGCACCCCGTACTGGAACGGCGACAGCTCGCTGCCGATCGCCCAGGCGAACTTCGGCGCCGACATCGACACCCTCCAGGCGGGCGGCGGCGACGTCATCCCGTCCTTCGGCGGTTACGCGGCCGACAACAGCGGCACCGAGATCGCCGACAGTTGCACCAACGTCAGCTCGATCGCCGCGGCCTACGAGAAGGTCATCACGACCTACGACATCAGCCGGATCGACCTCGACATCGAGGACAACTCGCTGACCAACGCCGGCGGCATCGACCGCCGCAACAAGGCCGTGAAGATGGTCCAGGACTGGGCGGCGAGCAACGGCCGCTCGGTGCAGTTCTCCTACACCCTGCCGACCACCACCCACGGGCTGACCACCGGCACCGCGGGCGACGGCTCGGGCCTGTCGGTGATCCAGAACGCCATCTCCAACGGCGTCAAGGTCGACGTCGTGAACCTGATGACGTTCGACTACTACGACAACGCCACGCACAACATGGCGACCGACACCCAGACCGCCGCCACCGGCCTGCACGACCAGCTCGCCGGGCTCTACCCGTCGAAGACCGACGCGCAGATCTGGGGCATGGTCGGCGTCACGGAGATGCCCGGCATCGACGACTTCGGCGCGGCCGAGACCTTCACCACCGCCAACGCCACCACCGTCTACAACTGGGCGGTCAGCAAGGGCATCAACACGCTGTCCTTCTGGGCGCTCCAGCGCGACAACGGCGGCTGCCCCGGCCAGGGCGGCTCCGACACCTGCTCCGGCGTCGCACAGAGCACCTGGCAGTTCAGCCACACCTTCCAGCCCTTCACCGGCGGCGGCACCACCACCCCGCCCCCGGCGAACGACTTCTCGGTGTCGCTGACCCCGGCCTCCGGCTCCGTCGCGCCGGGCGGTTCCACCACCTCCAGCGTGCACACCGCCGTCGCCTCCGGCACCGCGCAGTCCGTCGCGCTGACGGTCTCCGGCGCCCCGGCCGGTGTCACCGCCACGCTCAGCCCGACCTCGGTGACCGCGGGCGGCAACGCCACCTTGTCGGTCGCCACCACGGCCTCGGCGGCCCCCGGCACGTACACCCTGACCGTCACCGGCAAGGCGGGCACCACGACCCACACCGCCGCGTACACGCTCACGGTCACCGGGACCACCACCGGCTGCACCGCCACCGCGTGGAACAGCAGCGCGGTCTACGTGGGCGGCAACACCGTCTCGTACGCCGGTCACACCTGGAAGGCCAAGTGGTGGACGACGGGCGAGACGCCCGGCACCACCGGTGAGTGGGGTGTCTGGCAGGACCTCGGCGCCTGCTGATCCGCCTCCCGCGGCGGCCGGGCCCCGGATTCGGGGTCCGGCCGCCGATCCTCTAAAGTCTGACCGTTGTCTACGAACATGTAGTCGTAACGGGCCGGGGTGATCACCGGCGGACAAGGGGCGGGACCACCCAATGAGCGTCATCGGCGTCGGCCAAGCCGTCATTCTCGGCGTCGTGGAAGGAGTGACCGAGTTCCTTCCGGTCTCCTCCACCGGGCACCTGAAAATGACCGAGGGCCTGATGAACATCCCGGTGGACGACAAGGCTGTCGTCGGCTTCACCGCGGTGATCCAGACCGGCGCCATCGCCGCCGTCTTCGTCTACTTCTTCTCCGACATCAAGCGGTTCGTCGGCGCCTGGTTCAAGGGGCTCGCGAACAAGAGGGAGCGCGACAACCACGACTACAAGTTCACCTGGTGGGTGATCTACGCGACCATCCCGATCGTCGTCGTCGGACTGGCCGCCAAGCCGCTGATCGACGGCGCCCTCGCGTCCTTGTGGGTCGTCGCCTTCTCGCTGATCGGCGGCAGCGTCGTCATGTGGTGCGCCGAGCAGATGGCGCGATTCAAGCGCGGCGAGGACCAGGTCACCTTCAAGGACGCGATGATCGTCGGCTGTTCGCAGATCCTCGCGCTGCTCTTCCCCGGCTTCTCCCGGTCGGGCGCCACCATCTCCACCGCGCTCATCCGCGACCTGGACCGGGTGGCCGCCACCCGCCTGTCGTTCTTCCTCGGCCTGCCCGCCCTCACCGGCGCGGGGCTGTACGAGTTGAAGGACGCCACCAGCGGGGGCGTCGGCGTGCCCGCGCTCGCCGTTGGCACCGTGGTGTCGTTCGTGATCGCCTACGTCTCCATCGCCTGGCTGCTGAAGTTCGTCGCCAAGCACTCGTTCAACTCCTTCGTGATCTACCGGATCGTGGTCGGCTTCCTGCTGATCGGCCTGCTGACGACGGACACGATCAGTTCCTGACTTACCGTCAGACGCGCTCCGAGGGCCCGGCCGGGACGGCCGGGCCCTCTTTTCCGGCCGGATAGTTCACGACTTATTTTTTGATGTGTATTGACTCGCCGACGGGCGGCCCCTAGCGTCCACACCGCATCGCGACCCCACAACGCGACCGAGGAGACACGTGTGACTCAGGTCCCCACCGTGCCCGGCACGCCCACCCGCACATCCCGCACCCGCAGACGAACAGCCGCCATAGCGGCGGCGCTCGTCCTGCCGGTCTCGGCCTGTATCGCCCTGGTCACCGCACGGGACGCGGGCGCCGCCACCATCCCGGCCGCCCCGGCCAGCGTCACCAGCGTCAGCAGCGGCAAGTGCGTGGACGCGCGCGCCGCGGCCACCGCCAACGGCACAGCGGTGCAGCAGTACGCCTGCAACGGAAGCGCCGCCCAGCAGTGGCAGTTCACCGCCACCGACAGCGGCTACTACCGGATCGGCGTGTCCACCGCGCCCGCCCAGGTGTGGGACGTCACCGGCGTCTCCACCGCCGACAGCGCCACCACACAGCTCTGGCTGTACGGCGGCGGCAGCAACCAGCAGTGGCAGCCCGTCGCCGAGAGCAGCGGCGCCTTCCACTTCGTCAACCGCAACAGCGGCAAGTGCCTCGACGTGCCCGGCGCGTCGACCGCCGACAGTGTGCAGCTCCAGCAGTACACGTGCAACGGCACCACCGCGCAGTCGTTCAACGTCAGCGGCAGCGGCGGCGGCACCACGCCGCCGACCACCCCGCCCAGCGGCGGCGACCCCGACCTCGGCCCGAACACGGTCGTCTTCGACCCGTCGATGTCCGCCTCGACCATCCAGTCCAAGCTGAACTCGATCTTCAGCCAGCAGGAGACCAACCAGTTCGGCAGCCAGCGCTACGCGGTGCTCTTCAAGCCCGGCACCTACAGCGCGGACGTCAACGTCGGCTTCTACACCCAGGTCGCAGGACTCGGCCTGAGCCCCGACTCGGTCACCATCAACGGCAAGGTGCACGCCGAGGCCGACTGGTTCCAGGGCAACGCCACCCAGAACTTCTGGCGTGACGCCGAGAACATGTCCGTCAACCCGACCGGCGGCAGCGACCGTTGGGCCGTCTCGCAGGCCGCCCCGTACCGGCGGATGCACGTCCGCGGCAACCTCGCGCTGGACGACGGCGGCTGGTCGAGCGGCGGCTTCATCTCCGACTCCAAGATCGACGGGCAGATCCAGTCCGGCTCCCAGCAGCAGTTCCTCACCAAGGACACCGAGATGGGGTCCTGGAGCGGCTCCAACTGGAACATGGTCTTCGTCGGCGACAAGGGCGCGCCCGCGCAGAGCTTCCCGACGTACACCACCGTCGCCAGCGCGCCCGTGGTGCGCGAGAAGCCCTTCCTGTACATCGACAGCGCGGGCAAGTACCAGGTCTTCGTGCCCGCCCTCCAGTCCAACGCGTCCGGCACCACCTGGAGCGGGAAGACGCCGGCGGGACAGTCGCTGCCGATCGACCAGTTCTTCATCGTCAAGCCGGGCAACACCGCCTCCGACATCAACGCGGCGCTCGCGGCGGGCAAGAACCTGCTGTTCACGCCGGGTGTCTACCACCTGAACCAGACGATCAACGTGACCCGGCCCGACACCGTCGTCCTCGGTCTCGGTCTGGCCACGCTCGTCCCGGACGGCGGCGTCACCGCGCTGACCACGGCCGACGTGGACGGTGTGAAGCTGGCCGGGCTGCTCATCGACGCGGGCACCACCAACTCGCAGACATTGATGCAGATCGGCCCGGCCGGCTCGTCCGCCAACCACGCGGCCGACCCGACCAGCCTGTCCGACGTCTTCTTCCGGATCGGCGGCGCGGCGGTCGGCAAGGCCACCCAGTCGCTGGTCGTCAACAGCAACAACGTCATCGGCGACCACATGTGGCTGTGGCGCGCCGACCACGGCAACGGCGGCACCGTCGGCTGGAACACCAACACCGCCGCCACGGGCCTCGTCGTCAACGGCCAGAACGTCACCATGTACGGCCTGTTCGTCGAGCACTACCAGCAGACCCAGGTGCAGTGGAACGGCAACGGCGGCAGAACGTACTTCTTCCAGAACGAGATGCCCTACGACCCGCCCAACCAGGCTTCCTGGATGAACGGTTCCTCGCAGGGCTACCCCGCCTACAAGGTGGCCGACTCGGTCACCAGCCATGAGGCGTGGGGGCTCGGCAGCTACTGCTACTTCTCCGCCAACTCCTCGGTGGTGTCGGCCAACTCCTTCCAGGTGCCCAACACCTCCGGGGTGAAGTTCCACGACATGGTGACCGTCTCGCTCGGCGGTGTCGGCACCATCAGCCATGTCATCAACACCACGGGAGCGGCCGTGAACAGCGGCCATCAGGTCACGTACCTGACCAGCTACCCCTAGTCACACAGGGGTACACGGGGGACACAGTGGGGCCGGCCGGCACAGGGGGCGCATCCCGTCGGCCGGCCCCTCTCCCGTGCGGTGACCCCCGCTCACCCGCGCCGTAACCCGCCTCCTCCCGTGCCGTGGCCGGGCACGGTGACGACCGACACACCCGTGGTCGAACACCGGAACCCCCGGGAGTCCAGTCGCTATCGTCGGCAGACGCGCGGTGGTGCGCCGCGCGAGTTCCGCCCCCCGACGAGAGCGGAGTTCCGTATGACCCTCATCCTCAAGCCCGGAACGGCCTGGAGCGACGCGTGGCGGCGCGCCCTGCGGACCGCGCCCGAGGCATTCCGCGACGACCGTGTGCTGAATCTGTGGGACGGCCGCTGGCAGGCCGACGGCCGCCCGCTGCCCGCCACTTCACCGGTCGACGGCAGCCCGATAGCCGGGCCGCCCCGGCTCGACGCGGCCACCGCGCGACAGGCGGTACGCGCCGCGCTCGACGAACACCGGAGCTGGCGGCACGTACCGCTGCCCGACCGCAAGGCGCGTGTCTCGGCGACTCTGGACGCCCTCACCGAACACCGCGACCTGCTGGCCCTGTTGCTGGTCTGGGAGATCGGCAAGCCCTGGCGGCTGGCCCGCGCCGACGTGGACCGGGCCATCGACGGCGTCCGCTGGTACGTGGACGGCATCGAGCCGATGGTGGCGGGCCGCACCGCACTTGCCGGTCCCGTCTCCAACATCGCGAGCTGGAACTACCCGATGAGCGTGCTGGTGCACGCCATGCTCGTCCAGGCGCTCGCGGGCAACGCGGTCATCGCCAAGACGCCCACCGACGGCGGCCTGGCCTGCCTCACCCTCGCCGCCGCGCTCGCCAGGCGCGAGGGCATTCCCGTCACGCTGGTCAGCGGCAGCGGCGGCGAACTCTCCGAGGCCCTGGTGCAGTCCTCGGAGATCGGCTGCGTCTCCTTCGTCGGCGGCCGGGACACCGGCGCCCGGATCGCGACGGCCGTCGCCGACGTCGGCAAGCGGCACATCCTCGAACAGGAGGGGCTCAACTGCTGGGGCCTGTGGGAGTACAGCGACTGGGACGCCTTCGGCGCGCAGATCCCCAAGCTCTTCGACTACGCCAAGCAGCGCTGCACCGCCTACCCGCGGTTCGTCGTCCAGCGCTCCCGCTTCGCGGACTTCCTCGCCGCGTACCTCCCGGCGGTCAAGTCGGTCAGGACCGGCCACCCGTTGGCCGTCGCCGCGCCCGACGACCCGCTGCCCGCACTCGACTTCGGGCCGCTGATCAACGCGGCCAAGGCGAAGGAGCTGGCCGATCTGGTCGCCGAGGCCGTCGACCGCGGCGCGGTGCCGCTGCACCACGGCGCCCTCGACCCCGGCCTCTTTCTCCCCGGCCAGGACACCTCCGCCTACCTCGCCCCGGTCACGCTCCTGGGCCCTCCGCCGTCCTCGCCGCTCCACCACACCGAGCCCTTCGGACCCGTCGACACGATCGTCCTGGTCGACACCGAGGCCGAGCTGCTCTCCGCCATGAACGCCAGCAACGGCGCCCTGGTGGCCGCCTTGTCCTGCGACGACCCGCGCACCACCGAACGTCTCGCCTCCCAGGTCCGCGCCTTCAAGGTCGGCCGCGGCGCGCCCCGCTCCCGCGGTGACCGCGACGAACTCTTCGGCGGCCTCGGCGCCTCCTGGCGCGGCGCCTTCGTCGGCGGCGAACTCCTCGTCCACGCCGTCACCGAGGGCCCCACCCTCGACCGCCTCCCGGGCAACTTCCCCGACTACCAATTGCCCGCGGCCTAGGGGGAAGCCGCCTTTGGCTCGCTGGCTACCGGCGAACCCCACCGCGCAGCGGTGAAGCGGCGGTGAACGGTACTCAGAAAAACCCCGGTCGACCCATCCCCCCACGGGTGGGCCGACCGGGGCCGACGGGGGTCGACCGCTGCGTCAGGACAGCGTCGAGGCCGCCGGGTCCCACGCGTCCGGCAGCGGTGACACGGCCGGGGCGCTGGTTTCGAGGGTGCGGACGGTGTGCTCTTGCGCGGCGTCCGTCACCGTGGCCATCAAGTCGAGTACGTGCTGGGCGAGTTCGCCGGAGGCGCGGTGCTCGGTGCCGCCCCGGACGGCGCGGGCCATGTCCAGGACGCCCAGGCCGCGACCGGCGACCGTACCGGTGACGGGCAGGTCACGCCAGTCGTCGTCACCGAACGCCCGGACCTGCAAAGGCCCTTCGAAGGTGTTCGGGTCGGGCAGCGACAGCGTGCCCTCGGTGCCGGTGACCTCGATGAGGCGGCGCGGCACCGAGGAGTCGAAGCTGAAGGTCGCCGAGCCGCTGGGGCCACCGGCGAAGTCCAGCAACGCGTGCACGTGCGTGGGCACTTCCACCGCGAAGGACGTGCCCTCCTTCGGCCCGGAACCGATCACCCGCTGGGCACGCGCCTGCCGCGCCGAGGCCGAGACCCGCGCCACCGGCCCGAACAGCGCGACCAGCGCCGTCAGATAGTACGGACCGATGTCGAACAGCGGCCCGGCACCGTACTGGAAGAGGAACTCCGGGTTCGGGTGCCACGACTCGGGGCCGGGCCCCTGCGTGACGGCGGTCGCGCTCACCGGCTCGCCGATGACCCCGGCGGCCAGCGCCCGCTGCGCGGACTGGAGCCCGGCCCCGAGGAAGGTGTCGGGAGCGCTCCCGACCCGCAGCCCGCGCGACCGCGCCTCGGCCAGGATCTTCGCCCCGTCGGCCGGCGCCAGCGCGAGCGGCTTCTCGCCGTAGACGTGCTTGCCCGCCTGGAGGGCGGCCGTGGCGACCTCCGCGTGCACGGCCGGGATCGTCAGGTTGACAACGATCTCCACCTCGGGGATCGCCAGCACCGACGCGAGGTCGCCCGCGGCCGGAATCCCGTACGTCCCGGCCGCCGTACGGGCGCGCTCGACGTCGATGTCGGCGACGGCGAGCACCCGCAGGTCGGGGAAGGCGGTGAGATGGTCCAGATACTGCGCGCTGATGACACCGGCGCCGACGACGGCGACGCCGACCGGGCCTGTGGTCATGAACGCTCCAGCGCGGTGAGGTAGGAGAGGCTCTCCGCGACGGCCTCGAAGATGTCGCCCGCGCAGGAGTCGAGTTCGACGATCCGCTGCGCGTCGGGCGCGGCGGCCAGGATCGACGGCACGTCGATGCTGCCCTTGCCGACCGCGGTGTGCGGCTCGTCCTTCACACCGGGACCGTCCTTGACGTGCAGCGCCAGCACCCGGTCGCCCAGCGCGCGCAGCAGCGCCGGCACATCGGCCCCGCCGACCGCCGCCCAGTACGTGTCGACCTCCAGGAACACCTCGGGGGCCAGCCGGTCCGCCAGCTCCTCCAGCGCGGTCCTGCCGTCGAAGCGCGGCTCGATCTCCCACCAGTGGTTGTGGTAGCCGATCCGCATACCGCGCTCGGCGGCCTTCTCGGCGAAGCCGTTGAGGAGGTCCGCGGTGCGCGAGAGACCGTCGGGGGTGGTGAACTCCTCGTGTGCGATCCCGCCGGGGATGATCACCAGGTCGGTGCCTACCGTGGCGATCGCGTCGAAGACCTCCGACGCCTCCTTGTCGAACAGGGCGTAGGCGTGCGTGCTGTTGACGCTCAGCCCCAGGTCGTCGGCGACCTTGCGGAAACCGGTCGGGTCGGCCGTGGGGTCGTACGCCTCGACGGCGGTGTAACCGATCCCGGCGAGGCGGGACAGCGTGCCGTCGCGGTCGGCGGCGATCTGGTCCCGGAGGGTGTAGAGCTGGATGCTCAAGGGCGTGGCCATCGTGACGATGCCTCCTGGAAGTACGGCGGGTGCGGGTACGGCGGGTGCGGGTACGGCGGGGTACTGCGCGTGCGGGTGGTGCGGGGAAGCGGCGGCCGGCGGTGACGCGCGGTCGGATCAGCCGACGATCAACGGCCGCAGCGTGCGGTGGGCGATCTCCAGACCCTGGGTGATCCGCTGGACGTCGCCGCTCCAGACGGGGTCCTCGTGCTCGACGGAGAGCGTGCCCGTGAAGCCGCCCTCGTAAAGGGTGTCGACGATCCGGCGCCAGTCGACGTCGCCGAGCCCCGGCACCCGGTAGCGCCACCAGCCGCTGTCCCAGCCGTCGGTCCGCGCCACCGACCGGCCGAAGAAGCCGTAACGGTCCCTGGCCCGCGGGTCGAGCTGCGCGTCCTTGGCCTGCGCGTGCGGAATGCGGTCGATGTACGGCTTCAGCGCCTCGACCGGGTCGATGCCCAGCCACAGCAGGTGCGAGGGGTCGTAGTTGAGATAGAGGCCGAGGCCGAACATCCACTCCCACAGCTCGGGGGAGTAGGCGAGGTTGCCCGGATAGCCGTCCGGGTGCCAGCCCTCCATCACGCAGTTCTCGATGATGATCTTCACACCGCGCTCGCCCGCGTACTCCACCAGCGGCGGCAGCTCCCGCTCGGCCAGCGCGATGTTCTCCTTCACCGTCAGACCGGGGTGGCGGCCGACGAACGTGCCGACGTAGTCCACGCCCAGCAGTTGGGCGGCGTCCACATTGGCGCGTACGTGGGCGGCGATCTCCGCCCTGCGGGTCTCGTCCGGGTGCAGGTTGTTCTCGTAGTACGCCAGCGCGGACAGCGTCAGGCCGTGCCGGTCGAACAGGCCGCGCACCTCGTCGGCCCGCTGCTTGCCGAAGCCGGTCACGTCGATGTGGCTGGCCTCGAACTCCCGTGAGCCGGTGGACGGCCAGGTGGCCACCTCCAGCGACTGGTAGTCGTGCGAGGCCGCCCACGCGGCGATCTCGTCCAGCGGGAGCTGCGGAAGGCAGGCGGTCAGGAAGCCCAGCTTCATCTCAGGAGACCTCTTTCCAGGTCCGGTCCGCCGCCGATTTCAGTACGGCCTCGGTCAGGCGCACCATGCGGGCGGCGTCGTCGAAGGTGGGGAACGTGTCCCCGGTGCCGTCGGCCGAGGACCCGCCCGCCGCGCCCGGGGCGCGGATCGCTGCGTGCACATCGCGGACGAAGGCGGCGAAACAGTCGAGATATCCCATCGGGTGGCCGCCGGGGACCACCGAGAGCCGGGCCGCGGCGGGCGAGAGCGTGGCCGGGTCGCGCAGCACCGCAGCGTTCTCACCGCGGCTGCCGACGAACAGCGACTCGGGGTTCTCCTGGTCGAAGGCGAGCGAGGTCCGCGTGCCGTCCACCTCGAACCACAGCCGGTTCTTCCGGCCGGGCGAGATCTGCGAGACGGTCACGGAACCGGTGGCGCCGCGGTCGGTGCGGAACAGGAGCTGCACCACGTCCTCGGTGTCCGGCCTGACCCGCGCGCCGCCGTCGCCGGCGGGACCCGTACGGTCCACGGTCTGGCTGACCGCGGTCAGCTCCGCGATCCGGTGCCCGGTCACCCACTCCACCAGGTCGCACCAGTGCGAGCCGATGTCGGCGAAGGCGCGCGAGGGCCCGCCCGCCGCCGCGTCGACCCGCCAGTTGGTGTCGCCCGGCTCCGAGAGCCAGTCCTGGAGGTAGTGGCCGTGCACCAGCCGGACCTCGCCCGCCCGGCCGTCCAGCACGCGGGACCGCGCCTCGGCCGCCATCGGGTGGTAGCGGTAGACGAACGGCACCGCCGCCACCAGACCGCTGTCCGCGGCGAGCGCCGCGAGCGCGTCCGCGGTGGCCGACGACGTGGTCAGCGGCTTCTCGCACACCACGTGCTTGCCCGCCCGCAGCGCCAGTTCGGCGAGCCCGGCGTGCGCGTCGTTGGGCGTACAGATGTGCACCACGTCGACGTCGTCACTGGTGACCAGCGCCTCCGAGGAGTCGAAGGCCCGCTCGACCCCGAGCGCCGCCGCGGCCTCCTTGGCCCGCGCGGGCGTCGACGCGCTGACCCCGACCACCGGGGCACCGCTCCTGCGCACCGCGTCCAGGTGCACCTGGCCGATCATCCCCACACCGGCGATGGCCGTACGCAGTGCCGGACGCGATGACGTGCGCAGCGAAGAACCCGCTGTAACCGAGCTAGTCCCGCCCACAAGTGCCCTCCCTTTCCGCTTGCTTGAAACGCTAGCCACCGCTGTTTCGGTTGACAATGGCAATATTTCCGCTATCTTCTGTCATAAATCGGGGGCCGGGCCGCACAGGACGCGGACCGGGACGACGGACGTACGGCGCAGGGGAGGGCAGGAACCGGTGACAGCCGCAAGCGACCGGCAGTTGACCGCGCTCAGCGAACTGGCGGGACTGGTGGCGGGCGGCGCCACCCGGCGCAGCCAACTCGCCACCGCCACCGGGCTGTCCAGGGCCGCGGTCGCCCAGCGGGTGGACCTGCTGATCGCCAAGGGACTGCTGGTCGAGACCGGCACCATGGCCACCGAGCGCGGGCGCCCGCCGCTCACCCTCCAACTCGCCTCGCGGAACGCCGTGGTCTGCGCCGTCGACCTCGGCGCCACCCACCGCACGGTCGCCGTCGCCGAACTCGGCGGCCGGGTCCTCGCCGAAGCAACCGAAGCCCTCGACATCAACGCGGGACCCGAGGCCGTACTGACCGGGGTGCACGAGCAGATCGGCCGCCTGCTGGCCGACGCGGGACACCCCGCCGACCACGTACGCGCGATCAGCATCGGCGTGCCGGGCCCGGTCGAGGCCCGCACCGGTACGGTGATCCGGCCGCCGATCATGCGCGGCTGGGACGGCTACCGGGTCCCGGGCTTCTTCGCCGGGCGCTACCACGCGCCCGTCCTCGTCGACAACGACGTCAACATGATGGCCCTGGGCGAGTACGGCCACCGTCCGGCCACCGCCCATCTGCTGTACGTCAAGGTCGGTACGGGCATCGGCTGCGGCATCGTCTCCGGCGGCGTCGTGCACCGCGGGGCCAGCGGCGCCGCGGGCGACATCGGCCACATCCGCGTGCCGGGCCACGACGACGTGCTGTGCCACTGCGGCAACACCGGCTGCGTCGAGGCCGTCGCCTCGGGAGCGGCCATCGCGGCGAAGCTGCGGGAGGCAGGGTTGCCCGCCGAGCACGCCGCCGACGTGGTCCGCCTCGTGGCCGCGGGCGACCCGGTGGCCCGCCGCCAGGTACGGCTGGCCGCCCAACGGCTCGGCGACGTCCTGGCCTCGCTGGTCAGCTTCTACAACCCCGACACCATCGTGCTCGGCGGCAGCATCGCCAGCCTCCACGACGACCTGCTCGCCGACATCCGCGGCGCCGTCTACCGCAGGGCCCTCCCGCTGGCCACCAGAACCGTCGCCATCGAGACCACGATGCTCGGCCGCAGGGCGGGCATCGAGGGCGCGCGGCGGCTGGCGGTGCAGCATCTGCTCTCGCCCGAGGGCATCGGACACGTGCTCGCGGAGCCCGCGGTCTGAACCACTGTTGCCCCCATACCTGCCGGTGGACGCGCGTCACGTCAACTCACGGACCCATGACGGCTTTGGCGTATGGGTCGCGTACGCCCCCGCGGTGTGGGCATGCTGGTCCCATGGATGCGCACGGCGACGATGTTCCTGCCTACCAGTCGATCCGGGTCACCACGCCCGAGTCCCCGGTCGCGGCGCTCGCCGACATCGAGGCGTGGAAGGCGAGAAAGACCTACCCCTCGATGCTGTTCGCGGGCGGCCCGGTCTTCGGCATCGCGTGCGAACTGGAATCCGGCGGCTGGGAGTTGCACCCGTACTTCAGCGGACTCGCCCCGCAGGACGCCCGCGACAGCCTCGGCTCCCACTTCCGCCGCCTCGCCCACGCGGCCGACGAGGCCGGTGACGCCGAGGCGCGGGCCGAACTCCTCGCCGCGGGCGAGCGCATGGACTGGGAAGCTCTCGACGAGGTGACGGTACGCGGCAGCCGCTACCGCGTGGTGCGCGCCGAACGCTTCATCCGCATGGGGCCCGACGGTCCCGAACCCCCGCGCGACACCGACCCCGACCCGAGCGGCCCCGGCGAGTCCGGCGGCTTCGACCCCGCCGCGGGCCTGGTCATCGACCCGGTCAACGCGACCGGCATGTCCGAGGGCATCCTCAAGGTGGAACTCCTCGCCGCCCTCCGCAAAAGCGGCACCGTCCCCGCCGACGTCCGCGACGACTCACGGCACGCCGCCGACACCCACCCCGGCGGTGTCCTGCTCCCCGCCACCTTCATGACCGCGGAACGCGACGGCGGCAGTTGGCGCCCCGACTCAAGCGGCACCGCCACCACCCCGCAGTCGGCCCGCGACGGCCTCGCCATGCAACTGCGCGTCATGCTCCCCTGGCAGAAGGACCTCAGCCCCGAGCAACGCGAGATCTACTCCCGCGCCGCCGACCACCTCGACGAACACCGCTGCGACGAACTCGACGTCGCAGGACGCCACTTCCGCGTGATCCGCGTCGAACGCCTCATCCGCATCGGCCCCGACGGCCCCGAGGGCCCCCGCCCCTCCGACCCCGACCCCACCCCGCCCGTCATGGTCCAGGACCAGCAACTGCGCGAACAGGGCCTCCTCACCGACGAGGACGAGGAAGCCGACCCCGAACCGGACGAGCACATGCGGAAGTTCATGCGCCTCTTCGAGGAAGAACGGCTCCGCCGGGACAACCTCAAGAACAAGCCCCACCCCTGACCCAGCCAGCCGGGCAGCCCTCCGCCCAAGAGCCTGCGCCCCTGCGGTACGGCGGCGCGGGGAGGCGGAGGGGCGGCAAAAGAGGGGAAGGACGGTGCGCCCGCGCAAGGCGCCCCCTCACCCCTGACCTCCCCCTCCCACCCCCCACCAGTAATGAGCCGCATAGGACCGCCACGGGCGCCACCTCTCCGTCCCGGGCGGCACCGGCTCCGTCGAGGGGAAGACGTCCGGGTCGCCGAGGGCGCGCATGCGGATGTGGGCCGCGGTCAGGGAAGTGATGCCGGGGACGGTCAGGAGGGACCGTTCGGCGGCGTCGCGGTCGGCGCCCGGGTCGAGGGCGACCGTACCGTCGGCGAGGGCGCGGCAGAGGTCTCTGACGGGGGAGCGGCCGGCCGGGCTGCCCAGGTCGGCCTCGGCCAGGTCCTCGGCCCGCGGGAAGAGGTGCGTGAGGGCGCCGTCGGGGGCGCTCAGCGGGGTGCCGTATCGGGCGACCAAGGCGGCCAGGGGTGCCGGGGAGAACGGCGCGGCGCCTTCGCCCAGGGCGGCGCGGACGGCGTGTTCCGCCGGGTCGGGGGAGCCGGGGGAGCGGAGGCCGGGAAGGGCGGCGACCAGCGGGGCCAAGTGCGGGTCGGAGCCCAGGCGTTCGGCGACCGCGTACGGATCGGCGTCGAGGTCGAAGAGCCGGCGGACGCGCTGGGTGGCCGTGGTGAGGTCGCGGAGATCGCCCAGGTGGAGTCGGCAGTCCAGCCAATTGCCCCTGCCGGGCGGCTCGGCGACCTCGGCGATGCCCGTGCCGTGGGGGAGCCGCAGGGTACGGCGGTACGTACGGCTGCCGGGGGCGCCGACGATCTCCTCGACGCCGGGCACGGCGCGTGCGGCGAGGAAGTCGAAGACCCGCGCGGAGGCGTAGGGGCCCCGGAAGGCCAGCCGGAGCGGCACCCCGGCAGCCCCGCCCACCGGCCCGGAGTGCGCGTCCGTGCGCAGCTCGGTCGGGGTGGCGGCGTAGATCTCCCGGATCGTCTCGTTGAACTGCCGCACGCTCGCGAAGCCCGACGCGAAGGCGATCTCGGCGGCCTGGAGCGAGGTGGTCTGGAGGAGCACCCGCGCGGTGTGGCCGCGCTGCGCCCTGGCCAGGGCGATCGGCCCGGCGCCCAGCTCGGCGTTGAGCTGCCGCTGCACCTGCCGGGCGCTGTAGCCGAGCCGGGTGGCGAGGCCCGCGACGCCCTCGCGGTCGACGACGCCGTCCCCGATGAGCCGCATCGCGCGGCCCACCACGTCGGCCCGCGCGTTCCAGTCGGCGGAACCCGGCACCGCGTCCGGCCTGCACCGGCGGCAGGCCCGGAAGCCCGCGCCCTGGGCCGCGGCGGCGGTCGCGTAGAAGGACACGTTCTCGCGCTTCGGGGTGATCGCGGGGCAGCTCGGACGGCAGTAGATCCCGGTCGTGGCCACGGCGAAGAAGAAGACTCCGTCGAAGCGCGCGTCCCGGCTGCTCACCGCCTCGTATCTGCTGTCCTCGACTGTCACGCGTCCCAGTATGCGAGGGCTCCGGCGCCCCGAGCTGGCGGAAATCGGACACGGCCTTCCGGCGAGCGCGGCGTCACCGGAGCCCCGCCCCCGAGGGCACCGGCGTCAGCGTGGCCGGACCGCCCGCGGCCCCACGACGGCCGCGCCGACCTCCGTGACGCGCGCTCGCAGGCCACGGTCGGCGGTGACGACGAGGCACGGGCGGTCGGGGTCCGCGGTGCGGGAGCGGGCGGCGACCTCGGTGATGAGGTCGTCGCCGCTGCCGGGCGCGGACTCCACGCGTACGCCGGGTACCGGCTGGACGCCGCGCGCCGCGCCCTCGACGATCAGGACGATGTCCAGCCGGTGGCCGCGGGCCCACGGCGGGGCGCCGCTGTCCTCGGCGAGGCCGGACGCGGCGAGCGGTACGAGCGCGTCGCGCAGCCGCTCGGCGGCGCCGCGCCGGTCGCGCCACCAGCCGTCGGGCACCGAGCCGACGACGTTGGCGCCGTCCACGACGAGCAGGGGTGCGGTCGGCGCGCTCGTCACCGGCCGCCCGCCAGGTGCGGGAAGCGGAATTCGGTGCGGCTGCGGAAGACCTCGTCGGGACGCAGCTCGGTCGAGGGGTACTCGGGGTGGTTCGGCGAGTCCGGCAGGTGCTGGGTCTCCAGGCACACCGCGTCGTGCGCGTGGTACGTCCGCCCGTCGGGGCCGGTCAGCGAACCGTCGAGCTTGTTGGCCGTGTAGACCTGGATGGCCGGTTGCGTGGTGCGCACCTCCATCACCCGGCCGCTGTCGGGGTCGGAGAGGACGGCGGCGACCCGCGGCTCGCCCACGGCCTCGCCCGTACCGCCGCAGTTGCCGCGCAGCACGAAGCAGTGGTCGTACCCTCCGGCCGTCTTGATCTGCGGGTCGGCGTCCCGCACGCCGTCGCCGATGGGGCGCGGCTCGTTGAGGTCGAACGGCGTCCCCTCCACGGCCTGTTCCGGCCCCCAGGGGATGGACTCGGGCGTGGCGGGCAGGAAGCGGTCGGCGTCGACGTACAGGGTGTGGCGCAGCACGTCGCCTCCCGCGATCCGCGACGCGGCTTCGGCGCCGTCCCTCGCCTCCGACCCGCCCAGGTTGAAGTACGCGTGGTTGGTCAGGTTGACCACCGTCGGCCGGTCGCTGCGCGCCTCGAAGTCCAGCGACAGCGTCCCGTCGTCGTCGAGCGCGTACGTCACCGTGACGTCCATCGCGCCGGGGAAGCCCATGTCGCCGTCCGGGCTGTGCAGCGTCAGCCGCAGCGCGCCGGGCAGGGGCTCGGCCCGCCAGACGCGGCTGTCGAAGCCCTCGGGGCCGCCGTGCAGATTGTGGCCGCCGTCGTTGTCCGGGAGCCGGTAGTGGCGGCCGTTGAGCGTGAAGCGGGCCTCGCTGATCCGGTTGGCGTAACGGCCGACGAGCGCGCCGAAGTACGGGGTGTCGGAGGCGTACGCCGCCAGGTCGGGCAGGGACAGCACCACGTTGGCGGGGCGGCCCGTCGGGTCGGGCACGTGCAGCGCGTGCAGGACGCCGCCGTAGGTGAGGATCTCGGCGCTCACCCCGGAGGCCGAGCTGAGCCGCCAGCGTTCCACTCGCCACCCGTCGGGAGTGGTGCCGAAGGGTTCGCTGAGCGGGGTGGGACGGGGCATCGGCAGTCCTCGTAAAGGGGGTCGGGGCGACGGATGCCGGACGCGGCGGGCGTCCGACGGCGGGAAGGGCGGCGGGAAGGCGACGGAGAGACCGGGCGGGGAAACCGGCCGGGGGCGCGACCACGGGCGACCACGGGCGGGCACCGGTGGCCGACCCCCCGGGGACAACGCTACGCGGCGCGCTCACCCCGCTCTGGGCGCGGTCGACTCCCTGGTGACCAGCGTGTATCCGGGCGTGATCCGCTCCGGCCTGATCTGCGGCGTACCGGTCAGCCGCGCCACGACCCGCTCCACGGCGAGCCGTGCGATGGCCTGTTTGTCCGGGGACACCGTGGTGAGCGCGATCGTCGAGAAGCGGCCCTCCTCGACGTCGTCGAAGCCGACCACCGACACGTCCTGCGGCACCCGCAGCCCGCGCTCGACCAGGGCCCGCATCGCGCCGAGCGCCATCAGGTCGTTGTACGCGAACACGGCGTCGGGGCGGGTGCCGCGGTCGAGCAGCGCGTTCATCGCGGCGGCGCCGTCCCAGCGGCCGTAGCCGTCGGTGGCGGCCACCAGCGAGTCGTCGTCCGGCAGCCCGGCCGCCGCCAACTCCTCGCGCCAGCCGCGCAGTCGCAGGTGCGCCGGTTGCCTGGCGCTCTCCCTGCGGGCGCCGAGGAACGCGATCCGCCGGTGCCCGAGGCCGGTCAGGTGCCGTACGGCGGTACGGGCCGCCGCCACGTTGTCGATGGCGATCTGGTCGTACGGGGCGTCGTACTCCCGCTCGCCGAGCAGCACCAGCGGCGCGTCGTCCATGCGGCCGAGCAGGTCCGCGGCCTCCAGCTCGATCGGGCTGAGGATCAGGCCGTCGATGACATGGGCCCGGAAGCCCTGCGAGACCAGCACCTCCTTCTCGCGCTGGCCCGCGGTGTGGTCGAGCAGCACCGTGTAGTCGTGCCGGGCGGCGGCGTCGATGACGGCCCCGGCCAGCTCCGCGAAGTACGGGTTGCCGAGTTCGGGGACGGCCAGCGCGATGATGCCGGTGCGGCCCTTCCGAAGATGGCGGGCCGTCAGATTCGGCCGGTAGCCCAGCTCGTCGATGGCCCGCTGCACGCGCTCCCGCATCCCCGGCGTGACATGCGGATAGTTGTTCACCACATTCGACACGGTCTTGACGGACACGCCCGCCAGTCGCGCGACATCCTTCAGGCTGGCGCCCACGGAGTTCCTTCCCTCGGCCGACCTCGTGCGAGGCGCGGCGGTTCCGGCCTCAGTGTGCTGGAGCCGGTCCCGCGGATCGCGGACGGCCCCTCCCGGCCCGGTCAGGTGCCCCGGCGGGCGGCCGACAGATAGCGCTGGGCAACGACGACCACGATCAGGAAGCCGCCGCTGACCACCGACTGGTAGGAGGAGTTGAGCGAACCGATCTGATTGATCAGATTCTGGATCACACCGAGCAGCAGCACGCCCCACAGCGTGCCCGACACCGAACCCGCGCCACCGACCAGGAGCGTTCCGCCGATCACCACCGCGGAGATCGCGTCCAGCTCCATGCCGACACCGATGATGGTCACACCCGAGGACAGCCGGGCCGCGTTCAACGCGCCCGCCAGCCCCGCGAGCAGCCCGCTGAGCGTATAGACCAGCACCTTCGTACGGGCCACCGGCAGCCCCATCAGCAGCGCCGCGTCACCGCTGCCGCCGACGGCGAACAGCGCCTGGCCGAACGAGGTGCGCTGGAGCACGAGGCCGCCGACCCCGAACAGGGCCAGCGCGATCAGCACCGGGTAGCCGAAGCCCCACACCGCGCCGCCGCCCAGCTCCTGGAAGGCCGAGCCGCGCGGCACGAGATACGTGGTGGCGCCCTCGTGGGTGAGCGCGAGCAGCAGCCCGCGCGCGCCGAGCAGCGAGGCCAGGGTCACGATGAACGGGGCCATCCCGGCCCGCGCGACCAGCAGTCCGTTGAAGGTGCCGATCGCGCCGCACACCACGAGCGGCACCAGCAGCGCGGGCAGGAATCCGTACTGCGAGGCCCACGCGGCCAGCACACCGCCGAGCGCGAAGACCGAGCCGACCGACAGGTCGATGCCGCCGGTGACGATCACCATCGTCATGCCGAGCGCGACGATCGACAGGAACGACGCCTGGATGGTGATGCCGCGCGTGTTGTCGAGGGTGGCGAAGGAGTCGAAGACGAAGGACGAGATCAGGCAGAGCAGGACGAGGATGGCCAGGACGCCCTGGCGCTGGAGGAGTTCGGCGGCGCGCTGCCGCCCGGAGGGGCGGGACTCCGCGCTCACCGGCAGCGGCGCGTCACCGGCCACGGCGAGCGCGGGAGCGGGGGCGGCTGTTTTCACGAGGGCTTTCATCGGGATCGACGCTCCCGGGCGACGTAGACGGCGACGAGGATGATGCCCGCCTGGACCATCTGGGCGGTGGAGTCGTGCAGATTGTGGGTGACGAGCGTGGCGTGCAGGAGCTGCATCAGCAGCGCGCCGAACACCGTGCCGAGGACGCGTACCGAGCCGCCGGTCAGCGGGGTGCCGCCGACCACGACCGCGGTGATGGCCGACAGCTCCATCAGATTGCCCAGCGAGGACGGGTCGCTGGCGGTCAGCCGCGCGGTGGCGAGCACACCCGCGAGCGAGGCCAGCACCCCGCACAGCACGTACACGCCGATCAGCACCCGTTTGACGGGGAGTCCGGCGAGCCTGGCCGCGGCACGGTTGCCGCCGATGGCCACCAACTGGCGTCCGAAGGTGGTGCGTTGCACCAGGAAGGCGACCAACAGCGCGAGCACGCCCGCGATCAGGACGACGATCGGGACGCCGAGCACGCTGTTCGTGCCGAGGTTCAGCAGATTCTGGTTCTCGATCTGCTTGAGCTTCCCGTCGGCGATGACCAGGGCCAGGCCCCGGCCGCCGACGAAGAGCGCCAGGGTGGCCACGATGGGTTGCAGCCCGACCAGCGACACCAGCGAGCCGTTGATCAGGCCGACGAGCACACCGGCGAGCAGCGCCACCGACAGCGCGGGCAGCAGGCCGTATCCGAGGTAGAGCGGCAGCACGGAACTGGCCAGCGCCATCGTGGAGCCCACCGACAGGTCGACGCCCTCGGTGCCGATCACCAGCGCCATGCCCAGTGCCACGATGACGACGGGGGAGACCTGGACGAGCTGCGTGCGCAGATTGTCCGTCGTCATGAAGTGGTCGGTGAAGACGCCGTTGAAGACCAGCAGCGCGGCGACCGCGGCGTACACGCCGTACCGCTGGAGCCAGTCCGCGATCCGCGACCGGTCCAGGCCGCGCGGGAGTGAGTACGGGGCCGAGGTCATCGCGGGTCCTCCTTCGCGGTGGCGGAGCCGGATTCCGCCGCGGGAGCGGGTGCGGGCTCTGCGTCGGCGGGTACGGGCTCCGGGTCCGCGTCCGCGGGTTCCGGGTCGGTGTCCGGCGCGGCGGCGCTGTCGTCGTCCCCGGTCTCCGCCAGTACGGCGAGCAACGCGCTCTCCTCGACGTCGTCGCCGGTCAGCTCACCGGCCACCGCTCCGGCGCGCAGCACCACGATGCGGTCGGCGCCCTCGACCAGCTCCTCGATGTCGGAGGAGATCAGCAGGACGGCCAGGCCCTCTCCCGCGAGGTCGTCGATCAGCGACTGCACCTCGGCCTTGGCGCCGACGTCGATGCCGCGGGTGGGCTCGTCCAGCAGCAGGACCTTCGGCTCCAGGCAGAGCCAGCGGGCCAGCAGCACCTTCTGCTGGTTGCCGCCGGACAGCTCGCCGACCTTCTGCTCGGGGCCCGCGGCCTTGATCCGCAGCCGTTTCATGAAGATGTCGACGATCCGGTCCTGCCGCTGCCGGGACACGATCCCGGCGCGGGACAGCCGGGGCATCGCGGCCAGCACGATGTTCTCCCGGACCGAGAGGCCGGGCACGATGCCCTCGGCCTTGCGGTCCTCGGGCAGCAGGCTGATCCCGGCCCTGATCGCGGCGGACGGGGTGAGGCGGCGCACGGTGTGCCCGCCGACGGTGACCTCGCCGCTGTCCAGTGACAGCGCCCCGGACAGCGCCTTGGCGGTCTCGCTGCGCCCCGAGCCCAACAGGCCGCCGAGGCCCAGCACTTCGCCGGGCCGCAGGTCGAGGCCGATGTCGTGCAGCAGGTGACGGCGGGTCAGTCTTGCCGCCGTGAGCATCGGTTGGCGCTCGGCGGTGTGTCCCTCGCCGAAGCTGGTGGCACCGTGCCTGCGGACCTCGGCGATCTCCCGGCCGAGCATCAGCGAGACCAGCCGCACCCGGTCGGTGTCGGCCAGGTCGCCGCTGTGCACGAGGCGGCCGTCGCGCAGGACGGTGACGCGGTCGCAGATCCGGTACAGCTCGTCCATCCGGTGGCTGACGTAAAGGATCGAGATGCCGCGCTCGTGCAGCTCACGGATCACCCGGAACAGAGTCTCGACCTCGCGCGGTTCGAGCGACGAGGTGGGCTCGTCCATGACGACCACCCGGGCCCGCACGGAGACGGCGCGGGCGAGCGCGACCATCTGCTGGGTGCCGATGCCCAGGGTGTGCAGCGGGCGGCGCGGGTCGGCGGTGATGCCGAAGCCGCCGAGGAGTTCCGCGGTCTCGCGGTGCATCCGGGGGAAGTCGATCAGGCCGAAGCGGTTCTTCGGCTCCCGTCCCAGGAAGATGTTGCGGGCCACGCTCATCAGCGGGACCAGGTTCACCTCCTGGTAGATGGTCGAGATCCCGGCGCGCTGCGCCTCGTGCGGGTGGTGGAAGGCGATCGGCTCGCCCGCCAGCCGCAGTTCGCCGTCGTCGGGCCGGTAGACCCCGGTGAGCAGCTTGATCAGCGTCGACTTGCCCGCGCCGTTCTCCCCGACCAGCGCGTGGATCTCGCCCTCGCGCAGGGTGAAGGAGACGTCGTCGAGCGCCACCACGCCGGGGAAGCGTTTGCTGACGCGGACGGCCTCCAGTACGGCCCCGGCCGCCGGTGGCGGGCTCGGCGGACCGGGCGGCGCGGACTGGGCCGCGGCGGCTTCGGGTGGTGCCATGGTCGTGGCCTTCCGGGGTCGCGGGGAAGCGGGAACTCTTCTAGGGGCTGACGGGCTGTACGGGCTCTACTGGTGGGGCGGGCTCTTACGGGTGGGGCAGGCTCTACGGGCTGGGCGGGCTCTACGGGTGGGGCGCGCTCTTACGGGTGGAGCTGGCCGGCAGGCGGCGGCCCTGTGGTCGTACGGGCTACAGGCGCCCCCACCGGCTCGACAGCCCGGCGGGCCGACCCGCCGATGGTGCGGCGTACGGCGGGGAGGCACCCCGCCGTACGCCTGTCCGAGGGGTGGCGCGGGGGGAGCCGCGCGACCGATTCCTCCTGACCGAGGGTCAGAACGCCCCGCCGACCGACGCCTTGGCGTTGGACTCGTCGTAGGCGCGGTCCGAGATGATGACGTTCTCCGGGATCGCCTCGCCGCTGTAGAACTTCTGCGCGGTGGCGAAGGCCAGCGGGCCGAAGCGCGGGTTGGACTCGATCACCGCGTTGTACGTGCCGTTGACGATCGCCTGCACGGCGTTGCGGGTGCCGTCGACCGAGACGACCTTGACGTCCTTGCCCGGGTTCTTGCCCGCGCTCTTGAGCGCGGTGACCGCGCCGAGGCCCATCTCGTCGTTCTCCGCGTAGACCGCGGTGATGCCCGGCTTGGACTGGATGAGCTGCTCCATGACCTGCTGGCCCTTGTCACGGGTGAAGTCACCGGTCTGCTGAGCGACGACCTTCAGGCCGGGCGCCTTGGCGGCGATCTCGTCCACGAAGCCCTTGGTGCGGTCGGTGGTCACGTTGTTGCCCGAGGAGCCGAGCAGGATCGCGACCTGGCCCTTGCCGCCGGTGGCCTTGATCATGGCGTCCGCCGCGCGCTTGCCCTGCTCGACGAAGTCCGAGCCGAGGAAGGTGACGTAGTCCTTGCAGGACGTGGCGTTGATCTTCCGGTCGATGGTGATCACCGGCACGTGCTTGGCGGCGGCGGCCTTCAGCGCCGGGTCCAGGCCGTCGGAGTTGAGCGGCGCGACGATCAGGAGCTGCGCGCCCTGCGCGAGCATGTCCTGGATGTCGCTGATCTGCTTGGGGAGTTGGGACTGCGCGTCGGTGGTCAGCAGCTTCTTCACGCCGAGCTTGGCGGCCTCGTCCTTGATGGACTGGGTCTCGGCGATACGGAACGGGTTGTCCTCCTTCTCCGACTGGGAGAAGCCCACCACCGCGTTCTTCAGGTCGAGCTTGGGGGCGCCGTACGCCGTCAGGGTGCAGCCCGCGCCGGACGCCGTCGGGTCCGTGGTGACCTGCTGCTGCGCCGCCTGGTCCGAGCCGGAGGGGGAGGCACCCTTGTCGCTGGACTCCGACTTGGAGCAGCCGGTGGCGGCCAGCCCTGCGGTGGCCAGCAGCAGACAGGTGGCGGCCAGTGCGCGGGTTCTGTGGTTCGTCATGCTCACGACACTCCTTGGTCGCGACGGCAGCGGCCGTCGAGTCGTACGTGGGTCCGGCTCCGTGCCGGGGCGGGTGCGCTTCCGGGGCCCGGTCCGGGCTCCCCGAGGAGGCGGTATGACGTGCGGAGATGGCGGCGCTCCGGGGGTGGGAACGCCCGTTCCCTCCCTCGGCTTTACAACGTTATATACGCGCGGCGGCACCTCGACAACCCGTCGTTCCCGATGTTTCCAAAATGCTTCCCACCGCTGTGATCCGTGCTCAGGCAACAACCCCGACAGGCCCGTACGACTTCTGTCGCTGCTCTGGACATGCCCATCCCTGCGTGCTGTCATTCCGGGTGGCACCGCCGTTTCCAACGTTGGAAGGACCGTCGCCGCCAGGGTTCGCGCCCCCGCAGCGCCCCACCCGAAGCCACCAGGAGCCACCCCCCATGCCCCTGAACCGTCGTCAGTTCGCACTCACCGCACTCGCCGCCGGCACCGCAGGGCTCCAACTGCGGTTCGCGGGCGGCGCCCAGGCCGCCCCCACCCCCGCCGCGGCCCGCGTCGCCCCCGCCCGCGGCGGCCTCTACGCGCCGAACGCCGCACCGCTGGCCCCCACCGCCTTCCTGCGGCTGCCGCCCGGCGCCGTCACCGCGCGCGGCTGGCTCGACGGCCAACTGCGCCTCCAACTCGCCGGTCTGTGCGGCCGGTACGCCGACATCTCGCACTTTCTCGCCATGGACAACAGCGGCTGGGCGCACCCCGACCGCGCCGGCTGGGAGGAAGTGCCGTACTGGCTGCGCGGCTATGTCGACCTCGCCGTGCTCACCCAGGACGCCACCGCGCTGGCCGCCGTACGCCGCTGGATCGACGCCATCGTGGCCACCCGGCAGTCCGACGGCTTCTTCGGCCCGACGGCCCTGCGCACCTCGCTCGGCGGCGGCCCCGACTTCTGGCCGTTCCTGCCGCTGACCTGGGCACTGCGCAACTGGCAGGAGTACAGCGGGGACACCAGGATCATCCCGCTGCTGTCCGCCTTCTTCCGCTACATGAACGCCCAGGGCCCCGGTGCCTTCAACCAGAGCTGGGTGTCGGTGCGTTGGGGCGACGGCCTGGACAGCGTCTTCTGGCTCTACAACCGCACCGGCGAGAGTTACCTGCTCGACCTCGCCGACAAGATCCACGCGGGCGGCGCCAACTGGGTCAACAACCTCCCGTCGCTGCACAACGTCAACATCGCCCAGGGCTTCAGGGAACCGGCGCAGTACGCGCTCCGCTCGCCGTCCAACGCCCTCACCCAGGCCGCCTACCAGAACTACACCGCGGTGATGTCCGCCTACGGGCAGTTCCCCGGCGGCGGCTTCGCGGGCGACGAGAACGCCAGACCCGGCTTCGGCGACCCCCGGCAGGGCTTCGAGACCTGCGGCATCGTGGAGTTCATGGCCAGCCACCAGTTGCTGGCCCGGATCACCGGCGACCCGCTGTGGGCCGACCGCTGCGAGGACCTGGCCTTCAACTCACTGCCCGCGGCCCTCGACCCGGCGGGCAAGGGCGTGCACTACATCACCAGCGCCAACAGCGTCGATCTGAACAACACCCCGAAGACGCAAGGGCAGTTCCAGAACGGCTTCGCCATGCAGTCCTTCCAGCCGGGCGTCGACCAGTACCGCTGCTGCCCGCACAACTACGGCATGGGCTGGCCGTACTTCACCGAGGAGCTGTGGCTCGCCACCCCCGACAACGGCCTGGCCGCCGCGATGTACGCACCGAGCAGCGTCACGGCCAAGGTCGCCGACGGCACCTCGGTCACCATCACCGAGACCACCGACTACCCCTTCGCGGACACGGTCACGCTCAGGATCACCGCACCGCGCGCACTGGCCTTCCCGCTGTACCTGCGGGTCCCCGGCTGGTGCTCCGCCCCGCGCGTCACCGTCAACGGCCAAGCGGTCAGCGCCCCTTCGGGACCCGCCTTCACCAAGATCAGCCGCACCTGGAACAGCGGGGACACCGTCACCGTCCAGCTCCCGCAGCAGACCACCGTCCGCACCTGGTCCGCCAACCACGGCGCCGTCTCCGTCGACCACGGACCGCTCACGTACGCGCTGAACATCGGTGAGAACTACGTGCGGTACGCGGGCAACGCCGAGTTCCCCGAGTACGAGGTGCACGCCACCACGCCCTGGAACTACGGGCTCGCGCTCGACTCCGGGTCCCCGTCCTTCACCAAGTCGGGCGGCTCGCTGGCCGCCAACCCCTTCACGCACGACGGCACGCCGGTACGGATCACCGTGCCCGCCCGCCGTATCGCCGAGTGGAAGGCGGACGGACAGCAGGTCGTCAACCCGCTCCAGACCAGCCCGGCCCGCAGCACCGCGGCCGTCGAGACCGTCACGCTGATCCCGATGGGCGCCGCCCGGCTGCGGATCTCCGCCTTCCCCACCGCCACTCCCAACGGCACCCCGTGGGCACCGGCAGGCGACTACCTGAGGATCTGGAACAAGAACTCCAACAAGGTCATGGGCGTCGACCTGATGTCGACCGCGAACAGCGCCCACGTCGTGCAGTTCGACGACAACGGCACCGCCGACCACCTGTGGCAGCTCGTCGACAACGGCGACGGCTGGTACCGCATCCGCAACCTCAACTCGCAGAAGATGCTGGGCGTGGACCTGATGTCGACCGCGAACAGCGCCCAGGTGGTGCAGTTCGACGACAACGGGACCGCCGACCACCTGTGGCAGCTCGTGGCCAACGGCGACGGCTGGTACCGCATCCGCAACAAGAACTCGGGAAAGGTGCTCGGCGTCGACCTGATGTCGACGGCCAACAGCGCGCCGGTCGTGCAGTACGACGACAACGGCACCGCCGACCACCTGTGGCAACTGCGCTGAGCCCCCGGCTCCCCCCACCCCCGCTCCGCTCTCCTTCCCCCCACCTCTGAGGACGGACTCCCGTGACCTCCGACGACTCCGCGACCCCGCACGCCCGCCCCGGACGCCGCGAACTCCTGCGCTGGAGCGGCGCGTTGACCGCCGCCGCGGCCACCGGCGGCTGGCTCGCCGCCGTGCCCGCACAAGCCGCCACAGCGAACGCCGTCACCGCGACGGCCGTTCCGGGCGCGGCCCCGCACGCCGCCCAGGCGGCGGCCTCCACCTTCAGCCCGCTGCGCCCGCCCGCCGTACCGCTGGCCGTCCGCTCGCCGTACCTGTCGACCTGGCTGCCCGCCGACAACCTCGCGGGGACCTGGCCCGCCTTCTGGACCGGCCACGTCACCGCGCTGTGCGGTCTCGCCCGGATCGACGGCGCCGCGTACGTCTTCCTCGGCAACCCCGCGCTGCCCGGCGGCCCCGCGCTCACCACCATGCAGCAGGTGTCGCTGCAACTCACCGCCACCCGCTCGGTCTACCAGCTCAGCGGCGGCGGCGTGACGCTCACCGTCACCTTCTTCTCACCCGTCGATGTCGGCGATCTCCAGCGCCAGTGCGTACCGCTCAGCTACGTCACCGTGCGGGCCGCGAGCAACGACGGCCGCTCCCACACCGTGGACGTCCACCTCGATGCCTCCGGCGAGTGGGTGCACAACAACGTCGCCACGCCCATCACGTGGGACCGTACGACCACCGGCCGGATGACCGTGCTCAGCGCGGAACCCGCCACCCCGGGCGTCCTTCAGGAGAGCGGCGACCAGGCGTCCTGGGGACGGCTCGTGCTGGCCACCGCCACCGGCGGCGCGGTGACCCATCAGATCGGCCAGGACACCGTGGTGCGCGCGGCCTCGGCGGCCACCGGGCGGCTCGACGGCTCGGTGGACACCGCCAAGCCGCGCGCGATCAACGACCGATGGCCGGTGCTCGGCCTCAACCGGGACTTCGGCACCGTCGACTCCGGTACACCGTCGGCGGAGTTCACCGTCGTCCTCGGCCATGTCCGCACCCCCGCCGTCACCCACCTCGGCGCACAACTCCAGCCCTGGTGGACGCACTACTGGAGCTCCTGGACCGCCATGGTGGACTGGTTCGACGCCGACCGCGGCGCCGCGCTGACCGCCGCGACCGCCCTCGACCAGAAGATCCACGACGACGCGGTCACCGCGGCCGGCGGCGGAAGCACCGGCGACCACTACGCCGCCGTCTGCGCCCTCGCGCTGCGCCAGGCCGTCGCGGGCACCGAACTGGTCGACCGCGACGGCGGCCCCTGGGCGTTCTTGAAGGAGATCTCCTCCAACGGCGACATGTCCACCGTCGACGTGATCTACCCCGCCTTCCCCGCCTACCTCTACCTCTCCCCGGCCTACCTGCGACTGGTGCTCGAACCGCTCTTCCACTACGTCGAACACGGCGGCTGGTCACAGGACTTCGCACCGCACGACCTCGGCACCTACCCCAACGCCTTCGGCCGCGCCGACGGCAACGAGGAGAGCATGCCGGTCGAGGAGTCCGCGAACATGCTCATCATGGTCGCGGCGATCGTCCAGCGGCTGCCCACCGCTGACGGCGCGTCATACGCCGCCGCCCACTACGCGGTGCTGCGCCGCTGGGCCGAGTACCTGGTCGCCAACACCCTCGACCCCGGCTACCAGAACCAGACCGACGACTTCACCGGCTTCATCGCGCACAGCGCCAACCTCGCGCTCAAGGGCATGGTCGGCATCGGCGCGATGGGCGTCATCGCCGCCGCCACCGGCAACACCGCGGACGCCGCCCGCTACCGCTCGGTCTCCCGCGGCTACCTCAGCCAGTGGACCACCCTCGCCCAGGACTCCTCCGGCACCCACCTCAAACTGGCCTACGACCAGGACGGCACCTGGAGCCTGAAGTACAACGGCTTCCCCGACCGGCTGCTCGGCCTCGACCTGGTCCCGGTCGGCTTCGCCGAACAGGAGGCCAACTGGTACGCCTCCCACGCCGGCACCTACGGCATCGAACTCGACCCGCGCAACGACTACACCAAGGCCGACTGGGAACTGTGGACGGCGGCCTGGCTCGCCGACCGGCCCCGCGTCCGCGACCTGCTCGTCAACGGCGTCTACGCCTACGCCGACACCACCGGACAGCGCGTCCCGTTCAGCGACTGGTACACCGTGGCCAGCGCCGCCCAACGCGGCTTCCAGGCCCGCCCGGTGGTGGGCGGCGCGCTGGCCCTGCTCCTGAAACCCGCCGCGTCCACCGTGGTGTGGTGCCGGATCCAGAACCGCAACTCCGGCAAGGTGCTCGCCGTCTCCGGCATGTCCCGCGCCGACACCGCCGAGGTCACCCAGTACGCCGACAACGGCACCGCCGACCACGTCTGGACCGTGCTCGACAACGGCGACGGCACCGTACGCATCATCAACCGCAACAGCGGCAAAGCGCTCGCCGTCCACGACCAGAGCCTCGACGACGGCGCCCACGTCCAGCAGTACCAGGACAACGGAACACCCGACCACCTGTGGCGGATCGTCGACAACGGCGACGGCTGGAGGAAGATCGTCAACGTCCGCTCGGGCAAGGTCCTCGCGGTCGACGGCATGTCCCAGGCCGACGCCGCCCAGGTCACCCAGTGGACCGACAACGGCAGCGCCGACCACCTGTGGCGGATGATCTGAGCGCCCTCGCCCGACCGCTCAGCAGGGATCCCGCCACGCGTCCAGCGAAAGGTGCTTCACCATCGAACTGAGCCCCAACTTTCTCGCCTGAGAGCAGAACTGACCGGTCTTCAGCTTGTACTCGACATGGAAGACCGGCTTGTCCGCCGCGATGAACGGCGCCATCTGCGCACACTCGTCGTACTGCGCGCACTCCTCGTTGACCGCGAAGTCGAAGTACCGCACGAGCGTGGCCACCTGGCCGACGTCGTTCTTCAGACCGACGGCCAGCCCACGCTCGTGCGCCAGGTCGGCGATCATCCGGTTGTACGTGATCTGCTGAGCGGCCGTCAGCGGAAAGCCGGTGGTGTTCGCGTAGCCGTCCATCAGGTCGGGCTCCACCGCGTCGAAGCCCTTCTCGCGGCACATGTCGAAGCGGGCGGCCATCAGCGGGCGCAGGACGTCCACCCGGCGGATGTCCAGCCAGCGTTCGCCGTCCCAGCCGTCGCCCTCGCCGCGCACCGACGCGGGGAATTTCCCGCTGTCGGGGCGGAAGGACTCCCACGCCCCGACGTTGATGTAGCAGATCACCTTGCGCCCGGCCGCGTGCAGCTTCCTGACCACCTCGGCGCCGTTCTCGAAGCCGTCGATGTCGTAGACCGGTACGTCCACCGAGGTGTCGACCGTGCCGCTGAGCTGCCACTGCCAGGGAGTGCGGGCGCGCGGATGCCAGTACGCGGGCGCGCCCCGCCCGGTCGCCGCGTGCGTGGGCGTACCTTCCGGGGCGCTCGCCGGGCCGGTCGTGGCGGGGCTCGACGCGGCGCCCTTCGCGGGGCCGGACGCGGTCACCGAGGGACTGCTGCCCGCCGTGCCCCCGCCGTCCGTACCTCCACCTCCACCTCCGCCACCGTCCCCGTCCCCGTCGCCCGACGACGAGCAGGCCGCCAGCACGAGCAGCAGGGCGGCGGTCACCGTGCGCACGGTGAGATTCAGCGCCTTACGGCGGGCGGTCATACGTTTCCTCCGATCGGGACGGGCGCGGTCCGCCACGGATTGGGCGGCAGACCGGGGACCGCGCAGCGCACGGCCGCACCGCGCAGCGCCGCCAGCCGGGCCGCCCGCCCCGCGAGACCGTCGGGCACCCCGTACACCAGATGGCAGAACCGTTCGGCCGGATGCCCGGCCGTCCAGCGCGGCACGCCCGCGCCCTGGTAGTCGTCCCAGGTCCCCTCGAAGGTCACGAGCAGGTCGCAGAGACGGGCGTAGCCGGGATCGGGGTGCACCCCTGGATTGAACACCACCGTCCGCGCCCCGCAGAGCCGGGCCGTCCTGGCCAGCCACCGGTAGTACGGGATCCGCCGCGCGTCGGACGCCACCCGGTCGAAGAACACGCCGTCGGTGGCGTACCAGGCCCGGTGCCTGCGCAGATCGCGGTAGACCGTGTGCGCCGGGCGGGCCGCGTAGTCGGTGTCGACATAGCCGAGCACCGGCGCCCCGGCCTCCCGCAACCGCCGCGCGGCGAGCGTGTACACCGGGTCCGGCCGGTCGCCGGGACCGTCCGCGGCGTTGAGCACCACCCCGTACAGGGCCGGTGCCGCGTCCTCCAGGGCCCGCCACGCGGCCGGGTCCACCGCCGGGTGGACGTACAGCGGCACGAGCAGCGAGCCCGCGGAGGGCGCGGGGGAGCCATGGCTCACGGTGAGATCCTGACCGGCTCGCCCGGCACCGCCGCCCACAGGGCGGTGAGCGCGTCCCGCAGCGTCCGCGTGGGCTGCCAGCCCAGCGCGTACGCCGCGAGCGTGATGTCCGCCTGGTGCCAGGACACCCCGGCCGAGCGCTCCGAGCCCCGCCCCGATTCCTCCAGCCGGCCGGTGAAGCCGCTGACGGAGGCCAACTCCGCCGCCAGCGTGCGCACTTGGGTCGCCTTGCCCGAGCCGATGTTGACCACGGGCGGCACCGAGCCGGGCGCGGCCACCGCGAGGGCCACCGCGTCCGCCACGTCGTCCGCGGCGACGAAGTCGCGGTACGCGGCCAGGCTGCCGGTGCGCACCACCCCTTCGCGCGGCGCCTCGCGGAAGGCGGCGGCCAGCCTGCCGGGCAGCCCGGAGGTCGGCGAGCCCGCGCCGACCGGGTTGAAGACCCGCAGCACCACCGCGTCCAGGCCCGAGCCGGTCACGGCGAGGGTGCCCGCGAGCTTGGCCGCCCCGTAGACGCCCTCCGGCCGGGCGGGCGCCGACTCCGCCAGTGCGGCGCCGGGCTCCGCCGGTCCGTACTCGGCCGCCGAGCCCAGGTGCACCAGCCGCGCCGACGGCGTGGCGAGCGCCATCGCCTCGCACAGCGCGGCCGGCCCCCGCGCGTTGGTCGCGCACAGCGCGCTCGCGCGGCCCGCCACCACGCCCGCGCAGTCGACCACCGCGTCGGGGGCCAGCGCGGCGAGCTGGCGGGCCAGGACATCGACCGGCACGGTCGCCAGGTCGGCCGCCAGATCGAGTCCGGCGCCGCCCTTCGGACCGCCCCGCGTACCGCCCTTGGCACCGTCCCCCGCGCCCCGCCCGCCGCGCAGGATCCGCGCACCGGGCGTCCGCTGGAGCCGCGCGGTCACCCGGGAGCCCAGGAAACCGCCACAGCCCAGTACGAGAATCCGCGTCCGCGTCATGGCCCCTCACGCCCCCTTGAGCAACAGGCCGCGACGGCTGCTGAATTCGGCGTTCGCCCGGTCGTAGTCGTCGGGGCGGCCGATGTCGAGCCAGTAGCCGTCGAAGTCGAAGGCCCGCGGCTGCGCACCCGCGGCCAGCAGATCGAGCACCACCTCGTCGAAGCCCAGCGGCAGACCGGGGGTGTAGCGCAGGAGCGTGCTCCGGGAGACCCCGTACACCCCCATCGACACCCGGTAGTCCATGCTCGGCTTCTCGGTGAAGGCGACCACCCGCCCGTCGTCGGTGCTGAGCACCCCGAAGTCGATGTTCACGGTACGGGCGTAGGTGGCGATGGTGAGCGGCGCGCCCGTGCCCCGGTGCTGGTCGAGGACGGCGGAGAAGTCTAGGTCGGTGAGTACGTCGCCGTTCATCACCAGGAAGTGTTCGGGGAGTTGGTCGATCATCGTGAGCAGCGGCCCCATCGTGCCCAGCGGACTGTCCTCGGTCACGTAGTCGACCTCGATGCCCCACTGGGAGCCGTCCCCGACGTACGCGCGGATGATGTTGCCGAGGTGGCCGATGGCGATGGTGCAGCGGCGGAAGCCGAAGCCCGCGAGCTGGCGCATCACGATCTCCAGGATCGCGTGGCTGTCGCCGATCGGCACCAGTGGCTTGGGCAGTGCGGTGGTGTACGGCCGGAGCCTCACGCCTTTGCCCCCGGCGAGAATGACTGCGTGCATGGTGGTCCCCCCTGCGGTTGGATGTCAGCGGTTCTCTGCTGCGATGAGAGTGGTCAACAGGTGCCCGGCACGGCGCTGATGAGGCGGCGTCAGACGTTGTACGCGGTGGTCTTGTAACGGGCCAGGTGGGCCGGGTCGCGGAAGAAGTCGATGGTGTGCGCCAGCCCGTCCTCCAGGCTGTGGGCCGGTCGCCAGCCGGTGGCCTCGCGCAGCCGGGTCGCGTCGCAGACCAGCCGCATGACCTCGGAACCGGCGGGCCGCAGCCGCTGCGCGTCCTCGCGCACCAGCAGCTCGGTGTCCATCAGCTTGCCGATCAGCCGCACCAGGTCGCCGACCGAGATCTCGCCGCCCGTACCGGCGTTGAAGGTCCGGCCGACCACCTTCTCGGCGGGCGCGGTGCCGACCGCGACGAAGGCCGCGGCGGTGTCCTTGACGTAGCTGAAGTCCCTGGTCGGCCGCAGGTCCCCGAGCGTCACCTCCCGCTCGCCCGCCGCGACCTGGCCGATCACCGTCGGGATCACCGCGCGCATCGACTGCCGCGGCCCGAAGGTGTTGAACGGCCGGAGTGTCACCACCGGCGTCTCGAAGCTGGCGTGGTAGCTGTCCGCCAGCCGGTCCCCGCCCGCCTTCGACGCGGCGTACGGCGACTGCGTGACGATCGGGTGGTCCTCGGTGATCGGCACGGTCCGCGCGGTGCCGTACGTCTCGCTGGTGGAGGTGTGCACCAGCCGCGGGACGCCGAACTCCCTTACGGCTTCGAGGACGTTGAGGGTGCCGGACACATTGGTGTCCACGTAGCTGCGCGGCGCGCGGTACGAGTACGGGATCGCGATCAGCGCGGCCAGGTGGTAGACGGTGTCGCTGTCGGCGACCAGATCCCGTACGGAACCGGAGTCGCGGACGTCGCCGAGGACCACCTCGACCCGGTCCAGTACGTCGGGCGGGAGCACTTCGAGCCAGCCGTGGGACGAGAACGAGTTGTACTGCACCATCGCGCGGACGCGGCGCCCGGAGGCGACCAGCGCCTCCACGAGGTGCGAGCCGATGAAGCCTTCCGCGCCGGTGACGGCGACGGGTGTCTCGGTGGACACGGATGAATCTCCTTCTGCGGAGGGTCGGTTGGAGTGGTGTGGTCGGAGGTCGGTGGTGTGAGGCGCGGGTGTGCGCGCCGCGGACGCGGGGTCAGCGGTGGGTGGTCACGCGGCCGGTCATCGTGAAGGCCGACGTGAGCAGGACGGCGGCGGCTCCCGCGCAGACCAGGCCGAGTACGGTCCCGGCCGTCGCGGTGTGCGCCGCCAGCAGCACGACCGCCGTCAGGACGGCGGCGGCGAGCACGTAACTCCCCGTCCACGCCCGGCCGCAGGACTGGAGGAGCAGCGACAGCCACAGCGTGCCGCCGAGGGCCAGCAGCACCGACAGGTGCGCCGGGTTCCAGGCGGCGGCGCCGGGCACGACCGCCGCCTCGACGGCCGCGAGCGCGGCCAGCGCGACGGCGTAGAGCGCGAGACAGCCCGCCAGCACGCGCCACGACCTGGCGAGCAGCCGCTCGTGCACGGTCGTCCCGCGCAGAGCGGTCAGACACCGGCTGCGGAAGCGGAAGAGCAGCCATTCGGCGACGCCCATGCTCACCGTGAGCGCGGCCACGAACTCCCCGGTGAGCGCCGCCGCGACCACCAGCGCGCCGCCCGCGAGCCCCGCCATCCCGTGCGGCAGTGACAGATACGGCGACAGGCCCTTGGCGTCGGTGACGCCGTCGTCGGCCCGCCACAGCAGCCGGGCCGCCTCCGGCAGGGTCCGGAGCGAGGAGACGAGCCCGGTGCGGGTGTCCGTGCCGGGTCCGGCTGCCCTGCGGCCGAATCGGCCGGGTGTGGTGCGGGCGAATCGGCCGGGTGTGGTGCGGGTGTCCGTGCCGGTCTTGGCGCGACTGCGGCCGAATCGGCCGGGTGTGGTGGGGGTGTCCGTACCCGTCATGGTGGGCCCGCGGCCGAACCGGCTTGCGCGGGCGCGCAGTTGGGCGCCGCGGTCGGCGCGTACACGCTCGCGCCAGGGCGCGCGCGGCGGCTTGGCGGGCCCGCGCTCGGGCGGCTCGCCGGTCAGGGCGGTGCGCAGCGCGGTGGCGAGGGCCGCCCCGCCGGCCGCCGCCGCGGTGGCGACCAGGACGGCGGCGACCGCGGGCGACGGCAGGCCGCCGGCCCCGCAGGCGACCGCGACGGCGAGCGGCGTCAGGACGTAGAGGAGGGAGCGCTCGCGGCCGAGCACGAGCAGGACGGTCGCGGACGCGACGTACACCGACTGGCCGGCCGCGAAGGCGAGGGCGGAGAGATGGCCGGGGCCCGCGACGGCCGCGGCGGCGGCGCCGGCCAGGCAGACCCCGACCGCCGCGCCGGTGACCAGGCAGCGCGCGGCGGCCCGCGGGCGCTGGGCGAGCAGGTGCAGGTGCGCGCGGTGCGCGAGCGCCTGGTTCCAGCCCCACCCGCACAGCGCCGCCGCGCCCCACGCGGCGACCGCGCGGGACACCCCGAACGGCCCGTCGTCGCCGCCCGCCCAGCGCCCGCCGAGCACATAGGCGACGCCGGGCAGCGCGAAGGTCAACCCGCGCAGTACGCAGCGCCACACATCGACCTGCCACGGGTCGTCGGCGGGTTCGGGCTCGGGGAAGCGCCGCGGCACCGTCTCGAACAGCTCCCGCGCGAGCGAGAACAGGTCCGGGTGCCCGTAGCGGCCGGTGATCTGCTCGTCGGTCAGCCCCTCGGACTCCAGCACCGCCGCGATCTCGTCGGGGTGCACGGCCGCCGAGCACGCCGCCGACAGCCGCTCCGCCAGCTCCGCGACCGGGTCGCCGACCGCCCAGGACGGCACCCGGCGCGGGCGCGGCAGCTCGGGCAGCGCGGCCACACCGCCGCCCGCGACCCTGCTGAGCAGGGACATCGGCCCGCTCACCGGCCGTCCCCGACAGCCCGCACACCGACGACTGTCGCGTCATCGGCGTTCTCAGCGAGGGCTGTTGACTGCCCATCAGCTTCGGCGTCCGCTGAACCCCCGCGCCAGACACGGGACATCCAGGTGACACCGCCGTAGATCTGCGCGCCGCGGTCCTCCACCCGGCTCAGTCCCGTGTAGATCCCCCGGAAGGCGTCGATCGTCTGACGGAGCGTGAACTGGTCGATGACCCGCAGCCGCGCCTCCCAGCCCATCGAGGTGCGCCGCGCCGGATCGCGCAGCAGCTCGACCGCGGCCCGCGCCATCGCCTTCGGATCGCGCGGCGGCACGACGAGACCGGTGTCGCCCACGGCCTCCCGTACCCCGCCGACATCGGTCGACACGGTGCACCGCCCGCAGGACATCGCCTCGATGAGGGTGAAGGGGAAGCCCTCGCTGATGCTGGAGAGCATCACGACCTGCCCGGCCGCGTACGCGGTGCGGATGTCGTCCACCCGGCCCTCGAAGGTGACCGCGTCGGCCGCGCCGACCGTCGCCGCCAGTGCCTCGCACCGCTCGCGGTACGCCTCGCCGCCGCGCGGAGTGCCGCCGAAGATCCGCAGCCGCGCGGCGGGTATCTCGGCCCTGACCAGCGCGAAGGCGCGGATCAGCGTCTCCAGGTCCTTGATCGGGTCGATCCGCCCCGCCCAGGTGAGCGTCGGCACCTCCGGCTCGGGACCGGCCATCGGGAACGCCCCGGGATCGACTCCGTTGTAGACGGTACGGATCCGGTCAGGCGCCGCCCCGCCGTGCTCCTCCCACCGCCGGTTGTAGCGGTTGCCCGGCGTGATCAGCGCGCTGTTGCGGTACGTCTCGCGCGACAGCAGCCGGAAGAAGGTGAGCAGCAGCGCCTTGACCGGCCAGCGGTACGGGCCCGTGCGGTAGCCGAGATAGCGTTCGCGCTGGTAGACGCCGTGCTCGGTGAGCAGCAGCGGAGTGTCGTACCGCTCGTGCGCCACCAGTCCCGGCAGCGTGGCCAGCCCGCCGCTGACGGCGTGCGCGACCTGACCCGGCGGCGGTACCACGGCCAGCGGGCGCAGCGCGTGCTCCAGCAGATCGACGGCGCTGAGCGCGTCGGCCTGGGTCGGCACCGCGGCCGACACGGTCGTACCGGGGCGGCGCCACAGCCGGATCAGCGTCCGCACCGCCTCCTCCGAGCGCAGCCCGGCCGACAGCGCGCCCATGCCCGCCCACCCGGCGAGCGCGTACAGCGCGGGTCCGAAGTCCTCGTCGGGCGCCGCGGACCGGCCGCCGCGGGCCGGCGGCTCGTCCGCGCCGTCCTCGTGCAGCAGCGCCCGCAGAAAGCGTTCCCACACCGCGAGGAACGCGCGGCGGTCCCGGCCGCGCGGCGCCCTGCCCTCCGGCGCCTGCCCCCACAGCGGGACCACGTCGAGCCCGGTGACCTGCGCCGGGAGCGGCCAGACCGGGGTCTCGCGGCCGGTGCCCGTCACCGCGATCACCGAGAATTCGACGTCCGGCATCCCCTGGACCAACTGGTCGCACCACACGCTGACCCCGCCGGGGCTGTGCGGATACGTGCCCTCGGTCAGCAACGTCACCCGCGCGGTGCGCGAGGGCGTTGCGCCGAAGATTCTGTGCGTGGAAATGGTGTCCCCCCTGGACGTTCTCGTGTCACGGGGCGCCGGTGACCGTGCGGCGCCCCGGTACCGCGGGCGGGGCCGAGCACGCCCCGCCCGCGGGTGGTTCACTTCCCGGTGCTACTTCCTGGTGTGGTCGCCCGGTCCCACGGGCACGGCCTTGGCGACGCCCTTGGGCACCGGCAGATGGCCGACGGAAGCCTTGATCGTGATCGGCCCGAGCGAGACGTTCAGGTTGACCAGCGCGGGCACCGCGCCGGACGGCAGCGTCAGCGACACATTGCTCTGGAGCACGCCGGGCGTGGTCCAGCCGGACACCTTGCCCGCGTAGGAGGTGCCGAAGGCGGTCGTGCCGAGCAGTTGGGACTGTCGCGTACCGGCGGGCATCGTCGCGGTGATCTGCGTACCGCTCGGCGCGTTGACCGTCACCGCGTCACCGATCCGGTAGGCGGTCACCTGGCCGCCCTTCCACGCGGTGTCCCACGCCGCCCTGCGCTGCAACTCGGTGGCGATGTCCGAGGTCCGCAGGTTGACGGTCGGAGTGCTGGCGGCGAACAGCGACGCGTAGTCGCTGAGGATGCGCTCCAGCACCGGGTAGGCGATGCGGCCCTCCGCGAGGTTGGACTGGTGCATGAAGTGCGGGCGCGGGTTGTTGCCCAGCACGTGCCCGAGGTCGATCTTGGCCTCGAGCGGCACGATGTACGACGCGTAGCCGGTGTCGGTGTCCAACGGCGCGGTCAGACAGGTGGAGTTGCCCGAGGTCGCGCAGGCGCCGCTGCCGCCCTGGGCGGAGCTGGTGTAGATCCAGTTGTACTCGTCGGTCTCCTCCTGCGCCGTACCGGCGTTGTAGAAGACGTTCATCGGGAAGCGCGGCACGGTGACCGCGGGACCGACCTGACGCTGGCCCGGGTCGCGGGAGTTGTCGCTGGCCAGGTACTTCACGCCGAGCTGGGTCAGCGCGGGCGCGAGGTTCGGATTGTCGACCGGCTGCTGCGGCAGCACCTTGAGCCCGGAGTGCTCACCGGTCACCAGCTCCTGGTTGTTCAGCGACAGCCCGTGCGAGGCGGCCCAGTTGCGGTTGTCCTGCACCGAGGCCGTGATGTCGGCCTTGCTGACCCACTGGACATTCCCCGAGGCGTCCGTCCCGCAGACCCACGGCACCACGCTGACGTCCTGGACACAGCCGAGGAAGGGGTGCAGATACGTGTGGTTGACCCAGCGGTAGGCGCTCTTGTCGGCCAGGAGCTGGGTGGCCAGCGGGTCGACGGTGGTGTCGTGGTCGGCCTTCCAGTCCTCGCTGCCGCCGCCGTTGAAGACGAAGTCGAGGGTGAGGCCGTGCGCCTGCGACCACTGCTTGGCGTACTGCGCGTCCGCCGCGGTCATCCGGATCGGATCGGTGTCCTCACCGGTGCCGATCGGGCAGTCCACGTCGCCGGGCGTGCAGTTGAGGGTGGTGTTCCACCGGTCGTCGGCCAGGAAGATGTCGTCGACCTGCACCTCGAAGTAGTTGCGGTCGGCGCCGAGGTGGATGCCCTGGGTCATCCACTCCACGATCCCGCGCGCCAGCAGCCGGAACTGCCGCTGGTACTGGTTGTAGACGAATGGCAGCACCAACTCGCTGCGCCCGTCGTGGTTGTACTGCCCGACCAGCACACCGCGCGCCGAACTGTCCGGAATCGGCGCGTCGACCAGCGTGGTGAAGGTCGCCCCGGCGGCCTGGGTCGCCAGCGGCGTCGCGAGGAAGCCGTAACTCTCGGCCACGTTCGGGTCGTTGTCCTCGAAGGGCACCGCGCCCTTGAGGTAACCGAAGTCGCCCGCGGTGCCTTGCGCCGTCACCTGGCCCTGAATGCCGTCGAGTTGGCCGATGTACCCCGGATCCTGCGCGTAGTTCAGCCCGACGCCGGGCTGCGCGTAAGTGTACGCGTCCACCTGGCGGATGCCGAAGTCCGTCTCGTACGCCGCCAGTGCGGCCATCTCGGCGGAACCCGCCCCGAACGGATTGTCGTTGGGCAGCACCACCGACTGGAACTTGGCGCGTGCCCGGCCGCTCACGGTGTCGCTGAGGTAGGCGGCGTTGATGGTCGGCCGGCCCGCCTGGTTGAGATCGATCCTCGTGTACGGGGTCCCCGCCCCGTCGAGTTCCGCGGTGATGGCCTGTGTCGCCGGTCCGCCGTCGTCGACGACCAGCACCCTCAGATCGATACGGGGCGGTGTCGCGGCCTGCGCCCCGCTCGGTGCCACCCCCAGGGCCACGAGAACCGCCGCTGAACTCAGAGCGGCAGCACGCAATGCTCTGCCCATAGTTTTCCTCCCCCGGAAGACGGCATGAATCGGCTCAGCGTCTTCCTACTGGCAGCGGCCGAATCCCGGCCGCAATTACGGGGACCATCGTGGGGCACGGTGCGGAGGACTTGTGACCATTCTGCGGAGGTGGCCGGAAGGCAGGGGAAACCGAACGGCGTGACGCGCCTGCCCGACCCTTCCCACCTGCGAGTTTACTGAATGACATGAGCACGGCGCGAAAGGATTATCGACCTGAATGATGAATCATCGCTCGGATTTGCGATTTTCTCGACCGTGGTGAGGATCGATCGTCCGCGTGGTGGAAAATGACCGGAAAATGATCGAATCGAATTCCCGGAGAACGAGGGGAATACGCGGGGCGTATAAGGCGCACAGCGGGGGCGTACCGGGGCGAGACCGTGCGGAAAGCGGTTACGGGGCCAATGCGGCGCGAGTGCAGGGGCCATAGACACCCGTGGGGTCACAGGTGATTCCGCGGTCCCGCTGAATCTGCGTCACACCGCGCACGGTGGCGTCGTCGTACACCCCGGTGGGCGACACATAGGTGATTCCCTGCGCGAACAGCAGCCGCTGAAGATCGGTCACATCCGATCCGGTGTCACCCGCCTGGAGCGTGCGGGGAGTTGGGGCCGTGGCGCTCGGCGCGGGGGAGTCGCTGGGGGCGGTGGTGGGCGGCGCGCCGGTCACGCTCGACCCCGGCGCGGGGGAGCCGTTCCCGTGCCCGGTCCCGGTTTCCGCTCCGCTTCCGGGCATCGCTGACGGCCCGGCCGGTGGCGTGGCCCGACGGGTCGGATCGCCGTCGGCGGCCGGGGCCCGGCCGGTGTGGCCGCCGGCCGAGGGCAGCGGTCCGGCCGCGTGGCCGGATATCCCGCCGCTGGTCAGCGGCCGGGTGCTGGAGGGCGGGGGAGCCGGCCGGTCGGGCGCCGTCGCGCCGGGCGACTGCGGCCACACCTGCCAGGCGACCACCGCCGCCACCGCGACCGCGGCGATGGACACGGCGCCGAGCAACAGCGGGCGCTCGCGCAGCCGTTCACGTCGGGCGGGCCCGCCGCGGGGTCCAGCGGCCGCCGCGCGGCCGGTGTCCTCGGCCCCCGGCACGGGGAACACCACGTCGATCACATCCGGCGGCTCCTGGCCGCCGCCTCGGGACTCGGGTGCCGCCACCGCCGTCGCCGCGCGGTCCGGCCGGTACCGACGCTCCCCGTCCGCTGCCCGCCGCCCCGCCCTGTCGTCTTCCATGTCCATCACCGGTTTCACTCACGCCACTGCCGGATCATCCCCACCCGCGAAAACTTCCGCACCCCAGGGTGCGGTAACAAGGTGGCCCCGCCAAGGGGGCCTTGACATCCGCGGACAAGGGTGAGCCATCGGGGAGCCGACGGGCCGAACCGGTCCCTCGGCGTCCCCTCTTTCGTATCAACAGGCGCAGCGGCACCGTGCGTGATCCACGGTTGTCGCCCGCGGCCGGGCCCGACGGGGCAGAATTATCGTTTCTGCTGCGCGTCCGGCCCGGCGACCGGCGGTACGGCGGCGGTGCTCAGTACATCGACGGCGGCGGCGGGGGCGGCGCGGGACTCGGCTCAGGCGTCGGCGGCACCGGGTCGGGCGCCGGGCCGGGAGGCACCGGCTCGGGTCCCGGAGGTGTCGGCGTCGGATCCGGCACCGGGACCGGACCCGGGCCGGGGGTGGGACCGGGCACCGGCGACGGGAACGGATCGGGCCCCGGCGTCGGGAAGGGCTCGGGCACGGGGTTGGTCATCGCTGCCTCCGAAGGTCCTGGCGAGGACCTCTTCGTGATCCTCGCCGACTGGTCACGACACGTACCCGGTCATCGCGCGCCTATGCCGCACGCCCCCGCGCGCGCTCCCGTGGGAGTGAACCGCGCCGGCGCCCGCAACTGCGCGCCCACGGCGCGTTGTCTGTCCGGGGGACCGATCCACGGCGGAAGGAGCCGGTGATGGCAGAGGACTGGGAAGACCTTCGGGAACCTGGTGTGGTGCACGTCCTGATCACCGCGCGCGACGAGGCCAGCGCGTATCGCGTCTTCGACGCCCTGGTCGACCGCTTTCCCGCGGTCGGTCCCCCTGCCCCGGCCCGCTCCCGGCCCGGCCTCGTCGTCCTGTCCGTCCTCACCCCGACCGCCTGACGGCTCCCGTCTCAGGGGCGCGGGCGGTGACCTTCGGGGGCGTCGTGGCTGGTCGCGCCTACGCGGCGGCAGCCGCTCCGGGCCGGGACGTGCCCCGTAGGGGCGCGGGGAACTGCGCGGCCGGCCCCCACCGGCGGGTCGTCCGGGGACGACCGGAATGCTCCTCCGGGGCGGGTGGTGACGTGCGGGGGCGTCGTGGCTGGTTGCGCCTACGCGGCGGCAGCCGCTCCGGGCCGGGACGTGCCCCTTAGGGGCGCGGGGAACTGCGCGACCGGCCCCCACCGGCGGGTGGTCCGGGGACCGACCGGAATGCCCCTCCGGGGCGGGTGGTGACATGCGGGAGCGTCGTGGCCGGTCGCGCCCCCGTGGCGGCAGCCGCACATCGAACGCGGCCCCAGGCCCCTCACGACACTGCCTTGCGCAGGGCCAGGGCACCTCGCGGCGGCCTTGGGGAACCGCGTTCCGCGCGGTGCGGGGACGGCGGCCGAATGGCCCATCGGGTGTTTGGGGGTGAGCGCCCGGCCGACGGGATGAGGTGTCACCCGGATGGGTCGGAGGCCGGGAACGGGGCGGGCGAGGGCAAGGAGGCGCGGCGGTACGGGGGTTGGGAGGAGCCGGACGGCCTGAGGCGGCGGCAGGGAAGGCGGACAGCGACGGTGCCGGGTTGGGTGGGGAGCGTGCCGGTCCCCCCATGAGCGGTCGCCAGACCGCCCCGGTGCGTGGAGAGACCGCATGCGCTCTGGACGTGCCCCCGGACGGACAACGGCCGCCCTCGTCGCGGGAACGGCGCTCGCGCTGGCCCTGGCCGCACCCGCCGCGCGGGCCGACTCCGACCTCACGTCCTTCGGCTTCGGCGTCTCGCCGACCACCGTCGTGCCCGGCGGGAAGGTCACCCTCACGGCCACCGACTGCGCCGGCCGGGCGACCGCCTCGGCCCCGGCGCTCTTCGGCGACGTGACCCTCGGCAAGGGCCACGGGCCGGGGCAGGTCGCCACCGCCACGGTGGACGGCGAGGCCAAGCCCGGCGCGCGGTACGACGTGACCTTCACCTGCGGGAGCCAGCGGGGCACCGCCGCGCTGACCGTCGCGGCCGGTACGACGTCCACCGGTACGACGTCCACCGGTACGAAGCCGACCGCCGCGGTGCGGACCGGCGCGGTGCGAACCGGCCTCGGCGGCGATGTGTCCGCCCCGAACGCGCGGGAGATCCTGGCGGGCGGCGTCCTGGTCGCTGCCGCGGGCGTGCTCGTCGTCCGCCGCAGACGCGCCACCCGCGGCTGACGGCGTACCGCCGCCCGCGAGGCTCCCTCGCGCGGTCGTCCACGCGCACCTGACGCGCATCCCCACGGGGCCCCGACTGAGTCCTGCACGAGCGGCCCGTACGAGCGGCCCGTACGAGCGGCCTGCACGAGCGGCCCGTACGAGCCACCTGCACGAGCCGCCTGCACGAGCCGCCTAGAAGCCGGAAGCGCGGCCCCGTGGCGGAATGTGGGACGCTGGATAATGTCCCTCATGGCGATAAATCATGCCAAAGCTATCCTGGTGGTCCGTGTGGCCCGCCTCGCGGATGTGGTCAGATGACCGCCGCCCGACCCCGGAGCAGGTGCATGACGGCACGCAAGCGGCCACCAGGTGGCGGCTACGACCCCCGCGTGGGGCCTTTCCCGACGGGTCTGCCGACGGCCCCGGAGATCGGCCCCGGGGAGCGGCTTGCCATGAACGGCATGGGCACGTTCGACTGGGACCTCGACCTCGGCACCTTCGACCTCGACCAGGCGGGACTGGACGTCTTCGACCTGCGCCCGGAGGAATTCGACGGCCGGATCGACTCGCTGGTGCTGCGGGTGACCCCGGAGGAGAGCGCCCGCCTCGACATCGCGCTGCGCAGGGCCCTGCAAGCGGGCCGCCGCAGCTACGGCGGATACTTCCAGGTCACCCGCAGGGACGGCGCCAAGCAGTGGACGCACACCCAGGGCGCCATCCTGCGCGACGACCTCGGCAACGCGTACCGCGTCCTGGGCATCGTCAGGGACGCGACCGCCGAGCTGACCCAGACCCCCGCGCCCAGCACCCCGCCGCCACGGCACGAGCGCCGCAGCCTGCCCTCGATCGTGCGCCGTACGATCGAGGCGCTGTCCACGGCCGTCACGGTCGACGACGTCATCGCGGTACTCACCGGCGCGGGCGGCCTGGAGCGCTTCGGCGCCGACGGACTGACGCTCGGCCTGATAGAGACCGGCAATCTCAAGGTGGTCGCCTTCAGCGGCCGGGAGATGTCCTTCTACGAGGGGCTGCGGCTGCGGCGGCTCGACGACTCGCTGCCGCTCACCCAGGCCGTCATCACGCAGCAGCCGCGGTTCGCCACGGACTTCCCGGCGCTGGCCGAGAAGTTTCCGCTGCTGCGCGCCCAGATGAAGCCCGGCGCGGGCGTCGACTCCGACAGCAACTTCGCGGCGGCCTTCCTGCCGCTGGTCGCCCAGGCCCGCTCCATCGGCGGCCTCGCGCTCTTCTACCACGACCGCACCGAATTCCGGCCGGAGGACCGCGAGCTGTACATGACGCTCGCGGGCATCCTGGCCCAGTCCCTCCAGCGCGCGATCCTCTTCGACCAGGAGCGGGAGTTCGCCACCGGCCTCCAGGCCGCGATGCTGCCCCGGCACATCCCGCGCGTCGACGGCGCCGAGATCGCCGTCCGCTACCACGCGGCGCGCAGCGGGCGGGAGGTCGGCGGCGACTGGTACGACGTGGTCGCGCTGCCGCAGAACCGGGTCGGCCTGGTCGTCGGCGACGTGCAGGGCCACGACACGCACGCCGCCGCCGTGATGGGCCAGCTCAGGATCGCCCTGCGCGCGTACGCGGCCGAGGGCCACCCGCCGTCCACCGTGCTCGCCCGCGCCTCCCGCTTCCTGGCGGAACTGGACACCGAGCGCTTCGCCACCTGCGCCTACGCGCAGATCGACCTCGCCACCGGCTCCGTCTCCGCCGCCCGCGCGGGCCACCTCGGGCCGCTGATCCGGCACACCGACGGGCGTACGGGCTGGCCGAATGTGCGCGGCGGCCTGCCGCTGGGCCTGGCCACCACCCTGGAACTGCACGAGTTCCCCGAGACCCGGATCGACCTGGTGCCCGGCGAGACGCTGGTGTTCTGCACCGACGGCCTGGTCGAGGAGCGCGGTCTGGACATCACCATCGGTATGGAGGCGCTGGCCGAGGCGGTGCACTTCGGCCCGCAGCCCGCCGAGGCGCTCGCCGACCACCTCGCGGAGAACCTCTGGGAGCGCTGGGGCTCGGGCGACGACGTCGCGCTGCTGATCCTGCGCCGCGCCCCCGACACCGGCACCCCGCGCGCCCCGCGGATGCACAGCTACGTCCACCAGGCCGACCCCGAGGGCCTGGCCGACGCCCGGTCCGCCCTGCGGCAGGCGCTCACCGACTGGGGCCTGGCCGACCTCGCCGACGACGTGGAACTCGCCGCGGGCGAGCTGCTGGTCAATGTGCTGCTGCACACCGAGGGCGGCGCCGTCCTCACCCTTGAGGTGCTGCCGGAACCGGTACGCCGGGTGCGGCTGTCGGTCCAGGACCGGTCGAGCGTCTGGCCGCGCCGCAGATCGCCCGGCGAGGCGGCCACCTCGGGCCGCGGCCTGCTGATGATCGACGCGCTCGCCGCCTGCTGGGGCGTGGAGCCGCGCGGCGACGGCAAGGCCGTCTGGTGCGAATTCGACCCGGACGAGACCGGTACGGACGGCTGAGCCCCCACTCCCGGGACCCGGCCGCCCGTACCGCGGCCGCGCTCAGCTCACGTTCAGCGCCGTGTCGTCGATGACGAACGAGGTCTGGAGCTTGGAGCCCTCGGTCCCGGTGAACTTGACGGTGACCGTCTGCCCCGCGTACGCGCCCAGATCGAAGGTGCGCTGTTGGAAGCCGGAGGCCGCGTTGACGTTGGAGTACGTGGCCAGGGTGCTCAGTACGGTGCCGGAGGAGTTCAGGACCTGCGCCTTGAGCGTGTCGTAGGCGGTGGTGCCGGTCTCCGCGGTGTCGATGTGCAGCCAGAAGCTCAGACTCGCGGCGCAGCCCGCCGGGATGGTCACCGACTGCGCGACGGTGTCCGTGGTGGCGGTCCCGTATCCGTCGAGCCACGCCTTGTACGAGCCGCTGTGCGCCGCCTGCGACGCGTTGTTGTTGATGACGCCGCTGGTCGCCGTCCACGACGAAGTGCCGGACTCGAAGCCGGGGTTGGCCAGGAGCTGGCGCGCGGTGCAGGTGCCGCCGGTCGGGGGAGTGGTGGGCGGCGTCGTGCTGCCCGATCCCGAACCCGCCAGCCAGGCCGTCGCGTTGAGCGCGAGCGCGGCGTCGGTGCCCGCCGGGTCGTCCCAGCCGTTGTAGAGGGTGTTGCCCGACTGGCCGGTGCCGTCGTCGGCGGGTGAGCTGTCACCCCAGATCGCCACCCGGCCGCTGCCGAAGGTGCTGGTGACGAAGAACGCGCCGGTGTTGCCGGACGAACCCGTCTTGTACAGCAGCCCCTTGACGTTCGGATTGTCGGCGGGCTTGAGGGTGAAGGTGGTGCCGTCGCGCAGGATGCTGCCCGTCACATTGCCGAACGGGCCGTGCAGCACCGGGTTGGACGCGTCACTGATCGCCCGCGGATTGTCGGTGCTGATGTCCAGCAGGTCGACGGAGAAGCCGAACGGGTCGGTGTTGTCGACCCCGTTGCTGGTCAGCAGGTCGTTGATGACGCAGGGGGAGTCGCAGCCGTCGTTGTTGCGGTCGCTGTTGTTGTGGTCGGAGATCAGGAAGAGGCCGCCGCCGTTCTGCACGAATTTCATCACGGCGGTCTTCTCGGCCGCGCTCAGCTTCACGTTCGGCTCGGGCAGCACGAAGGTGTCGAAGTTGCTGAGGTCCTGGGCGTTGGAGCTGTTGCCGTAGGTGATCGTGCGGCCGGACGGCAGCGTGTTGAGGGTGTACCCGCCCGCCTTCTGGAGCGCGACGCCCCAGGCGGAGAAGGCGCCGGTCCAGTCCGTCTCCTTGGTGGGGTTGGCGTTCTGGCCGAGCGGGTCGGGCTGGCTCGTGCTGATGATCCAGTCGGCGTTCCCGGCCGTCTCGGCCTTGGTGTTGTCGAAGAGCACGCGGTGCGTCGTCGCCGCGGCCGGCGCGACCGGGGCGCCGGGGGCGGCCTGAGCGGAGCCGCCGCTGAGACCGGCCGCGCCGAGCGCGATCGCGCCCAGTGCGGCTGCCGCGCCGATCAGCACACGGCTGCGGGGCACACGGGTTCCAAGCATCCGTCAACCTCCAGGTGGGGGGCGGTCAGTGGGGGTGCGGGAGATGATTCTGCGCGCGTAGAACCTGTGACTGATGTGCCGTGCGTTACGAGCGGGTGAATGCTGCCGGTCGGCTCTCGCCGCGCGCGTCCGGTGGGTGGGGGCCGGAAACTCCGCGCGTCACTCTAGGCTCATGACGCGACCCTGACAACATTGCCGCCCGGTGCGCCGGAGCGCGGATCGCGGTCCCCGAACCCCATGGTCCCCGAACCCCCTGACCCCCGAACCCCCGGTCCGGCAACCCCCCTGCCCCGGACATACGTCCGCCTCCCCGTGTGAACCGTCATCACATACGGGGAGGCGGACGCGCCTACCGCGGCGGGCGCGGCGTCGCGGTTACTGCGACACGCGCACGTAGTCGATCAGCATGCGCTGCGGGAAGACCGTGGTGGCGTCGGGCGCTCCGGGCCAGTCACCGCCCACCGCGTTGTTGAGGATGATGTAGAACGGGTGGTCGTACACCCACGGACCCCTGGTCGCCTCCACCGTCGCCTTGTCGGCGGTGAAGAAGGCATGGCCGTCCACCGAGAACGTCATGTGGTGGGAGTCCCAGTCCACGGCGTAGGTGTGGAAGTCCGAGGCGAAGTCGCTGCCCGCGAGGGTGTACGGGGACCCGTAACCGTTTCCGCCGTTGTAGGCGGGGGCGTGCAGCGTGGAGTAGACGGAGTCGGCGACCTTGCCGACGTGCTCCATGATGTCGATCTCACCGGAGTTGGGCCACGGCGTGCCCGTCTTGAAGTTGGACCCCAGCATCCAGAACGCGGGCCACAGACCCTGCGTGCCGCTCACCTTGATCCGCGCCTCGACGTGGCCGTAGGTGAAGTTGAAGTGGTCCGAGGTGTTGATCCGGCCCGAGGTGTACTGGTGGCCCTGGACGTTCTCCTTCCTGGCCTCGATGACGAGGTTGCCGTTGCCGTCCATCGAGGTGTTGTCGCCGTTGGTGTAGTACTCCAGCTCGCCGTTCTGCCCGCCGCCGATGTCCTGGGTCCACTTGCCGGTGTCCGGCTTGGTGCCCGCGGCGCCGTTGAACTCGTCGCTCCACACCAGGTGCGTGGGGTTGCCCGGGTCGGGCGGCAGGGCGGGCGGCGCGGTGGGGTTGCCGCCGGTGCCGTAGACGTCGAAGGTCCACAGCGAGTACCCGTAGCCGTTGCTGCGCGCGGTGCCGTACATCCGCACGTAGCGGCCGGTGCCGTCCACGTTCAGGGTCTCCTTGAAGCCCTTGCCGGTGGTGGTGGAGTAGATGCTCGTCCAGTTGGTGTTGTCCGGCGAGACCTGGATCTGGTACGCGGTCGCGTAGGCCGGGTCCCACTGGAGGACGACCTGCGTGATGTGCGCGGTCGCGCCCAGGTCGACGCTGATCCAGCCGGGGTCGACCCAGCCGTTGGTGTCGCTGGTCGCCCACCGGGTGGCCGGGTCCTCGTCGAACGCCTTGGCCGGCGTGCAGCCGACGCAGCTATTGGCGTTCTGGTAGGTCGAGGCGGAGGCCGGCTTGTTGTACGACAGCAGGACCGCGCCGCCCGGCGGCGTGGTGGGCGGGGTGGTCGGGGGTGTGGTGGGGGGAGTGGTCGGCGGGGTCGTGCTGCCGCCGCCACCGGTGAAGATCTGGAACTCCCAGAGCGAGACGCCGTATTGGGTGGCGCGCGCGGTGGTGTAGACCCGGACGTAGCGGCCGGTGCCGGTCAGGGTGATCAGCTCGGTCGCGCCGGGGCTCGTGGTGGTGGAGTAGGCGTTCGTCCAGGTCGTGCCGTTGGCCGAGACCTGGATCTGGTACGCCTTCGCGTACGCCGTCTCCCAGCTCAACTGGACACCGCACACGTTCTGCGAACTGCCCAGGTCGACCTGGAGCCACTGCGGGTCGGCCGCCGCGCTGGACCAGCGGGTGCCCATGTTGCCGTCGACCGCGGCCGACGCGGGGGTGCCCGCGTTCTCCGTGGACGAGGCCGTCGCGGGCTTGTTCAGCGCGGAGTTGGCCGTACCGCAGGCCGCGTTGCCCGTGCCGGTGGAGCCGTAGACCTTGAACTCCCAGAGCGAGACGCCGTATTGGGTGGCGCGCGCCGTGGTGTTGATCCGGACGTAGCGTCCGGAGCCGGTGACGTCGAGGGTTTCGGTGCCGCCGGCGCCGGTCGTGGTGCTGTAGACGTTCGTCCAGGTCGTGCCGTTGGCCGAGACCTGGATCTGGTACGCCTTCGCGTACGCCGTCTCCCAGTTGAGCACCACCTGGGAGAGGGTGGACGTGGCGCCGAGGTCGACCTGGAGCCACTGCGGGTCGGCCGCCGCGCTGGACCAGCGGGTGCCGAGGTCGCCGTCGACCGCGGCCGACGCGGGAGTGCCCGCGTTCTCCGTGGAGGAGGCGGTGGCCGGTTTCGCCTGCGAGAGCAGGGTGCCCGCGGCCTTGGCCGGAGTCTGTGAGACCGCCAGCGCGAGCGTCGCGACGAGGGCCGCGACGAAGGCGAAGATCAGCGATCTGGGGAATCGTGTCGTGGGGGACGGAAGGGTCTGTGGGGGGTTGCCGATCACGGCGTCTCCTGATTGGTCGCCGAGCGAGAGAGCGCTCTCTGAATGCTGCGATGATTACGGCGCTGTTGCTGACACGTCAAGAAAGTGAACGAGATTCGCCCCGCGAATTCACTCGGACCCGCCTTGATGTCGACACTCGAAGGGTCAACGAACCACTCGTCCCGATAAGGGAGTTAAGCGGCTTGTCGCTGTGTGCAAGAGCTTGAGACGGTGAACATGACGATGGCGGCGGAGAAAAATCTCCGCCGCCATGATTGGTCCAGTCCTGCGCGTCAGCCGCAGGTCAGTACCGGCCCCGCCCAGTCGGCGTGGTCGGAGTCGTTGCCGTTGCCGCCGTCGGTGACCACCAACCGCAGCTCCGTACCGCCGCCCAGAGCGGCCGTCAGATGCCGGGCCGTGTCACTGCCGGTCACCACCCCGCTGTCGGCCACCAGCGTCGAGTCGCGGTAGATCTGGAAGTCCACCGAGCCCTTGCTGCCGACCTCGTCGTCCACCCCCACGTCGGCGGTGACCGAGGAGCACCCGCCGCCCAGGTAGTAGACGACCGTGCTGGCCGCGTGCACGCCCAGCCCCTTGCTGTACGTGGTGCCGCCGACGGTGAGCGTCCTGCCGTCGCCCGCGGCCTGTTCGCCGTTGCTGCGGTCGCGCTCGACCGGGCCCCAACCGCTCACCGCCGACGACCAGTTGAGGTCGCTGAGGGCGTGCGTGCCGGCCGAAGGGCCCTTGCCGCAGGCCATCTTGGCGTCGGCCCAGTCGGCGTGGTCGTAGTTCATGCCGTCGCCCGCGTCGGTGGCCACCAGCCGCAGCGTCGTCCCTCCGGTCAGGTCGGCGGTCAGGTGCGCCGCCGCGTCGTTGCCCGTACGGGTCCCGCTGTCGGCGACCAGGGTGGAGTCGCGGTAGATCTGGAAGTCCACCGAGCCGTTGCTCCCCACCTCGTCGTCCACCCCGACGTCCACGGTCAGCTTTCCGCACAGACCGCCGACGTAGTAGGAGATGTCACTGGGCGCGTGCACCCCGAGTCCCTTCGCGTACGTGGTCCCGCCGATGGTGAGCGTCCTGCCGTCGCCCGCGGCCTGTTCGCCGTTGCTGTGGTCGCGCTCGACCGGGCCCCAGGCGTTCACCGCCGAGGTCCACGACAGGTCGCTCAGCTCGTTGAGCCCGGTCGGCGGCGGCACCGGGCTGCCCGGGGTGACCCGGAACATCACCGTGCCGTGCGCGGGCACCGACGCGCTGATCGTGCCGCCGGTGCTCGATGTCGCCTTGGACCACAGGTCCTTGAGCGCGTACGAGGACGCGCCGCCGACGCCGACGGCCTGCGCGGTGGTGCTGACGGTCTGGGCGGAGGCGTTCTCATTGGTGAGCGTCACCGCGCGGTCGCCGTTGGCCAGCGGCTTCGACATCACCACGAGGCCGCCGGAGGAGGAGACCACCGAGCCCTGCTTGCCCAACGGGTCCTGGTCCACCGCGATCACGTCGGCGTTCTTCAGGATCGTCAGCGTGGCGGCGGACGCGGTCCTGATGTCGCTGCCGATCAGCAGCGGCGAGGCCATCTCCGACCAGAGGCTGAAGTGGGTGCGGTACTCGGTGTCGGTCATGCCGCCGTTGCCGACCTCCAGCATGTCCGGGTCGTTCCACGCGCCGGGCTTGGCGTACGGCGCGAGCTGCTGGTTCTGGTGCGCGATGTTGATCATGCTGGACCACGAGTCGCTGATGTCCCCGGTCGTACGCCAGGAGTTGCCGACCGCGGGCGCCCAGTTCCACGGCTGGTTGGAGCCCCATTCGCAGATGCTGTAGAGGATCGGCCGGCCGGTGGCCTTCAGCGCGTCGCCCATCGCCTTGTAGCGCTGCTGCGCGTCGACGTTGTTGTTGTTGCAGTTGTCGTACTTGAGGTAGTCCACGCCCCAGGACGCCCACAGGTTGGCGTCCTGCTGCTCGTGGCCGAGGCCGCCGGGGAAGCCCGCGCTGTTGCAGGTCTTGGTGCCCGCGGAGGAGTAGAGGCCGAATTTCAGCCCCTTGGAGTGGACGTAGTCGGCGACGTTCTTGATGCCGTCGGGGAAGCGCACGGGGTCGGCGACGAGGTTGCCCGAGGCGTCGCGGCTGGGCAGCGCCCAGCAGTCGTCCAGGTTGACGTAGGTGTATCCGGCGGCCTTGAGGCCCTGGGAGACGAAGAGGTCGGCGATGCCCTTGACCATCGCCTCGTTGAACTGGGACCCGCAGCCGGTGGAATTCCAGTTGTTGAAACCCATCTGCGGGGTCAGGGCCAGGCCGTTGTCGAGGGCCGCGGCCGGTGGCGCGGCGGCGATCTGAGCGGTCACGGCGGCGGTCGCGGCCAGTGCGGTGAGTCCGGCTCCCGCCCCGGCGACGAGGGTGAGCGACGCGGCCGAGGCCGCGAGACGCTGCCGGAGGTGGTGTGTTTTGGTGTGTCGTTCGTGCGGCATGTGCGGCTCCGAGTCATTTCAATGGCGCACAATCCAACGGGGTCGAACGAAAGCAACCACATTTCAGCGGTGCAGCGTGAGCATGTCAATAAGCGCGGTGCGGTGAACCCCGAAGTGCCGTGCGCCAATCCCGAATGACCGTACGAGGCGCGCCACCGGCCGTTCCGGAGGAGATCGACTTTAGGGTGGGCCCGGACCACTGAGATCGCCGAGAGCGGGAACGTGCACGGGATGCCCGACGTACCAGAACCCATGGTCAAGCTGGTCCGGTGGACCACGGAACCGGCCGCGGCCCAGACCCTCAGGTCCACCGCCGCGGCCGTCATCGCCTATGTCGCCGCCGTCCAGCTCACCCCGCAGCCCGCCCCGCTGACCGCGCCACTGACGGCTCTGCTGGTCGTCCAGGTCACCCTCTACTCCACGCTGACCACCGGCATCCGGCGGGTGAACTCGGTGGTGGTCGGCGTCCTGATCGCCATCGGCTTCAGCGCGCTGGTCGGGCTGAGCTGGTGGAGCCTGGGTCTGACGATCTTCAGCGCGCTGCTGATCGGCCGCGTCGTACGGGTCGGCGAGTTCGTGCCCGAGGTCGCGATCAGCGCGATGCTCGTCCTCGGCGTGACCCGGGTCGCGGACACCGCGTGGGACCGGGTGCTGGAGACGCTGATCGGCGCGGGCGTCGGCCTGCTGTTCAACCTGCTGTTCGCGCCGCCGGTCTGGGTGCAGTCCGCGGGCGGCTCCATCGAGTCGCTGTCCCGCCGGATGGGCGCCCTCTTCCGCGACATGGGCGGCGAGCTGGCCGGACACCTCCCCGTCGAGCGCGCCGCCGCCCGGCTGCACGAGGCGCGCCGCGTCGACCACGACATCGTCGAGGTCGACGCCTCGCTGCGGCAGGCGGAGGACAGCCTGCGGTGGAATCCGCGGGTCCGCGAGGGCGTGCTCTCCCGGATCGTGCTGCGGACGGGGCTCGACACCCTGGAGATCTGCGCGGTGGTGCTGCGCGTGCTGTCCAGGACCCTCACCGACCTCGCCAAGCACCGCACCGAGGAGTCGCTGTTCCCCGACGACGTCGCCGTCGAACTGGAGGAGCTGTTCGACCACGTGGCGCACGCGATCGAGAGCTTCGCCGTACTGATCACCACCCAGGTCGCGGCCAACGCGCAGTCGGCGGAGGAGCAGCTGGCGCAGGCCCTCACCGACAGCACGGCCAGCCGTGACAGGACCGCCCAGCTGCTGCTCGCCAAGGTGCGCGAGCACCCCCGGCAGTGGCAGCTACACGGCGCGCTGCTGGCCGAGGTCGACCGCATCCTGGACGAGCTGGCCGTCGAGAAGCGGTCGGAGCGTTTGGTGGAGGAGCTGGACCGCTACTCGCGCGAGCAGAGCGACCGGCACCCCTGGCTGCACATGATCAAGAAGCGGCTGGGCGCCGCCCGTGCGGTCCTGCGCTGACGGCCGGCGCGCGAACTCGCGTCAACGTACGGCTGACGTGCGCGGCGACCGTATACGACCGTACGGCTCAGGCCCCGGTCTCCTCCTGCGGGCCGAACCAGTCGAGGCAGACCACCAGCGCGTCGTCGTCCGCTTCGTGCCCCCGGTAGTCGGGCAGCTCGCGCAGCACCGCGCCCGGCACGTCGGCGGCGGGCAGCAGACTCGTCGCCGACAGGCCGCGGATCAGCGCCCGGTCGCCGTACGCGTCGCCCTCGGGGGAGTACGTGGCGTAGACGCCGTCGCTGGCGAACAGCAGCCGGTCGCCGGGCAGCACCTGGAACTCCTCGGCCACGTAGAGGGTCTCCTCGAACATCCCGAGCGGCAGCTGCTCGTCGAATGCCACCCGCTCGACGGTCTTGCCGCGCTGCCGCCACAGCCGGGGCGACCCGGCGTCCACCACCTGCACCACACCGCTGGGCACGTCGAAGGAGAGCAGCAGCGTGGCGACGTGGGCGGCGCCGCGGTAGCGCGACCACAGGGCCTGGTCGGCGAGCGCGGCCTGGTCGGCGATGCCGATGCCCGCCCGGCGCGCGTTGCGCAGCGCGTTGACGGCCAGGCTGGTCAGGAGGGACGCGTCGATGCCCGCGCCCATGCCGTTGGTGATGGCCAGGGTCAGGGTGTCCGGGCTGGCCGACCAGTCGAAGTTGTCGCCGTGGATGGCGTAGGCGGGCTCCAGCTGGGCGCCGAGCGCGTACTCGGGCCGGGCGAAGGCGCGGCCCGGCAGCAGCTCCCACTGCATCTCGGCCGCCAGGGTGAGCCGCGTGGCCCTGCGCGCGATCAGATAGTGGTCGGTGTCCCGCTCGGCGACCACCAGTTCGCGTCCGAGCAGCTCGGCCACCTCGGCCAGCTCGCCGACGCCCTGCACGGCGTGCCGGTCGGCGGGCAGCACGACCGTGAGGATGCCCAGCCGGTCGCCGCGCACGGTGACCGGCAGATGCACGGTGACCTCGCCGTCCCGCCCCGCGCGCTGCTCCACCGGCTGCTGGCTGCCGAACGCCCTGCCCTGCGGGGTGTTGTGCACCGGCAGCGAGAGCCTGGCGGGCGCCGAGACGTCGACCGACTGGAGCACCGTGGTGCTGTAGTCGGCCAGCAGCAGGTCGGCCGAGACCGTGCCGTAGTGCTCGGCCAGCGCGGTGCGCGCGGTGTCCAGCAGAGCGTAGGGAGCCGCGGAGCGCAGAGCGCGTTCTACGGCCAGGAAGTTCGTCACGGGCGGGACAGCCTTTGCTATCGGTGGGAGAGACGGCGGGTGGGGGGCTGAAGCGGTGCTGACGGACGGCGGCGGTGAAGGGGGTCGGGGACGGCGGCCGAGGTGAGGGCGGGGTGACGAGGTGGGGCGCGGCGGGTGGCAGCGGGCCGGTGCGGGGAGGCGCAGGCTGACAAACCGCCGTCGTCAGTGGCACAGTGGCCAGGTGCCCCACATCGTTCCGCCTCACCGCCATGAGCAGGTCGCTCATGAAGCCAGTGCTGTGTCGGAACTGCTGGAGGTCCTGTGGGGGAGAGGCCAGGAGGCCGCACCGTCCGGCCCCCTGTCACCGTCGCAGGTGCGGGCGCTGTTCGCGATCGAACAGTACGAGGGCGCCAATCTGCGGACACTGGGCGACGCGCTGGGATCGCGGCCGTCCTCGGTGAGCAGGCTCTGCGACCGGCTGGAGGCGGTCGGTCTGGTGGACCGGCAGACGAGCCCGACCAGCCGCCGCGAGGTGGAACTGCGGCTGACCCGGCGCGGGCACGCGGCACTCGCCGAATTCCGCGACTTCAGGGCCCGCGAGGTGAAGGCCGTGCTGGGCCGGATGGCGCCGGACGAGCTGGCGGCGCTCGCCGAGGGACTGACGGCCTTCCGCCGTGCCGCCGCCGGTGCGGCCGTACCCGGTGCGACCACCGCCGACCCCGCACGCCGTGCGGCGGACTCCGCCTAGCATCACGCACCGCTCCCCGCCCCGGGCGCTGTCGCCCGCGCACTCGCATCCCGACCCGCACCCATGCCGTGACACGAACACGTGTGCGTCGGCACAGACTCTTGTCCGATGGATATTGTTGTCAAGTGGCAACGATCTTACTAGGGTGGCTCGCGTGACTGCGCATGTCGGGCAGCACGGGGGCGACGGAACGCCTCGTACGGCCGCCGGTGCGGCAGAGAGTGAAGGAAGCGCTGTGAGCGGTGGCGGAGAGGGTGCCGGGAGACCGGTCGAGGTGGCCGTCCGCCGGGCCGGGACCGCGCTGGTCCTCGCCTTGCGCGGCGAGCTCGACCTGGAAACCCTGGAGCCGCTGCGGGCTGCGCTGGCCGCGGCCAGGCGCGACGACGCGCCCCGCGTGGTGCTCGATCTGTCGCAGGTCACTTTCTGTGACTCCTCCACGGTGAACGAGTTGCTGCGGGCCGATGTCGATCTTGGCCCCGGTCGCCTGTGGCTCGCCGCTCCCTCTCCCTTCGTCGCCCGGCTCTTCGGCCTGGTCGGACTGCCGATGGTGCTGGCCGTCCGTGACTCCGTCGAAGAGGCGCTGGCCGGCTCCGACGACCGCGCGTAACGCTCGGCGCCGCACTGCGCGCCTTCCCCTGAAGCACGGGGGCGAACCCGCTGTGACGTGAGACCGCTCTCACGCGTACCCACTGTCACCCGACCCGCCCACGCGCGGGCGCTCAGGCATGTCCGGAAACCGGCAGGTCCGCCAACTGGCTTTGCCATGGCATGAATCGTTGCCTTCCGAGGCGTAGACGCCGCCGTAGCGCGTCTGTAACACTCTGCCAACACAAACGCAAATTTTTCGCAGAACAACGATGGATCTGCATGGGAAGAGCGCAACTTCATATGCTCAACCCGCACGTTTCGGATAGTCCGTCTCCTGAACCTCCCACCGCTCCGGTCGCGACGAAGCGCCGGACACGACATAGAGGGACGCTATGAGAACGAAGCGCTCCATCCCACGGCTGATGGCGGGGGTGACCGCGACGAGCCTGCTGCTCCTGGGCGGGTCCGCTCTTCCCGCCATGGCATCGGGAGAGCCAAGTCCGGCGACCGACAGCGCGGTCTCGGTCAGTAGCACCAGCGGCAAGAACAGCGCCGCCCACCTCAACGACGGCGACCAGAACACCTATTGGCAGAGTTCGGGCAAGTCCCTGCCGCAGTGGGCGCAGATCGACCTGGGCCGCACCACCCGCATCGACCAGGTGCGGCTGAAGGTCCCCTCGGGGTGGAAGTCCAGGTCGGAGACGCTCTCGATCCAGGCGAGCGAGGACGGCGAGACCTTCAACACCCTGGTCGGCTCGGCGAAGTACACCTTCAGCCCGTCGACCGGCAACACCGTCAAGATCTCCTTCCCGGCCTCCATGGCGCACTACGTGCGCGCCGAGGTGACCGGGAACTCCGCCGGGTCCTCCGCCCAGCTCTCCGAGATCACCGCGCAGGCCGCCGCGGCCTCGACGGTCAACCTCGCCAAGGGCAAGCCGACCGCGGAGTCCAGCCACGCGGACGTCTACGGCTCGGGCAACGCCGTTGACGGCGACGCGAATTCGTACTGGGAGAGCTCCAACAACGCCTTCCCGCAGTGGCTCCGGGTCGACCTCGGTTCCGCGGTGGCGGTCAACCAGGTCGTGCTGAAGCTGCCGCCGGCCACGAGCTGGTCGACGCGCACGCAGACCCTGGCCGTCCAGGGCAGCACCAACGGCACCACGTTCACCGACATCGTCGCCTCGGCGGGTTACTCCTTCAACCCGTCGTCGGCCAACACGGTGACCATCAACTTCAACTCGACGACGACCCGGTACGTCCGGCTGAACATCACCGGCAACACCGGCTGGCCCGCGGGCCAGATATCCGAGTTCGAGGTGTACGGGCCGACGACCGGTGACACCACCGCGCCGACCGCGCCCGCCAACCTGGCGTACACCCAGCCCGCGTCCGGCCAGGTCAAGCTGACCTGGAGCGCCTCCACCGACGACACGGGCGTCACCGGCTACGACGTGTACGCCAACGGCGCGCTGCGTACCTCGGTGGCCGGGAACGTGCTGACGTACACCGACAGCCAGCCCGACACCGCGACCGTGGCGTACTACGTGGTCGCCAAGGACGCGGCGGGCAACCAGTCGGCGCACAGCAACACCGTGACGCGCACCGGCACCTCGGGTGACACGCAGGCGCCGACCGCACCGGGCGGCCTGGCGTACACCCAGCCCGCCTCCGGCCAGATCAAGCTGACCTGGACGGCGTCGAGCGACAACGTCGGTGTCACCGGCTACGAGGTCTTCCGCAACGGCAGCCAGATCGCCACCACCGCGGCCAACGTGCTGACCTACACCGACAGCCAGCCCGACACCGCGACCGTCTCGTACTTCGTACGGGCCAAGGACGCGGCCGGGAACGAGTCGGCGAACAGCAACACGGTGACCCGCAACGGCACCAGCGTCGGCGGTACGAACCTGGCGGTCGGCAAGCCGATCGTCGCGTCCGCCACCGTGCAGAACTTCGTCGCCGCCAACGCCAACGACGACAGCCTGTCGACGTACTGGGAAGGCAGCGGCACCAGCACCCTGACCGTCTCGCTGGGCTCCAACGTGGACACCAGCTCCGTGGTGGTCAAGCTCAACCCCGACGCCTCGTGGGGCAACCGGACCCAGACCATCGCGGTCTCCGGCCGGGAGCAGAGCGCGAGCACGTTCACCCAGCTCTCGCCCGCGACCGCGTACAACTTCAGCCCGTCCACCGGCAACTCGGTGACGATCCCGGTCTCCGGCCGGGTCGCTGACGTGCGCCTCACCTTCAGCTCCAACACCGGTGCGGGCGGCGGCCAGGCGGCCGAGTTCCAGGTCATCGGCGTACCGGGGCCCAACCCCGATCTGACCGTCAGCTCCCTGACGGCCTCGCCCGCCTCGCCGATCGAGACCGACCCGATCACGCTCAGCGCGACGGTGAAGAACATCGGCACCGACGCGGCGGCCTCCACCGACGTCAACTTCTACCTCGGCACCACCAAGGTCGGCACCGGCACCGTCGGCGCGCTGGCCGCGGGCGCGAGCAGCGTCGTGACCGCCAACATCGGCGCGAAGGACGCGGGCAGCTACCAGCTCACCGCCAAGGTCGACGAGTCCAACAAGGTCGTCGAGCAGAACGAGACCAACAACAGCTACACCAACCCCACCGCCCTGGTGGTCAAGCCGGTCGACACCTCCGACCTGGTGGCCTCGCCGGTCGCCTGGTCGCCGGGCAACCCGTCGGCGGGCAACAACGTCAACTTCTCGGTGGCCATCAAGAACCAGGGCACCGTGGCCTCGGCGAGCGGCGCGCACAACGTCACGCTCACCCTGGCCGACGCCACCACCGGCAGTGTCATCAAGACGCTGACCGGCTCCTACAGCGGCGCCATCGCGGCCGGAGCGACCACCAGCCCGATCAACCTGGGTAGCTGGACCGCGGTCAACGGCAAGTACACCGTGAAGACGGTGATCGCCGTCGACGCCAACGAGGTGGCGACCAAGCAGGCCAACAACACCAGCACCCTGTCCTTCTTCGTCGGTCGCGGCGCCAACATGCCGTACGACTCGTACGAGGCCGAGGACGGCGTGCTCGGCGGCGGCGCCCAGGTCGTCGGTCCCAACCGGACCGTCGGCGACATCGCGGGCGAGGCGTCCGGCCGCAAGGCGGTGACGCTCAACTCCACCGGGCAGTCGGTGTCCTTCACCACCCGCGCCAGCACCAACACGCTGGTGGTCCGCTACTCCATCCCGGACGCCGCGGGCGGCGACGGCATCAACTCCAACCTGAACGTCTACGTCAACGGCACGTTCCTCAAGGCCATCGACCTGACGTCCAAGTACGCCTGGCTGTACGGCAACGAGACCGGCCCCGGCAACAGCCCGGGTGCGGGCGGCCCCCGTCACATCTACGACGAGGCCAACCTGCTGCTCGGGACGACCGTCCCGGCGGGCAGCACGATCAAGCTCCAGAAGGACGCCGCGAACACCAGCACGTACGCGATCGACTTCATCAACACCGAGCAGGCCACGGTGATCCCGAACCCGGACCCGACGAAGTACGTCGTGCCGGCCGGCTTCACCCAGCAGGACGTGCAGAACGCCCTGGACGCGGCGCGACAGGACACCACCAAGCTCGGCGTCTACCTGCCGACCGGTGACTACTCGACCGCCCAGAAGTTCCAGGTCTACGGCCGGTCGATCAAGGTGATCGGCGCCGGTCCGTGGTTCACCCGCTTCCGCACTCCGGCCGACCAGTCGAACACCGACGCCGGATTCCGCGCGGACGCCACCGCCAACGGGACGACGTTCTCCGGATTCGCGTTCTTCGGCAACTACACCTCGCGCATCGACGGTCCCGGAAAGGTCTTCGACCTCTCCAACGTGGCCAACATGACCATCGACAACATCTGGGTCGAGCACACGGTCTGCATGTACTGGGGTGCCAACACCGACAACATGGTGATCAGCAACTCCCGTATCCGTGACACGTTCGCCGACGGCGTCAACATGACGAACGGCTCCACGGACAACCACGTCTTCAACAACGAGTCGCGGGCGACCGGTGACGACAGCTTCGCGCTGTTCTCCGCCATCGACGCCGGCGGCGCGGACGAGAAGAACAACGTGTTCGAGAACCTGACGTCGCTGCTGACCTGGCGCGCGGCGGGCGTCGCGGTGTACGGCGGGTACAACAACACCTTCCGGAACATCTACATCGCGGACACCCTGGTCTACTCCGGAATCACCGTCAGTTCGCTGGACTTCGGTTACGCGATGAACGGCTTCGGAACCGTGCCGACCAACATCCAGAACGTGTCGCTCGCCAGAACGGGCGGTCACTTCTGGAACGGCCAGACCTTCCCCGCCATCTGGCTGTTCTCGGCCTCGAAGGTGTTCCAGGGAATCCGCATCAGCGATGTGGACATCACCGATCCGACGTACAGCGGCATCATGTTCCAGACCAACTACGTGGGCGGTCAGCCGCAGTTCCCGATCACGGACACCATCTTGACCAACATCTCGATCACCGGTGCCCACAAGAGCGGTGACGCGTACGACGCGAAGTCGGGATTCGGTCTGTGGGCCAATGAGCTGCCGGAGGCCGGTCAGGGACCGGCCGTTGGTTCCGTCACCTTCAACGGTCTGCACCTGAGCGACAACTTCCAGGACATCAAGAACACCACCTCGACCTTCACCATCAAGGTCAACAACTAAGGGCAGCCGCTGAGGAGCGGCCGTCAGCTGGGAGGTGTCCGCGTTCGGCTCTCGAACGCGGGCACCTCCCGCATGCGTTCACGGGCGGGGTTGGAGAGCAAAAGGCGTGCGGTTGTCTTCAGTTGGTGAACGTGAGGGCTTGACGTGGCATTGGTCTAGTCCTACCTTCGCCGATGCGCCCTCAGTCATGTCGGAGTCCGCCGTTCACGGATCAGAACCGATCCGGGTGCGCGGGTCCGGCTGTCCGCTACCGGAAGGTCTCCCCCCATGAACAGACCGCGCATTCGGCTCAAGGCGCTGACCGCACTCGCCGCCGTCCCCGCACTCGCGGCGGGACTGCTGCTGGCCGCGGGCGCTCCGGCGCAGGCCGCGGCCAATCCGGGCCCCGGCTTCCCCGCGCAGTACGCGGCGCCCTACGCCGAGGTCTGGAACTCCCCGTCGGCGCTGGCGGCGGTGAAGAACGCCACCGGGCTGAAGTACTTCACCCTCGCGTTCGTCATCGACGGCGGCGGCTGCAACGCCACCTTCAACGGCAGTACCTCGGTCACCGACGCGAGCTGGACGTCGGCCATCAACACCCTGCGGTCCGGCGGCGGCGATGTCATCGCCTCCTTCGGCGGCGCGGGCGGCACCGAGATCGGCATCTCCTGTACGTCGGTCGCCGCGCTCAAGACCCAGTACAAGCGCGTGATCGACGGACTCAACCTGACCCGCCTCGACTTCGACATCGAGGGCGGCGCGCTCAACAACACCACCGCCAACGACCGGCGCAACCAGGCCCTCGCGCAGCTCCAGCAGGAGTACGCGGCGGCCGGCAAGAAGCTCGACATCGACTACACGCTCCCGGTCAACCCCACGGGCCTGGAGTCCAACTCGCTCAGCCTGCTGAACAACGCCAAGAGCAACGGCCTCAACGTCAACCTCGTCAACATCATGACGATGGACTACGGGCCGTCGATGGACATGGGCCAGGCGGCCATCAGCGCGGCCACCGCGCTGCACAGCCAGCTCGGCGCCATCTGGAACACCAAGACCTCCGCGCAGCTCTGGGCGATGGAGGGCAACACCCCCATGATCGGGGTGAACGACTCGACCAACGAGGTCTTCTCGACCGCCAACGCGCAGTCGCTGGAGACCTTCGCGAAGAACAACGGCATCCAGGAGCTGTCCTTCTGGTCGCTCGGCCGTGACAAGGCATGCGCCACCAACGGCCAGTTGTCGGACTCGTGCAGCGGCACACCCCAGTCGCAGTACCAGTTCTCCAGCATCTTCAACGCCATCACCGGCGGCGGCACCACTCCGCCGCCCACCGGCGGCGCCACCGGGCCGATCCGGTCCGGTTACGCCAACAAGTGCGTGGACGTGGCCTCCGCGAGCAGCGCCAACGGCGCGGCGGTCCAGCTCTACGACTGCAACGGCACCACCGCGCAGAACTGGACGGTCGGCAGCGACAACTCGCTCCAGGCTCTCGGCAAGTGCATGGACGTGGCCGCGGCGGGCACCGCCAATGGCAGCCAGGTGCAGCTCTACGACTGCAACGGCACGGCCGCCCAGAAGTGGACCCGCAGCGGCAGCACCCTGGTCAACACCGGCTCGGGCAAGTGCCTGGACGCGACCGGGCCCAGCTCCGCCAACGGCACCCGGCTCCAGATCTGGACCTGCGCGGGCGGCGCGAACCAGCAGTGGACGCTGCCTTCGTGACCCGCGCGTCCGCTGAGCGCTAGCTGAGCGGACAGTCGAATCGACCGGTCCCGGGCGGGGACGATGTCACCCGCCCGGGACCGGTGCGCTGTACGGCAGTGATCTTACGGGGCTCCTCGCAAACAATCGACGTGGATACGTAAAAAATCTGCGGTACGGAGATATTGCGGAGTATGTGCGCGGGGCGGGAAGGAGTAGGGGGCGCCGCCGCTTGTCATCGGTGGCCCGCTGTCGATCCTTCACGAGGAGCCCCGATGAACAGCACGGAACTGCTGGCCGACGCCTTCGGCCGGATCCAGGAAGTGGTCCACGACGCCGTGGACGGCCTCACCCCCGAAGAGCTGGCCTTCCGCGTGGACGAGGGCGCCAACAGCGTCGGCTGGCTGATCTGGCACCTGACCCGCGTCCAGGACGACCATGTCGCCGAGGTCGCGGGCACCGAGCAGGCCTGGACCGCGCAGGGCTGGGACGCCCGCTTCGACCTGCCCTTCCCCGCCGGGGCGATCGGCTACGGCGACGGTCCGGACGACGTCGCCGCCGTCCGGGTGAGCTCCGCCGACCTGCTCACCGGCTACCACGACGCCGTATACGAGAACACCGTCCGCCATGTGCGGGAGCTGACCGACGACGACCTCGACCGCGTCGTGGACAAGCGCTGGAATCCGCCGGTGACCCTGGGTGTACGCCTGATCAGCGTCGTCTCCGACGACCTCCAGCACGCCGGGCAGGCGGCGTATCTGCGGGGGCTGCTGATGCGCAGGCGGTGACGGCGTCGGCGTCGGCCGTTCACCCTTCGGTGTTAGAGTTACTTAACCTAAGTTAAGTACCTGCGCGACCTGTGGGGTGTGAGGGTTGGCGAGCGAGAAGACGGCCGAAGAGCCAGCGGCACGAATACAACGGAGGCCACCGCGCATAGCGGCCGACCATCCGCGCTACAAGTGGGTGGCACTGTCGAACACCACGCTCGGCATGCTGATCGCCACGATCAACTCCTCGATCGTGCTGATCTCGCTCCCCGCGATCTTCACCGGTATCCACCTCGACCCCCTCCAGCCCGGCAACGTCAGCTATCTGCTCTGGATGCTGATGGGATACATGCTGGTCACGGCGGTCCTCGTGGTCACCCTCGGCCGGCTCGGGGACATCCTCGGCCGGGTCAAGATCTACAACTCCGGCTTCCTGATCTTCACCGTCACCTCGGTGATCCTCTCCCTGGACCCGATGCAGGGCGGCGGCGGCGCGCTCTGGCTGATCGGCTGGCGCGTCGCCCAGGCCGTCGGCGGCTCGATGCTGATGGCCAACTCGGCCGCGATCATCACCGACGCCTTCCCGGCCCGCCAGCGCGGCATGGCGCTCGGCGTGAACATGGTCGCGGGCATCGCCGGATCCTTCATCGGCCTGGTCCTCGGCGGCCTGCTCTCCGAGTGGGACTGGCGCTCGATCTTCTGGGTCAACGTCCCGATCGGCCTGATCGGCACCGTCTGGGCCTACCGCTCGCTCCACGAGACCGGCATCCGCCGCAAGGCCAGAGTCGACTGGTGGGGCAACGTCACCTTCGCCGTCGGCCTGACCGCGCTGCTCGCGGGCATCACCTACGGCATCCAGCCCTACGGCGGCCACACCATGGGCTGGACCAACCCCTGGGTGCTCGCGGGCCTGATCGGCGGCGTCGCGATGCTCGCAGTCTTCTGCCTCGTCGAGGCCAAGGTGCGCGAGCCGATGTTCCCGCTCGGCCTGTTCCGCAACGTGGCCTTCGCGGGCGGCAACGCGGCCACCCTGCTCGGCTCCATCGCCCGCGGCGGCCTCCAGTTCATGCTGATCATCTGGCTCCAGGGCATCTGGCTGCCCCTGCACGGCTACGACTACGTCGACACCCCGCTGTGGGCCGGTATCTTCCTGCTGCCGCTCACCGTCGGCTTCCTGGTCTCCGGGCCCATCGCGGGCTACTTCTCCGACCGGTACGGCGCCAGGCTCTTCGCCGCCGCCGGATTCGTCGTGATGGCCGCGTCCTTCGCGGGACTGCTGCTGCTCCCCACCGACTTCAACTATCTGGCCTTCGCGTTCCTGATCTTCCTCAACGGGGTCGGCGGCGGTCTGTTCGCGGCGCCGAACACCTCGATCATCATGGCGAGCGTGCCCGCCGAGGCCCGCGGCGCCGCCTCCGGCATGCGCGCCACCTTCCAGAACGCGGGCATGGTGCTCTCCATCGGCGTGTTCTTCTCGCTCATGGTCGCCGGACTCGCCCGCTCGCTGCCCGGCACCCTCAGCAGCGGCCTGGTCGCCCAGGGCGTGCCGGGGGCGAACGCGCACGAGATCGCCAATCTGCCGCCGGTCGGCACGCTCTTCGCGGCCTTCCTCGGCTACAACCCGATCCAGCACCTGCTCGGCCCCGACCTGCTCGGCAAGCTCCCGGCGGCCAACCAGCACACGCTCACCGGCCGTGAATTCTTCCCGCACCTGATTTCCGGGCCGTTCCACGACGGCCTCGTGGTGGTGTTCGCCCTGGCCATCGTGATGTCCTTGGTCGCGGCGGGCGCGTCACTGATCCGCAGCCGCGCCGTCCGCGCGGCCCACGCCCCGCAGGAGTAACCGAACCGACCGAGGAGGCGCCCCCCGCCATGGACCACCCCGACGGGCGCGGGGGCGCCACTCCGGCCGCGGTCGCGCTGATCGTGGCCCGGCTCTACCGCCAGCTCGCCCAGGCGTCCGCCGACGACCTCAACCTGACGTACGCGCAGCTCTCCGCGCTGGCCAGGATCGGGCAGTTCGGCCCCATCCGGCTCGGTGAACTCGCCGCCCGCGAACAGGTCGCCGCCCCCTCCCTGACCCGTACGGTCAGGCCGCTGTCGGAGGCCGGGCTGATCGGCAAGGAGGCCGACCCCTCCGACGGCCGCTCCTGGCTCGTCAGCATCACCCCGGAAGGACGCGCCCTGCTGGAGCGCATCCGCCGCGAGCGGGCGGCACTGCTCGCCCGGAGGATGGCGTGGCTCACCGACGAGCAGCGCGCGATGCTGGACGCGGCGCTCCCCGTCCTGGAACTGCTCCTCACCGAACGGACCCCGACGGACTGACCCGGGCGGACTGACCCCGGCGGTCTGGACCTCACGGTCCGGCCCCGGCGGTCCGGCCCTTACGAACTGCCCCCGCGGCTGCCCCCGCCTCTCAGGCGGGCTGTTCCGGCTGTCCGGGCCGCTCGGGCCGGCCCGGCTCGACCGGGGGCGCCAGCACACCGCAGTGCGGCGCGCACTCCGGCTGCGCGAGCGGCCCCTTCGCCCCGTCCTCGCGCAGCGCACCCGACGGCACCAGCACCGCGGCCAGCACCGCGGCGACGGCGCACAGGCCCGCACAGATCAGCATCGCCTTCCCGAACGCCGAGTTCACCGCGTGCGGCGACCGGTAGGCGTGGTCGGACAGGCCGACGGCCAGGGGGAGGGCCGCGACGATCAGCAGTTGCGCCACGCGGGCCGCCGCGTTGTTCACCCCGCTGGCCACCCCCGCGTGATCGACCTCCACCGAGGCCAGCACGGTCGCGGTCAGCGGCGCCACGAACAGGCACATGCCGAGCCCCTGGACGACGACGGCGGGCAGCACGTCGACGACGTACGAGGAGGTGTCCGGCGACACGCGGGTGAGCAGCAGCAGGCCGCACGCGGTGACCAGCGGACCGACCGTCAGCGGCCAGCGCGGCCCGATCCGCTGGGCGAGCGCGCCCGCGGGCGCGGACAGCAGCAGCATCAGGACGGTCACCGGCAGCGTCGCGAGACCGGCGCGCAGCGCGCTGTACCCGGCGGCGATCTGGAGCTGCACCGGCAGCACGAAGAACACCCCGCCGATGGCCGCGTACAGACAGAGCGTCACCAGATTCATCGAGGTGAACAGCTTCGAGGCGAAGACCGACAGCGGCAGCATCGGGGACGGGCGGCGCCGCTCGGTGCGCAGGAAGGCCCAGCCGCACGCCAGACCCGCCGCCGCGGGCACGGCGACCGCGACGGGGGAGGGGTGACCGGACGCGCTGATCAGCGCGTAGGTGACGCCCGCGAGGCAGAGCGCGGCCAGTACCGCGCCCAGGATGTCGAAGCTCCCGCTCGCCGTACGGTCGCGGCTCTCCGGCACGTGCCGGACGGCGATGGCCACCACGACCGCCGCCAGCGGCAGATTGATCAGGAAGATCCACCGCCAGCCGGGACCGTCCACCAGATAGCCGCCGAGGAACGGGCCGATCGCGCCCGCCACGCCACCGAGGCCCGACCAGGCGCCGACCGCCTTCGCGCGGTCCTGCGGGCGGTACGTGGACTGCACCAGGGCGAGCGAACCGGGCGTCAGCAGCGCCCCGCCCACGCCCTGGAGCGCCCGCGCCGCGATCAGCACGCCGCTGTCGGGCGCCGCGCCGCACAGCGCGGACGCCAGCGCGAACCAGACGACGCCGATGACGAAGACCTTCCTGCGCCCGTACCGGTCACCGAGGCCGCCGCCGAGCAGGATCAGCCCGGCGAGCGTCAGCAGATAGCCGTTGACGGTCCACTGGAGCGCCGCCAGGGTCGCGCCGAGGCCCTCCCCGATCCGGGGGAGCGCGATGTTGACGATGGTGCCGTCCAGCATCGCCATGCCCGAGCCGAGCACCGAGCAGGCCAGCACCCAGCGCCCGGTCGCCGAGGAGAGCCGCACACCCTCGGCGGGCGGCTCCGGATTACTCATGACCGTCACCATAGAGCGCCGGGAGCCGAGGCGTGAGTGTCGCGGCCCCGCGCCGCGGCAACCGTGAAAACCGCGCCCGCCGCGCACCCGCGACCGCGCCCGCCGCGCATCCCCGACCGTGCCCGCCACGCGACCGCGACCGCGCCCGCTGATCACCGGCGCGCATCGGGGGTAAGAATGGTCAGGGCAGGCCCGACCGATGACGCAGCGAAGGAGACGCGGATGCCGCACGAGCGCGCCGGAACACCGGCACGGCCGGACGACCTGGTGGACGTACCCCGCCTGATCACGGCCTACTACGCGCTGCACCCGGACCCCGGCGAGACCGGCCAGCGGGTGGCGTTCGGCACCTCGGGGCACCGCGGCTCGTCGCTGAACACCGCGTTCAACGAGGACCACATCGCCGCCACCAGCCAGGCGATCTGCGACTACCGCACCGCGCAGGGCACCACGGGACCGCTCTTCCTCGGCGCCGACACGCACGCGCTGTCCGAGCCCGCGCGGGTCACCGCGCTCGAGGTCTTCGCCGCCAACGAGGTCTCGGTGCTGATCGACGAGAGCGACGGCTGGACGCCCACCCCGGCCGTCTCGCACGCGATCCTGTCGTACAACAGGGGCCGTACCACCCACCTCGCCGACGGCGTGGTCGTCACCCCCTCGCACAACCCGCCCGCGGACGGCGGCTTCAAGTACAACCCGCCGAGCGGCGGCCCCGCCGCCTCCGACGCCACCGGCTGGATCCAGGACCGGGCCAACGAGCTGATCGCCGACGGCCTCAAGGGCGTGCGCCGCGTCCCGTACACCCGGGCGCTCGCCGCCGACACCACCGGGCGCTACGACTTCCTCGGCCGCTACGTGGACGACCTGCCGTCGGTGCTCGACCTGGAGACCGTACGGCGCGAGGGCGTCACGATCGGCGCGGACCCGCTGGGCGGCGCGTCGGTCCAGTACTGGGGCCGGATCGCCGAATGGCACGGCCTCGACCTGACCGTGGTGAACCCGGTCGCCGACCCCACCTGGCGCTTCATGACGCTCGACTGGGACGGCAAGATCCGGATGGACTGCTCGTCGCCGTACGCGATGGCGTCGCTGATCGCCCGCAAGGACGAGTACCGCATCGCCACCGGCAACGACGCGGACGCCGACCGGCACGGCATCGTCACGCCCGACGGCGGCCTGATGAACCCCAACCACTACCTGGCCGTCGCCATCTCCTATCTGTCGCGGCACCGCGAGCAGTGGCGGCCCGACCTGGCGATCGGCAAGACGCTGGTGTCGTCCTCGATGATCGACAAGGTGGTGGCCGACCTCGGCCGTCCGCTGACCGAAGTCCCGGTCGGCTTCAAGTGGTTCGTGGACGGGCTGCTCGGCGGCACCCTGGCCTTCGGCGGCGAGGAGTCGGCGGGCGCGTCCTTCCTGCGGCGCGACGGCTCGGTGTGGACCACCGACAAGGACGGCATCCTGCTGGCACTGCTGGCCGCCGAGATCACCGCCGTCACCGGCCGCACCCCGTCCGAGCATTACGCGGACCTCACGGAGCGCTTCGGCGCCCCCTCCTACGCGCGGATCGACGCGCCCGCGACCCGCGAGGAGAAGGCCGTACTCGCCGAGCTCTCGCCCAAGCAGGTGCCCGCCGCCGAACTCGCCGGAGACCCCGTCACCTCCGTGCTCACCCACGCCCCCGGCAACAACGCGGCCCTGGGCGGCATCAAGGTCAGCACCGACAACGCCTGGTTCGCCGCGCGGCCCTCGGGGACGGAGGACGTCTACAAGGTCTACGCCGAGTCCTTCCTCGGCGACGACCACCTCGCCACCGTCCAGGAGGAGGCACAGGCCATCGTCGCCCGTGCCCTGAACGGCTGACGGCCGCGCCCTCCACCCGACGGAGCGACCCCGGAGCGCGTGCTCCGCTCCGTCGGGTGAGGGACGACAGGCCCTTCGACGCGCGGGCGGCTCAGGCCAGTTGGGCGGCCTGGAGACCCGCGTACGCGCCGCCGCCGCGCACCAGCTCGGCGTGCGGTCCGACTTCCGCGATACGGCCCTCGTCCAGGACGACGATACGGTCGGCGTTGCGGATCGTGGACAGCCGGTGGGCCACCACGAAGACCGTACGGCCGCGCACCAGCCGGGTCAGCGCCTGCTGGACCAGCGCCTCCGAGCGGGAGTCGAGCGCGGACGTCGCCTCGTCCAGGACCAGCACGCGCGGGTCGCGGATCAGCGCGCGGGCGATGGCCAGCCGCTGCTTCTGCCCGCCGGAGAGCCGGGCGCCCCGCTCACCGACGACGGTGTCGAGACCGTGGGTCATCCGGTCGATGAACTCCAGCGCGTTGGCGTCCCGCAGCGCCGCCCTGACCCTCTCCTCCGGCACATCGGTCATGCCGTAGGTGACGTTGTCGCGGACGGTGCCCTCGAACAGGATCGAGTCCTGCGGCACCACCGACAGCCAGGTCCGGTAGTCGCGCAGGTCCAGATCCTCCATGTCGACGCCGTCGAGCAGAATCCGCCCATGCGTCGGCCGCAGGAAGCCGATCACCAGATTGAGCACGGTCGACTTGCCCGCGCCGGAACCGCCCACCAGGGCGACCGTCTCGCCCGGCCGCACGTCCAGATCGAAGTCGACCAGCGAGGGCCGGTCGCTCTCGGGATAGGTGTGGCCGACCCCGCGGAACTCGAAGTGCCCCACCACGCCCTTCACTTCGGCCTTGCCGTCGTTCTGCTCCAGGTCGGGCGCCTGGAGCACCTCGCCGATCGAGCGGACCGACTCCAGGCCCTTGCCGATCTGCGGGGTCAGCGTCAGCAGCGTGGTCACCGACCCGGTGAGGCTGGAGAAGTACGCGCTGAGCATCACCACGGTGCCCGCCGAAACGTTCAGCCAGCCGTAGTAGGCGACCAGCGCCGAGCCCGCCAGGCAGGCCACACCGATCGCGTTGAGCAGGATCCAGGCCAGCGAGCCGAACCACCCGTTGAGCCGGTCGAGCCGCAGCCCCGCGTGCAGCACCTCGCCCAGCGTGCGGTCCACCCGGTGCAGCGCGGTGTTCTCCAGGCCGTGCGCACGGGTGATGGGGATCAGGGTCGTCATCTCGCTGACCCGCGAGGACAGTTGCTCCACCTGCTGGCGGAAGGACTCGTTGTCGTGCCGCAACCGGCGGCGCAGCCGCACCACCAGCATCGCGGAGGCGGGCACCACGATCAGATAGACCGGCAGGAAGGCGGGCGCCTGGATGCCGATCACCACCAGGCCGCCGCTCAGGGTGGCGATCGCGGCCAGACCGTTGTCGGCGGTCTGCTGCGCCGCCGTCTCGATGGTCTCGACGTCCCTGATCACCTTGGCCTGGAGCACGCCGGCGCTGACACGGGAGTGGTAGCCGATGGAGAGCTGCTGCATCCGCTGGCAGATCGCGGTGCGCAGCCGGGTGCCGGTCCTGCGGATCGAGCCCTGCATGCAGCGCACGTACGCCAGGTGCAGCGGGAGGTTGAGGCTGAGGATCACCAGCAGGACGGCCGAGTTCCACCACAGCACCGATATCGGCCGGTGCTGCACGACGACGTCGACCACGTTGGCCGTGATGAGCGGCAGCAGCCAGACGGGGGTGTGCTTGGCGAAAAAGGCGAGTACGGCGAACCCGACCCGGCGACGGTCGGGTTCGAAGAGGTAGAGGAGGGTACGGACGGGGTGTTCGCCGCGGTAGCGGTGGCTGAGCGTGCCTTGCGGCAGCGCCATTGAAGGCTCCTCGAAATGACGTCTTCGCAGTACAGGTGCGCGCATGCGCCTCATCGCGCATGCGCCCGCCTTCACCTTAGAGCCGCTACAGCACCACGACCGAACGCAATACGTCGCCCTCGGACATCCGCGCGAACGCCGCCTCCACCTCGTCCAGCGCGATGGTCTCCGTGACGAACGCGCCCAGGTCCAGGCGCCCCTGGAGATGCAGGTCGATCAGCATCGGGAAGTCCCGCGACGGCAGGCAGTCGCCGTACCACGACGACTTCAGCGCGCCGCCGCGGCCGAACACGTCCAACAGCGGCAGCTCCAGCGTCATCTCCGGACTCGGCACCCCCACCAGGACCACCGTCCCGGCCAGATCGCGCGCGTAGAACGCCTGCTTGTACGTCTCCGGGCGGCCGACCGCGTCGATCACGACGTCGGCGCCGTTCCCGCCGGTCAGCTCGCGGATCGCCTCCACGGCGTCACGGTCGCGGGAGTTGACGGTGTGCGTGGCGCCCATCGCGGACGCCGTGGCGAGCTTGCGGTCGTCGATGTCGACGGCGATGATCCTGGCCGCACCGGCCAGCCGCGATCCCACCACGGCCGCGTCGCCGACGCCGCCGCAGCCGATGACCGCGACCGAGTCGCCGCGGCCCACGTTCCCGGTGTTGAGCGCCGCGCCGATCCCGGCCATCACCCCGCAGCCGAGCAGCCCGGCCACCGACGCCGACACCGCCGGGTCGACCTTCGTGCACTGCCCGGCCGCGACCAGCGTCTTCTCCGCGAAGGCGCCGATGCCCAGCGCGGGCGACAGCTCCGTGCCGTCCTTGAGCGTCATCTTCTGCTTCGCGTTGTGGGTGTCGAAGCAGTACCAGGGGCGCCCGCGCAGACACGCGCGGCACCGGCCGCACACGGCCCGCCAGTTGAGGATCACGAAGTCGCCCGGCGCGACCTCGGTGACGCCGTCGCCGACGGTCTCGACCACGCCGGCGGCCTCGTGCCCGAGCAGGAACGGGAAGTCGTCGTTGATCGCGCCCTCCCGGTAGTGCAGGTCGGTGTGGCAGACCCCGCACGCCTGGATCCGCACCACCGCCTCGCCCGGCCCCGGATCCGGCACCACCACCGTGTCCACCCGTACCGGCTCGCCCTTGCCCGGTGCGATCACTGCGCGGACTTCCTGTGCCATGTCCGGTCCTTCCCTTCGTCGTGTGCCCAGCGTTCGGCCACTGTTCGCTGCCGACGATAGGTGCCGCGACCCCGCGGCGGGCAGTACCCGGAAAGGCGCACATGGGTGGACCGGCACCGGGCATACGTCACTGCGGGCCACGGGTCGCCTACCGCTCGACGCTGTGAGGGGCACTTTTGACCACTGAGGACAGCGCGGTCCGCGGCACGCGGCCGGCTGACAGAAGACGGCTGCCGAAGACCGTCGCGACCTTCCGCGCCATCCGGGCCCTCGGCCGCGCCATAGGGGCGGCATGGGAGGAGGACGCCACGGAGCGGGCGGCGGCCCTCACGTACTACGCGGTGCTCGCGCTCTTCCCCGCGCTGCTGGTCACCGTGTCGGTGCTGGGCCTGGCGGGCGGTGCCTCGGAGAACCAGCTGGCCTCCGAGGTCACCTCCCTGCTCCCGACCGCGTCCCGGCCGATCGTCGCCTCCGCGCTCCAGGACATGGCCGACGACCGGTCCGCGACCCTCTCCCTGGTGATCATCGGCAGCGCGGGCGCCGTCTGGTCGGCGTGCAGCTACTCCAGCGTCTTCCGGCGCGCCCTGCACTCGATGTACCGGGTGACCGACCACCGCCCCGCCTGGCGCACCGCCCCGCGCATCGTGATCACCTCGGTGGCGCTGCTCGTCCTGCTGGTGTGCAGCGCCAGCAGCCTGGTGGTCAGCGGCGAGGTCGCCCACCGGATAGGGGAGCTGCCGCACATGAACACCCCCGTGATCACCGCCTGGCGGGTGTTGCGCTGGCCCTTGCTGCTGGTGCTGGCCGCCGCGCTGGTCCTGGTGCTCTTCCGCTCAGGTCCCCGCGGCACCCGCGGCCTGCGCGCGATGGCCCCCGGCGGCGCCCTCGCCGTCCTGCTGTGGCTGCTGACCTCGGTCGGATTCGCCGCGTACACCGCCCGCGCGGGCACGTACAACCGGCTCTACGGCCCGCTGGCCGGCACCGTGGTCTTCCTGGTGTGGCTGTGGTTCTCCAACCTGGCCCTGCTGGTCGGCGCCCACTTCAACGCCCAGCGGGCACTGGACGGCAAGGCCGCGCCGCCGCCGGAGGCCCCGGCGGCGTCCAAGACGCCGGAAGCGGCCCCGGACGTCGCACCGCTGCCGGTTCAGCCGCGGCCGGGCCGGAAACGGCGGTAGAGCACGACGCCGCCGAGCAGCAGGGCGGCGCTGCCACCGGCGGTGTACGGCAGGCCGTCCGCACCGGTGTGCGCCAGCGTCGGGGCCGCGGGGTCCTCGACGTTCGGCGGCGCGGGCACCGGAGTGTGGGCCGGGGCGGGCGGGGTGGTCGGCACCGGAGTGGGCTTGACGACCGGCGGAGTCGAGCCGTTCGTCGAGGTGTTGCCGGTGGAGGGGTTGCCGATCCCGACGACATTGACGCTGTTGCCGGTGATGTTGACGGGCACGTCGATCGGCAGCCGGATGCTGTTGCCCGACAGCAGGCCGGGCGAGTTACGGGTGCCGCCCGCCGCGTGTGCGCCGCCGCCCGAGCCCGAGTTCGTCCCGGCGGGGACCGCGCGCTCATCGGCCGGTGCGCCCGCGTGCCGACCCGGCCTGGCACCGGGGGAGGAGTGCGTGGCGGCCGGAGCCGAGGTGTTGGCGCACGCGTTGCCCGTCACCGGATTCAGCAAACCGATCACATTGATCGTATTTCCGCATACATTCACCGGAATGGAGACGGGCACTTCCACCGAATTGCCCGACAGGACACCGGGCGATCCGGTGGTGTCACCCTGGGCGGCCGAATCGGCCTGGGCATACCCGGCGCCCGCCAACAGACCGCCGGCGACCATGGCGGTGACGAGTCCCTTCTGGGCAACCCTGTTCATACGCTTTCCTGCCTTCCGGAAATCCTCACGGGCCGCATGCCCGCACCGGAGACAACGCGCTCAGGGCCAATCAGGTCATGGCCGACGGATAAATCACCCCAACGAGTGACCGTGTCGCGGCCTCGTCCCTGACGGGCCGACAGGACGTGCGGCCAGCACTTTTCCCGGTATTCCGGCTATCGGTTCCGCTATTCCTATGAATTACCCATGAGCGGCCGATGGAACGTGGTAACGGATTGTCCCGACACGACAGCGGCGGGGGGCCCCCGGGGGGTGGGCGCCCCCCGGGGCCGCCGGGGGGGGGGGGGGGGTGGGTGGCGCCCCCCGTGCACCGGGGGCGCGGGCGACTACAAAAAAAAAAAG